>DBCF01000206.1:21972-32608 GCA_002292925.1 Roseiflexaceae bacterium UBA965 | reverse complement strand
TTTTTTGCGGTGTACATCCCCGCCGATCCCACCGCCGACAAAGTCAACGATCGCGACAGCCTCCCTGCCGCCCTGCCCCTCGAATACTCGCTCAATCACGCCATGAAAATGACGGCCAAATTGTTCGAAATCGAACGCGAATCACACGGCGACTTCAAAGTGGTGCGTAGTGTGGCCGATATTTTGGCAGCCAAAGCAGCTGGTACCATGAGTGGGATTTTGCACTTTGAGGGGGCCGAGGCTATCGACGAAAACCTCTACTCGCTCGAGGTGTTTTACCAAGCCGGCTTGCGCTCGATTGGACCGGTCTGGAGTCGCCCCACGATTTTTGCCGAAGGGGTGCCCTTCCGCCACAATCATTCCCCCGATACCGGCCCCGGCTTGACCGACGTCGGCAAAGAACTCATCAAGGCCTGTAATCGCCTCAAAATCATGATTGATTTGTCGCACATGAACGAAAAAGGCTTCTGGGATGTGGCCAAACTAAGCACGGCGCCCCTGGTCGCCACCCATTCCAATGTGTGGAACTTGAGCCAGTCGACCCGTAACTTGACCGACAAACAACTCGATGCCATCCGTGATTCAGACGGCATGGTGGGCCTCAACTTTGCGGTGGCGTTTTTGCGTGAAGACGGCGGTCAAAACGCCGATACCGCATTGAGCGTAATGGTTGACCACATCGATTACCTCGTCAAGCGCATCGGCATCGATCGCGTCGGGCTCGGGTCAGACTTCGACGGTGCCACCATCCCCCAAGCCATCGGCGATGCCAGTGGTTTGCCCAATCTAGTCGATGCCATGCGGGCTCGGGGCTACGGCGATGCCGAATTGGCCAAGCTCTGCTTCGACAATTGGATGCGCATCCTCGGCAAAACCTGGGGCGCATAAGCACCGCTACCAACCCCACGAAACCGCGGCCATGAATTGCCCCATCCGAGTTGATTCGGATGGGGCCGTTTCACCTCCAAGCAGGTAGTTTTTTTCAAAAAAGAAATAGGTTACTTGGCGAGTTTGGCGCGCATATCAGCCAAGCGTTGCCCGTGCAATGGATAAAAATAGAGTGCCGTCATGGCACAAATCGCCCCCATAATCGGCAACACCACCATAAAGACTCGGAAGCCGAAGTCGACACTCGCAGGCTGGATTTCGTTGACGGGATTGTAGCCATACATGGTCGTAATAATCCCAAACCCCACCGACACGATGGTGCTACTCAAGGCCGTAGCAGCGCCATTGACGGCATAAAACATCCCTTCGCGGCGCTCGCCGGTGCGGACTTCGTCGTCGTCGATGACATCGGCCATTACCACGTCACCCATCATAATCAAGCCAGCCACAGGGAAGCCCAAAAAGAAGGCGACCACCAAGGCCTGCGTAAAGTCCTGCGCAAACATCAAGGGGATCACGGCTATCCCGATGCTGGCATAGGCAATCATCAAGGTGGTGCGTGGCCCAAAGCGCAAGGCGATAAATTTGCTCCAGATCGGCAAAAATAACCCGGCCGCCACAAACGCCGTGGCGAGAATCAACGTGGTTTGGGCGGGGTTGGCATCTAGGCTGTACTTGACCAAGAAAAACATCCCCGCAGTCAAGGTGTTGGTCGAAACAAAGCGCATCATCTGGGCCAGCATTACACTCACAAAACTACGGTTGACGAGGGTGTTTTTGACGGCCTCCAAAAAGGGCATCTCGGTGGGGGCATAGCTGGGTTGCTCGTACATGCCACGCAAACCGATGAAAAAGGCCGCACAGGCCACAACCGCAAACACAACGCCCATCAAGGGATACCCTAGGATGGTAGCAAGCACCGGAGGCAAGGCAGCCCCGATAAACAACCCGGCGGTTTGGAGCCAATTCATGCGCACAGCCACTGCGACCCGCGACGCATAAGTGGGGAACATTTCAGCCAGCAAGGCTTGATAACCGGCTACCGTCACCGCCGTACCGAATCCTTCAAAGACCACAATGGTAACCAGGAACCAGATGGCCAGCTCGGTGGGCTGGAGTTTGCCGTCAAACGGGGCAAACCAGATGGCGGCAAAGGCAATCGCATAGGGGATGACCCCAAAGCGGATAAAGGGAATGCGCCGACCCCAACGCGAACGAGTACGGTCTGACAAGTGCCCAAGAATGGGGTTGTTGACGGCATTCCAGATGGCATAGATGGTCATGATCAGGGCCGCAGTAGTAGGGGCCAAATGTTTGACGTCGGTATAAAAAAACAACACGCCAGCGGCAACAGCTTGGTAGGGAATCGAGCTCCCGAGGTTGGCGATGGCATACAGCCAACTTTCGCGTTTGGTGGGGAGCCGGAAGGCAAGATTGCTCATGGACATTACTCCTTCGTGATGTCGTTCAATACATCGCCAGAAATCTGATGCCAGGCCCGCTTCCAGGCATCAGCTTCGCTGGCTTGGCGTTCGTGGCGGAAGCGGTCGTCGCGTTTGCGGATGAATTCCCCCAATTCGTCGTGCAGGCGTTGCCACGCATGCGACTGCGCTCCCCAAAACTCATCTGCCACTCCTGTGTGGCGACTGATGGTGCGCAGATGCGGCCCACAAATCCCGTGTGAGTTGGCTAACGCTTGTTGCAGTGAGAGATCGGCGCTCCAGGCCACAATCCCGGCGCAAACGGCACGATTGTAGCGTTGCATGTCGACACATACCGGGCAGGGTTCCGGCCGCGCGATACCGCGCCGCCCCCACGTCCGTGGATTGCTCCGCACCGCAACCAAATCACGTTGCAGGTTGGTGAGCACGTCGTAGGCGGTGACGGCGGCGGCCATGGCGTCTTTGGCGTCGCGGAGCTGAGCGCCATGAGGGGCACACAAGCCGCGGGCTGCCCGTACATCGGCCCGCCGTTGTTGATCGCCGGCACCTTCGGCACAATAGACAGCGAGGGTGCGCTGTTCAGCCCGTTGTACCAACGTACAGATGGGACAACGGGGTAACAGACAGGCATCAACGAAATCAAACAAAATACGCTTATCGCGCTCGGTCACACAGTGCCTCGGATCGATTGAAGTGGATATACAATTATATCGTGGATTTTTACTATGGTAAACAATAATGCATCTTTCACTCGCTCAACATCTTGACATCCTCGATGGATTCTATGGCACCCGACAGTGGCGAGCTGGACGCGATGCCCTCGACGAATTGGTGTTGACGATTTTGTCGCAAAACACCACTGACCGCAATAGTGGCCGGGCCTTTCGCGAACTCAAGCGTACCTACCTCAGCTGGCAAGATGTGTGCGACGCCTCGGTATCCGAATTAGCCCAGGTAATCCGGGTGGCGGGTTTGGCCGACAGCAAAGCGCCGCGCATCCAGACGGTGCTGATGCATTTGGCAAGGGATTATGGCGTTTTTTCGTTGGATTTTTTGGCACAAATGGCGCCAAACGAGGCCCAAACGTGGCTGACTGACCACCCCGGGATTGGCCCCAAAACCGCCGCCTGTGTGTTGTTGTTTGCCTTTGGGATGCCGGTAGTGCCCGTCGACACCCATATCGGCCGGGTAGCCTACCGGCTGGGGCTGGTTGATACCCAAAACCCCGTCAAAGCCCAACAATTGTTAGAACACCTCGTGCCCGCCGAGCGCAAATATGCCTTTCATATGCACTTCATCCAATTAGGGCGCTTGATTTGTCATGCCCGCAGCCCACAATGTACCAAGTGCCCGCTCATGCAACACTGCCCAAGTGCCCACGGATTCGTCGTGACGACAAACTAAAGGACGCAAATGGATCATCTCATCAGTTTGCATCAGCGCCTCCTCATTACCAGTGTAACCGTATTGTTTGTGGCGCTGGCAAGTGTGGCCATTGATTGGCGACGCCAGCGTGATGTAAGTCAGGTAAGTACGGTAGCCATGGCCATCATGTGGCTATTGCTGGCGAGCAATGCCATCATTGGGGGATTGGTGGCCCGGCAAGCGCCGCAACTCTCGGGGTTGCACATCTTGTATGGTGGGTTGATTTTTGGGCCACCAGGGGTGATGTGGTATCTAACGCGCTGGATAGCGGTTAAGCAACGGGCACGGTTTTGGTTTTTTGCGTTGGTGGTGACGGCAGTGCTCATCCACCGGGTGGTGGCGACGGGGTAATCTATTGACGGTTAGTATGTTTGGCACTATGATTTGGCAGGCAGTCAAATTACGCAAGTAAAGGGAATACCGATGAGCAAAGTACGTATCGGGATCGTCGGCACCGGCGGCATTGCCCGCAACCGCCACATCCCCAGCTTCCAAGCCAATCCTGATGTTGATTTGGTGGCAGCCTCAGACCCAGTGGCAGCGTCGTTAGCCGAAGTAGGCAATCAATTCGGGATTGCCGGGCTGTATAGCGACTACGAAGAAATGTTTGCCAAAGAGCAACTCGACGGCGTGGTCATCTGTACCCCCAACAAATTCCATGCTCCGGCGGCGATTTCGGCGCTCAACAAGGGCATCAATGTGTTGTGTGAAAAACCGATGGCGCTGGACCCAGCCGAAGGACGGGCGATGATTGCTGCCGCCAAGGCCAACCACAAAATCTTGACCGTGGGCTTCCACTATCGCCATCGCACCCCCGTCAAAGCCGCCAAACAAATCATCGACAGCGGTGAATTGGGGCATGTCTACATGGTGCGGGTCAACGCTCTGCGCCGCCGTGGCATCCCGTCATGGGGTTCATTTGTGCACAAGCACATCCAAGGGGGCGGCGCCATGATCGACTTTGGCGTGCATACCCTCGATACGGCGTTGTATTTGCTGGGCAACCCCAAGCCCATCGAAGTCAGTGCCACCTTGTCACAACACCTCGGCACCAAGCCCAACGTCAACCCCTGGGGCCAATGGAATTACCAAGAATTCACCGTCGAAGACCAAGTGGCGGCCTTTGTGCGCTTCGAAAACGGCGCATCGATGCTGCTCGAATGTTCGTGGGCCTTGAATGTACCCGAATCCAAAGAGACAATTTCGTTGTCGGGCACCGAAGCCGGCCTCGACGTCTTCCCGCTCAAGGTCAACAAAGCCCAACACGGCATGTTGACGCATTGGGTGCCAGACTGGATGGAAAAAGAGAACGAAGAGCCAGGGATTGGCCAAGCAGCCGACTTTGTCAATGCTATCAAAAACGGCGGCACCCCCAATGTGCTGGCCGAACAAGCCTTGCAGGTCACCGATATCGTCGATGCGATTTATCGGAGCGCCGCCGCTGGTCACGCCATCAAACTCTAAAAAACACCCCTACCACCCATGGGTATACTGCCCGTGGGTGGTTTTTTGTTGCCCGATTGTGCCCAAACAAAATAGTATACAATGTCGGTAGAGTTTTGATTAATAGTGGGAATATGCTATGCGACTCTCGAAGCGCGGAGAATACGGGTTACGGGCCATGATTTTGTTGGCGAGTGCCCCAGCCAAATCACCAATGATGCAAATCAAAGGAATTGCGGAGACAGAACATATTCCGATTAAATTCCTCGAACAAATCATGCTTTCACTCAAAAACGCCGGCTTGTTGCATAGCAAAAAAGGGATTGGTGGGGGCTACTATTTGGCCAAACCCGCCCAAGAAATCACCCTCGGCAAAATCGTGCGGATTCTTGATGGCCCACTCGCCCCGATTGGCTGTGTATCACAAATGGCGTATGAGCCGTGTAATTGCCCCGACGAAGCCACCTGTCAGTTGCGCGCCGTAATGGGCAATGTGCGCAACGCGATTAGCGACATCCTTGATCATACCAGCCTCGCCGATGTCGCCAATCCCGCCACGCCGGCGCTACGCCAAGAGTTGCGTCAAAATCTGGGCGACCAACTCGGCTGATTCGGGGCGCACATAGTGGAAGTTGAGCGGTTGCTTGGATGTGTTGGTATGAATCACAATGGCGTTGGTATAGGGGTCAGCACCGATTACCTCTCTGAGCATAATCATCATTGTGCGCCGATCACCTTTAAACACCACGCGCTGATTGGTAAAAATCAACTGTCCTTGGGCCACAGCCACATCTTCATAAATCGGCATTGATTGCCCTTTGGATCCCCCAATGCGGTAACTCACGCCGCGCATGATGCGCAGACTGACGCCGTGGCTCCGCCCCACACTTTCACGCCGCACCATTTTGTTTTCATATAACGTACATGGCTCCGCCCAATACGCTTTTTCGTTGGCGTACAAATTCAACCCGGTGACGGTAATCGGCGTCAAACGCCCTTGGCTGACTTCGTACAAGCGGCGTTGCACAAACAATACACTCAACAATTCGCCCAGGGTTTCGTTGGGGACGCTGGTCAAGTTGACGATTTGTTGAATCAATTGCATCTCAGCATCATCGACGCGGCCGTCGCTTTTGGCGCGCTGAATCACATCGCGCAAGGCATAGACACCGAGTTCGTGGATTTCTTCGGCACTAAACCCGTGCGAGGTGATTTCGCGGTAGAGTTTGCCCATTTCGTTGACATCGAGTGTCATATCAGACAGCGCTTGCACAAATAATTGGCGTACCGCTTCGAGCTCTTGGGCATCTTGAATGCCAGATTTAATCGATTGTACGAGTTTATCGAACATGGTTCCTCCATAACAACGTCATCATTACAACGCAATAATGTATACTACTCTATTATGACGGAGAATACACGCCCCAACTGCAACTATCGCCACGCGCATAACGTCTAGATGTACGGAATTATGCAACCGGATTATTGTGTGTCGTTGTTTGAAAATGTATGTATAGAGGAGCACGTCTACAATGACGAACTTACCAGATGTCTCATTTGACCCAACCAATCCCGATCCCCGTTGTGCCTGTGTACTCGTACTCGACACGTCGGGTTCGATGTACGGTGAAAAAATCGACCAACTCAACCAAGGCTTAGCCGCCTTCCGTGATTCGTTGCAGACCGATAGCGTGGCCCAATCACGGGTCGAAATCGCCATCTTGACCTTTGGCCCAGCCCAATTGCTCCAAGACTTTACCGGTGCCAGCCAATTCAATCCCCCCACCTTGGCTGCGAGTGGTGACACTCCCCTCGGTGCCGCTTTGCAACAAGCACTTGACATGATTGCCATGCGCAAAAAACTTTATCGCGATAACGGCACTCCCTATTATCGCCCCTGGGTCTTTTTGATTACCGATGGCGCCCCCACTGATAACGATGCTTGGAAAAGTGCCGCCGTCCGGATTAAAGACGAAGAATCCCGCAAGGGGGTGGCCTTTTTCTCGGTAGGCGTCGAAGGCGCCGACATGGAAGTGCTCAAGCAATTGTCGACCCGGCCACCGTTGCCCCTCAAAGGCTACTCATTCCGCGAAATGTTTGTCTGGTTGTCAGCCAGCCTCGGCAAAGTGTCACAATCACAACCTGGCCAACAAGTACCGTTGACCCCACCCGAAGGCTGGACCACAGTCTAGTAATCTCCCATCCTCCCATGCGTAATGTGCGCATGGGAGGATGGCTATAATGAACGGACACACCATGAGTTGGCGCATTGCCAAAGCTTCGATTATCGGTACCGGCCATATCGGCGCCAATATGCCGTGTCAAGACAGTCATTATGTCATGCAAATCGGCGACACGTTGATTGCCGCTGTGTCAGACGGACTCGGCTCGGCCGCCCATTCCGAAGTGGGCTCCAAAATCGCCAGTGAACAAGCGGTTACCCATATTGCAAATTATTTCGATTCACTCAAGCCCCCCAAAAAACGCTTTCAATGGTGGCCATTCCCAGACAAACCAGAGCCCCAAACCCAACCCCAGCCAGATACCCTCGAAACAGTCTGTCGCACGGCCTTTACGGTTGCCCGCGATGCCGTGGGGGTGCGGGCTACCGCCGAACACAAAGAACTGCGTGATTTTGCCTGTACCTTGCTAGTGGCGGTAGTGACGCCCAATGACTGGGTCGTCATGCATATTGGTGATGGTGCAGTGGTTGGTATATTTGACAACGAGACCACACGCACGTTGAGCACCCCAGATAACGGTGAATTCATCAACGTGACCATGCCGTTGACGAGTAATGATTACCTGACCCACTTGCGCTTTAGCCACAAAGCCGAAGCGTTGCGGGGTGTGGCATTGATGAGCGATGGCGTGCAACCCATGTGTATCAACTACAAAACAGGCGAAGCCTACGACGGTTTTTTCCGGCCGATTATCCAGTGGCTACGTACCTTGGATTTGGCAGATACCGATGTCTCAATGCAAAAACTGCTCGACACGCCCCGTTTCCGCCAAAAAAGTGACGACGACATGACCCTTGTGTTGGCTTTGCGAGAGTCCTAATCAGCGCGGGGAATCTATTCCAATGCAGGTATTGAGTATCAACATCGGTCGTGCCCAAGCACTCGACCCCCACAATCCAAGTCGCACGTCGGGGATCTTCAAGACGCCAACGGTCGGTCAGGTACAAATCACCGTCACCGGGGTCAGTGGTGATGTGATCGTCAACACCCAAAACCATGGTGGCGTCGACCAAGCCGTCTATGTCTATGGCCGGCCCGAGTACGACGCATTCGAACACGAGCTCGGCTACGCCTTGCCGAATGGGATTTTTGGTGAAAATCTGACACTTTCTGGTTTTGAAAGTGCAGCGTGCACGATTGGCGACCGTTTCAGCATTGGCGACGTGGTGCTCGAAATCACCGCGCCGCGTACCCCCTGCGAATCATTGAATGCCCGCATGGGTGACAACCAATTCGTCAAACGATTCTTTGCCGCTGACCGTCCAGGCTGCTACTGCCGTGTCATCGTGCCGGGTACAATCCAAACCGGCGATACGGTGGCATACCAGCCCTATCATCGCCCTGGCATTCGTATTGTCGACGCCCATCGAATCATGCGCCCCGGCCAGACCCACACCACCGACACCATACGCCGATTCCTGGCAGAACCGATTCATATCCGCTTGCGCACCTATCTCGAAGCAGAACTAGCCCAACGCGAAGCTGAGGGAAGTTAACACTGGCTACTGCTAGCACGCGAGTGGCGCCATGTCACATGCATCTGCCCAACGTATCAGGGTTATTCATTTGTCAATGCAAATTGGTATACTACCTACAGGTGCATATACTCATTCGCTCATGCATCATAGAAATGTATCATCATGAACTTACTCGATTCGTTGTTGGCGCATAATCAGTCGTTTGTGGCATCACGGTCGTACGAACAATTCCAAACCGACGATCGCTTCCCCGACAAAGGGTTGGCCGTACTGGCCTGTATGGATGCCCGCTTGGTCGAATTGTTGCCCAAAGCAATGGGCATCAAAAACGGCGACGCCAAAATTATCAAAAACGCCGGCGCCTTGGTAACCAGCCCGTGGGGTTCGGTGATGCGGAGTCTACTCGTCGCCGTCTATAGCCTGCGCGCCGAAGAAATCTGCGTAGTCGCCCATCACGATTGCGGGATGGCCACCATAGACCCACAACACATATTGACGCTGGCTCACGAGCGCGGTATTTCCCACGATACCATCACCACTTTGCGCTATGCCGGGATTGATTTCGAATCATGGCTCAAAGGCTTTGACAACGTCGAAGCAAGTGTGCGGAGCACTGTATCGATTATCAAAAATCACCCGCTATTACCCAAAGATGTACCCGTCCACGGTTTAGTCATCCACCCCGATACTGGTCGCCTCGACATGATTGTGAATGGCTACTTGTAGTTTTACATCGGTAGCAACAAGGGAACGAAATGCCACGTTTTCGTACAGACAAAGGTCAAACTATCACTACCGGTCCCCAATTGGGAGCCGGTGGTGAAGGTGCGGTATTTGATGTGGTGGGGCAACCCGCCATGGTCGCCAAAATCTACCACGCTCATCGGCTCGACGCCGCCTTAGCGGCCAAAGTCACCGCCATGGTGGCCGACCCACCCGACGATGAAACCCGCGCCAAATTCAACCATGTGTCGATTGCCTGGCCCGAGGCGGTGCTGTATAACGGCAACACCTTTATGGGCTATATAATGCCCAAAATCCCCAAATCTGACGATTTGTATGATTTGTTGCAACCGCAACAACGGTCCCAACAACATCCCAAGTTGAACCATCGCCACTTGTACCGCTCAGCGCGGAATTTTGCGTTGGCGATGGCCGCCATCCATCGCAAAGGGTATGTGATTGGCGACGTCAACTTCAAAAACGCCTTGTTTAACGATGATGCCTTGATTACGGTGGTCGATTGCGATTCGATGCAGGTCACCGATGCAAAAAACGTGGTGCATCGCTGTCTCGTCGGCATCCCCGAATATACGTCACCCGAGCTCCAAGGCCAAGATTTTGCCAAAGTCAATCGTAGCGCCAACAACGATGCCTTTGGGTTGGCGGTATTGACGTTTCAATTGCTAATGCAAGGGTTTCACCCATTTGCCGGGCGGCCATTGCCAGGCGCACCCGATGTCGAGCAAGTGCATGTCTATTGCATCACCAAAAAAATATTCCCGTATGTCAGCAATAAACTTTTTGTACCACCCATGGCAGCGCCACCAATTGGGGCATTGCCGGCGGTACTCCAAAATCTCTTTAATCGCGCGTTTACGACCAGCAATCGCCCTACACCCAAAGAGTGGGCCGATACCATCGAGCTCATCGAATCACGCTTGGTGCAATGTGGCAATAATCCCGATCATTGGTACCCCAGTGACGGTGCGTGTGT
>DBCF01000206.1:20145-21917 GCA_002292925.1 Roseiflexaceae bacterium UBA965 | reverse complement strand
CCCAACCAGCCCACAGTACAGATGCAGGTGCCGTTGGGTATACCCACGCCGCCCAGCAAACCAGTGACCCACCAACCAGCGCCGGTATCGACCCGCAGCCCCGCACCAACGCCCACATTCCGGGTACCGCAGGCGTCGACGCCCCAGGCGACACCACCAGCCACTAAGCCGGCGATTCCGGTTATTCCCTCCACAAAGGCGACGCCATCACTGAGTGTGCCGTCGGGCAATCTAAGTGGCGGTTTATGGTGGGCGTGGATCGTTTCGACTATTGCGGGGATTTGGAGCAGTACCTTGGGCAAAATCGTGCTGATTGGGGCGGTCATCGGCATGTGTAGCATCGGGTCTACGTTGTTCCAATCAGCAAATACCACCAGCAACGACACAGCGACCACAAGTGGAGTAACGGTCGAGGTGGCGACGGATATACCTGCCGAAATCCCCACCGATGTGCCCGTCGCCACCGATGTCCCCGCCCCTGCGCCCACCGCACAACCGACCGCAGTGGTGGTATTGCCGGCCTGTAACGCCGATAGTATCGTCACCGCCGCCTGGCCGATGCTTAACCCCTCAGCCCAAAAAGCATTGCGTGTCACCAGCATCGACGGCAATTTGGCCACCCGCTATGGGACGAGTATCGACATCACCAAGCTCATCATGGCGACAAATGCCCAAATCGTCGCCCCCGCACAAGCACTGTCCCAATGTGGTGATGGCGCCGGAGTACTACGGGCTCCCTTTGCCCCCACTGCCGGCATGATGCTCGATTGTCAAATCAACAACAGCTGCACGCAACAAACCGCCGTGATGCGCCAAACCCAGCTGTTAATTCGCAATCAGACGCTGTTTGGCGAGTTCAACATTGACCCGAGCAAATCGTTGTTGAGTCAGTTTAGCCAACGCAGTGTCAACAAAAACACCATCACCGTTGCCGTAATCAACAGTAATAACGATTGGGAATCATTGGTTGCGCCGTTGATTCATACCCCACTCGTCACCATCAGCAAATCCAAAGGGGTATGGACAAGCGCCAATGAGTTGAGTTCGACCACAGTAGCCCGTGCCGCCAATGAGTTTGGCTACGACGATATCCGTGGCATCACCCAACTCACCCAACCAACCAACCTCGATCAACTGAGTCGTACCGTCGATTTCAGCAAGATTGTGTGGGGCAACGGCACACCACTGGCAGCCACAGATTATGTACGTTGGTTTGCCAATTGTCCAGCTATCAATGAATCGCTCTGTCCATTCATTGACAATGTCGTAGCCAAATCAGCGACCAAAATTACTATTACCTATATCCCTGGTTTGCCCGCGACACTCGCCAATCTAATCGCACCAGATGCACTCAAAGGCAGTGACCAGAGCATACTCACGAGTCAAAGTGGTGAGTGGCAGGTGGTATCACAGAGTGCAGATACGTTGACACTCCAAAACAAGAGCAACACCACACTCGAAATCCAGTGGATTGATGGCAATGCCATGCAACCCTTTTTGGATGCATTGCGTCAAAACGGCAGTGATTTAGTGATTGTGGCGCCCGAATACAGTGCCGCTGTCTCCGCCGCCATCGCCGCTCAACCGTTACCCACCAATTACACCGTCGAACTCGTTCCTACAGGTGCAATTTACACCTACAAGACTCCCTAAAGGAGGATATTATGCGTCGTTACGCCCCATTTATCATCATCGGGATTAGTTTGCTGACCATGGCTTGTGGTAGCCTTGGTCAACTAGTCAATCAAGCCGTACCAACGCCCGAAGTGATT
>DBCF01000206.1:15724-20069 GCA_002292925.1 Roseiflexaceae bacterium UBA965 | reverse complement strand
TGCCCGTCGATGTGGCACCGACTAGTGACACCACCGCAGTCACCACCGCCCCTGACACTGCCTCGATTGGCGAATCAACGCTGGTGGCAGTGCAGTCACGGGGTGTCTTGAATTGTGGCGTCAACGCCGATTTACCTGGGTTTGGCTTTTATGATGCGGTGCGCAAACGCTGGACCGGTTTCGATGTCGATTTTTGTCGCGTAATTGCCGCAGCCGTACTCGGTGACGCCAACAAAGTCGAATACATCCCGGTCATTACCAGCGAAGGACCCAACGAACGCTTCACCGCAGTCCGTAGTAAATTAGTCGACGTGGTCATCCGCAATACCACCTGGACGGCGTCACGCGACGGGGCTGGGTTAATCTTTGGTCCCACCACATTCCACGACGGCCAGACCTTTTTGGTCACCAAAAAAAGTGGCATCACCACCCTCGAAGATTTACGTGACAAGCGGATTTGTGCCAGCGCCGGCACCACTAGTTTGATTAACTTACGTGATGATTTCGCCGCCCGCGGGATTACCTTTGAGGCCGTAGAAATCGCTGGAGATATCCTGTTCCAAAGCTATCTCGATGGCAAATGTGATGCCGTCACCAGCGATAGTAGTCAATTGGCCGTGCAACGGGTCAACTTCCCCAAGCCAGACGACCACATCGTCCTCGGCGACCGCATTTCACGCGAGCCGTTGGGTCCGGTGATGGCCGAAGGTGACGATCAATGGTATGACATCGTCAGCTGGTCGGTCTATGCCACCATGTACGCCGAAGAATTGCGAGTCGACCGGAGCAATGTCGACGAGATGTTGACCACCAGCAAAGACCCACGGGTGTTGCGCTTGCTCGGTGCCGAAGGCAAAATCGGTAGTCAGTTTGGACTGGCACCAGACTTCGGCTATCAGATCGTGTCGCAGGTCGGTAATTATGGCGACATCTATAACGCCAACCTCGGACCCACGACGATGTTTAATATTGACCGCGGTCCCAACAAAGCCTGGAATCTGGGTGGCGGTGGCGTGCTTGCCTCACCCCCGTTCCGCTAAGCAACCATCGTCCCATCGTACAAAAAACCGCACCCACTGACATGTGTCAATGGGTGCGGTTTTGGCTTATTATCACGCAACGCCTGCTTTGAGGCCGAGCTGTGCCAGCCAGCGCCGGTAGGCGATAGCCACACGGTCTGAGCGCAAATGGAGCTCGGCTTGCATATCGAGTGGCAACAATTCAGGGCGCTGGCTTTCGACTACCGCCACATCTTCAGCCAAAATTGCCGCAATCCGGGGGGTGTAATTGGTTTCGAGGGTGACGTGGTCGCTCACAGCACTGGTGGCCACGAGGAACCAGACGCTACACACCCCGTCATCGTGGGGCGTCAAGGTCATCACCATGCCGTTGGTGGCGGCGGGCATGTGTTTGGTGAAATGTGCCGTGTAGGGGCGATAGGCATGGTAGGTGTAGGTGACGCGACCGGCAATCCCGCCGTAGGGATCGGGTTGATAGACCTCAATCGGGTCGCTTTCGACGCCGTCGGCGGTGATGCGCGCTTCGTAGTCGCCGAGGGTGGGGCGAGTGGGGTCACCCAACACTCCTTCGTGCACAAAGGGGAAGTGGGCGGCATCAAGGAAGTTTTCAATCAACCGTGGCCCATGCGCCTTGATATCACCAAAGGGTCCACAGACAGCGTGCCCGTAACCCGCTTCATCCCACTCGGGGAAAGGGGGCACGGCCTTGGTCGGTTCACCCAAGCAGACCCACACAAGGTTATAACGGATGCTGACCTGATAGACGTCGGTGCGTGCTTTGGCCGGGGGCGTTTGCTCGGGGTGGGCCGGCATATGCACGCATTGGCCACTCGCATCATACTGCCAGCCATGGTAGGGGCACATGATACAGTCATTGACAATTTTACCCAACGAGAGCTTGGCCCCACGGTGGACACACAAATCGCGCATGGCGTGAATCACCCCAGCGGCCTGCCATAGCACCACATCGACGCCAAGCAGACACGTTTTTTGCACCGTCCCATCAGTAAACAGTTCAGCCCGCATCACGGGGTGCCAATCGTGGTACAGCACGGGATCAAATTGCATCATCAGCTCCTTTTGACAAAAACGCTGCCCGCAGGCCGGCAATCATGGCAGGATTGGTGCGGCAACAGCCGCCAATCAGATGTGCTCCAGCAGCCAACCAGGTCTGAGCGGCCTGCACGTAATCGTCACAGGTGACGGTACCGTACCACGTACCCATGGCGCCATCGTATGTTTCACCCGAATTGGGATAGACCACTACTGCTTGGGGCGAATGCGCCCGCAAGGTTCGGATAATCTCGGGCATGTATTGCGGTGGCGTACAATTAGCACCAATCGCCACAATTTGAGGATATTGACGCAGACACGTCGCCACATCTACCAACGACTGACCGGCACAGGTCTGACTGCCGCTCTGACAGCTCAGACTCAACCACGCCACGACGCCAGGAAATTCACCAAGGAGCTCGGCCAACGCTTGGGCTTCGACGAGATCGGGGATTGTTTCGCAGGCCAGCAAATCGACACCGGCGTCAACCAAAATCCGCATGCGCTCACGATGGAAGTTTTTGAGTTCATCACGTGACAAGCCATAATTGCCTCGGTATTCGCCGCCATCAGCCGTATACGCGCCATAGGGACCAATCGATCCAGCCACCAGCGGACGCAAACGGGTGGTAGTGGCGGCATTGGCGTCCCACCAAGCGTCACGGGCTGATTGGGCTAGGGCCACCGATGTACGGATGAGTTGTTCGGCTTGGGATTGTGTCCAACCCCGGGCGAGGAAGCCGGCGATGGTAGCTTGGTAACTGGCGGTAATCACGATATCGGCACCAGCAGCGATGTAATCGGCATGGACATCGTGGATTAATTGAGGTTGGGTAAAGAGATAGCGGGCTGACCAGAGTGAATCGTGCAAATCAGCACCCCGGGCTTCCATTTCGGTGGCGAGCGCCCCATCAACAATCAAGGGCGTTTGGCGGGCAATGTAATCAGCAAATTGTGACATTTATCATCCTTGCATCAGTATGGGTCAATCTAAGAATTCTTACTACGTATGATATAATAACTGCCATATTATCATGGAGTGATACATGGATCATCTATCAAATCTCGAAGCGGAAAGTATCTATATTATCCGTGAAGTAGCCGCCTCATTCGAACGCCCAGTCATGATGTACTCGATCGGCAAAGATTCGTCGGTATTGTTGCATCTAGCCCTCAAAGCGTTTTATCCTTCGCTCCCCCCATTCCCACTGTTGCATGTCGATACCAGCTGGAAGTTCCGCGAAATGATTGATTTTCGTTATCAACGCATGACTGAAACTGGCATGAAGCTCATCGTGCATCGCAACGAAGACGCAATAGCCAAAGGGGTGAATGTATTTACGCATGGCTCAGGCGTCCATACCGACGAACTCAAAACCGTGGCGTTACGTCAAGCCCTCGATTTACACAAATTCGACTGTGCCATCGGTGGCGCGCGGCGCGACGAAGAGCGTTCGCGGGCCAAAGAGCGCATTATGTCGTTCCGCAATCAACATCACCGTTGGGACCCCAAACGCCAGCGCCCCGAATTGTGGCAACTCTACAACACCCGCATCGCCCCCGGCGAAAGTGTGCGGGCCTTCCCCATCAGCAATTGGACAGAGCTCGACATCTGGCAATATATCCGCCGCGAAAAAATCCCAGTTGTCCCGCTTTATTTCGCCAAAATGCGCCCCACGGTGATACGTGATGGCCAAATCATGATGGTCGACGACGAGCGTATGCCACTCAACGACGGCGAGACACCACAGATGCGCATGATCCGCTTCCGTACGTTGGGTTGTTACCCGCTGACGGCGGCAGTCGAATCAGACGCCACCACCATTGAAGAAGTCGTCTACGAAACGCTGAGTGCCAAAACATCAGAACGGGCTGGGCGCATGATTGATTATGACAAGCCCGGCTCTATGGAGCAGAAAAAAGTCGAAGGGTACTTCTAATGAGCCAAGTCACGCTTGATAGCACCCGAAGCCTGTTGCGCTTCTTGACCTGTGGGAGCGTCGATGACGGCAAATCAACCTTGATTGGCCGCTTGTTATACGACGCCCAATTAATTTTTGAAGACCAGTTGCGGGGTATCACCATCGAAAGCCAGCGCAAGCTAGGTGATGAAGCCGCCCTCGATTTGTCACTGCTTGTCGATGGCCTCCAAGCCGAGCGCGAGCAAGGCATCACCATCGATGTGGCCTATCGCTTTTTTTCGACGGCCAAACGGCGCTTCATCGTCGCTGACACCCCAGGGCACGAACAATACACGCGCAACATGGCCACCG
>DBCF01000206.1:9049-15654 GCA_002292925.1 Roseiflexaceae bacterium UBA965 | reverse complement strand
CGCAAAGGCTTGTTGGTGCAGACACATCGCCACAGCTGCATCGCCTCGTTGTTGGGGATCCGGCACGTGGTATTGGCTATCAACAAAATGGACTTGGTTAACTTCGACGAGCAGATTTTTCGCACCATCGAGACCCAATACCGCGAATTTGCGCGCCAGCTGAACTTCACCAGCATCACGGCGATTCCGCTATCAGCGCTCAACGGTGACAACGTATTTCGGCATAGCAACAACATGCCGTGGTACCAAGGGTCGACGTTTATGAGCTTCCTCGAAGATGTTGACGTCGATGCCGCCCGCGAGCCCGAGCCCTTTCGGATGCCGGTGCAATGGGTCAATCGCCCCCACCAAGACTTCCGTGGCTTTAGTGGCACCATAAGTGCTGGTATAGTCACCGTCGGCGACCAAGTACGGATTCAACCCATGGGCACCATCGCACATATCCAACGGATTGCGCATTATGATGGTGACAAAAACGCAGCGGCCCGTGGTGAAGCAGTCACCCTCGTCCTCGACCGCGAGGTCGATGTCAGTCGGGGGGCCGTGATTTGTAGCGCACAGCAACCGGCATCGGTTGCCGAGCGCATCGAAGCACATGTGCTGTGGATGCACGAAAGCCCCGTCCAACCGGGGCGGCAATATTTGTGCAAACTCGGTACGGCCACCGTGCCCGCCGTCATCACCAAAATCAGTGGCAAAATCGATGTCAATAGCATGCAACAACTCACTACCGAACAGCTCGAAATGAACGAGATTGGTATTTGTGTGGTGCAATTCGAAAGTCAAATCCCCCACGACGTCTATACCACTAATCGACACATGGGTGGGTTTATTTTCATTGACCGTATCAGCAACGAAACCGTCGCTGCCGGCATGATTATCAGCGATGTCAGCATTGCCCGCAATATCACGTGGCAACAACACGACGTTAGCAAAGCCACGCGATCGGCCCTCAAAAACCAAAAACCAGGCGTGCTCTGGCTAACCGGGTTGTCGGGAGCCGGTAAATCGACCATCGCCAATCTAGTCGAACGGGCACTGGCTGCTGAAGGTAAACACACCTACATCCTTGATGGCGACAACATCCGTCACGGCCTGAGTAGTGACCTCGGGTTTGCTGCGGCTGATCGTATCGAAAACATCCGGCGCGTCAGTGAAGTCGCCCGCTTGCTCACAGACGCCGGCTTGATTGTAATTGTGTCGCTGATTTCTCCCTACCAAAGCGAACGCGACCGCGCTCGCCGCACGATTGTAACCGGCGAATTCATCGAAGTCTTTATCGATACCCCGCTAGCCGAATGCGAACGCCGTGACCCCAAAGGACTCTATCGCCGGGCCCGCGCCGGTGAGATTCGGGGCATGACCGGGATTGATTCACCCTACGAAGCCCCTAGCAATCCCGAAATGCACATCGAGACAGTCAATCGCACCCCCGAAGAATCAGCCATCATGATTGTCGAATGGCTCCGCACACATGGCCATTTGCAGGCCTAAGGATGGTGACCATGACTCACAATGTATTTGGCGCCGTACTGGGCATGCATCGCAGTGGCACATCGGCCGTCACCCGCGCCCTCAACTTGTTGGGGGCGACCCTACCCGGCGAAATGATGACCAACACCCATCACAATTCCTCGGGTCACTGGGAGCCACTCGAGGTCGTGGCTATGCACGACCGCTTGTTGGCGGGGCATGGTTTTGTGTGGGATGACCCATTTATCCCTCAGCGCATCTGCGACGCCAGCACCGCAGCAACAAGGAGTGCCAGCGCCGAGATCACTGCCTTTGTCAACCAGCATGTAGCACCCAACCCGGTGGCCTTGGTCAAAGACCCGCGGATCTGTCATACCTTGCCACTCTGGGAAGCACCATTAGCACAGGCTGGCTATAGCGTGATCGCCATCATGATGCTCCGCAATCCTCTCGAAGTCGCGGCATCGCTCCACGCCCGTGACCAGATGCCCACCCAGGTCGGCTTGCAATTGTGGTTGCGCTACACCCTCGCCGCCGAATACCATACCCGCCACCTGCCGCGCGTGCAGTTGCGCTACGATGATTTGCTCAATGACTGGAGCGCGGCGTTGGCCCCAGTCACCAGTCTGCTCAATCTCACATTACCAGAGGTCACGTCACCACTTGGGCAACAACTGACGGCGTTTTTGGCCAAAGGGGAGCGCCATCACGCCATCGACGATAATGCACTGGTCAGCCATCCCGATATGATTGCTCACGTGGCAGCGGTCTATGCGCTGTGTCAGATGGATATCGCCGATGCCGCCGTGCAACAGCAATTCGACCAGATTCGCCAACAACTTGGCCAATCTGATGCGGCCATCTCACCCGAGACGGCGATTTATTGGGATTATCGCCGGCGCCAGCATTTGCACGAAATCAGCCAACTCAAAGCCGATATCGAATGGCGGGCCAGCGTCATGGACGCTCAAACCAAAGAACTCGCCTGGCGCAAATCGGTGATGCAACAACACAAATTAGAGCGCTAAATACCTATTGTTGATTCATCGGTAATGCAAAAAACGAAAATCCCCGCAGTGACAATTGTTGTCACTGCGGGGATTCTTTTTCTCACTAGCGGATGCGACCGACGAGTTGGGCAAATGCAGCAGGGTTCCAGGCATTGAAGAAGTCGGCATGCATCGAGTAGATTGAGCCTGACGACATAGCCAGTTCGGCAACATTGGCCTGAGCTGGGTAGCGCACCAACACGTCAATGCGGGGCACGGCGACAGTACCAAGTGCACATACCCGATTGACTGCATAGGTCACGTGGCTCTTGTGGTCAGCAGAATCGAGGTCTTTACCGTTCCAACATTCGGTGAATACGGTGATTGCACTGCGCCTACGGCGCCATGTAATCACGCTAGTCGCACAGAGAGATTCCACGCCGGTTGTAACCAACTGGCATGGAAGACGCTAGAGGTGAAGTTTTGGCGTAGGTGTTGACACAAGGCATGATTATTTGCTCGATACCTGTTTTTTGTTAGGAAAAAATCCTCACTGTGCAATAACACAGTGAGGAAAAATACCACGCAATAGCGCTGGCTATTAGCGTTTACGAAGCGACGCCAAAATACGTCTGATTTCACCCGCTTCTTGCATGCCATCTTCACGCACATGAAGTTCCATGCTGGGGCTGATGACAATCCGATGCCACACATCACCTGTCGCAGACCCAGATTGTGCGGTAGGCGTAGCTGATTGTGGTTGACGCATCACCCGCAAATCACGAGGCACCGCATAACTCGGTTTGCTTTTTTCTTCGTGTACCGTCGCATTACTCAAAAAATCAAACTTGGTTTCATTGAGTGGCGGTGCACTATACTCTGTTTCGCTTGGAGAGAACGCCATTCGGACATGCGACATTGCAACCATAGACGTCAACTGTTGCGCAGCCACGATATGCGATTCTGCGATACTTTCGACATCGTTGAAGCGATCTTCGATGTGTGCTGGTACCGGGCCTGCAAGTCGCTCGAGTTCGGTTTCGCTCAACGATGCCATTTGGTCGCGAATCACACGCAATGGCAAATAGCGCTCTTTGAGGGTACGGGCGGCATTCAATTGCAGGTAGTGGCGGCGAGTATAGCGCGCATAGCGATCACGCCCTGCGGGCTCATCAAGTACCCCTTCGTCGGTATAAAACCGAATCGTACGCACTGTCACATTGGCCATCTTGGACAATTCGTTTATCGTAACGCCTTCTTTGTTCATTGAGCAATCCTTACAGTATTACCGAAAACTTACAGCAATAGTACAGACTCATTTACTATTTGTCAAAAAAGACCAAATAATAGTAATGTATCGGCACTCTAGCCTATTACACTGACGTCGTGGTGTCAGCAGAAGTTCCGGTCATTATAGCACTTTCACCAGTGCGACGTAACGCTACCATTGCTGATTCTACGTGTAACGCCATTGTTGTCTCAGCGAGGGCACTGTTTTGAGCGATGACAGCCTGCACTAGTTGACAATGGATGTCATGGACTTCATCTAATTCGGCCCGATTACGGCGATGTTGTAGGCCTGCAAGACTGACTTGGCGCAAGGCATCACCTAATGATTCGACAAAATAATATATCATTTGATTCTGACTGGCTGCAGCGATTTGCAAATGCAACTGGGCATCAAGCTCACTATACAACTGCAAATCATAGCGGACATCGGACATCCCAATCAATATTGCGTTCATTTTGGCAATATGGTCATCAGTGCGCCGTTGGGCCGCTAACGAAATAGACTGAATTTCGATACCCCGCCGCACCTCGAGCAACTCACGCACCGTCACCGCATTGAGTTGGGTGGCCCGTTCAAAAAAATGCACCAACGCAGTCGCTGTTACCGGACTAATAATCGCATTGCGCCCATTGGCAATCGTCAGCATGCCACGCCCAGCGAGGGTGCGCAATGCCTCACGCACCACGGGCCGACTGACACCGAGGGTCTCAGCCAAACGCATCTCTGACGGTAATGTATCACCAGGTTGCAATTGGCGACTCAACACGTACGATTGCACCCGATCGACGGTTTGTTCGACTAACGTGATTTTGGCGATTTTACGCAATGCCCCATCTTGTTGCACTGTACTCTATCCTCATGTATACTACGCAAAACCTATCATACAGGTTAGTGGAATTTCTTTATAAACCAGCTCATATCACCATTAAGGCAGTTATGCCCACGTCACATTGGGATGACAACACACCACAAATCATCGTCGCACTTGAGAGTGCTACACGCGATATCGCCGTCAGCGTGATGTATAGCCAACCGCAGCAGTCAATGATATGGCAGACACAATCTTCTATCAATGATTGGGGGATATTGTTACAGCAAACCAACAATAGTTTAGCACAAGTCCCACAAATTGATGCGATTGTGCATACAATTCAGCGAGAAAGTACTGTTGATAATTGGCATTTTGGGATTCAATTGTGTACATTATTGCCACTGCCACTGATGATTAAAAATTCGCTATCGTATGTGGTTTGTATTGATGATCAGCACGCACATCATCTCGAAATCGAAGCGTACTTTCGGAAACAATCACTTATTTGGGCAAATCAGCGGGTACGCATCAACTGCATCCGCCAACAACAGTGCACCGGTGAATCAGATACAATGAAACAATTTTTGATGGGCACCGCCTCACGCGTCCTCACCGGCGCGCTATTCCTCGCTGATGGCCAAATGCTGATGGGTGGGCACCCCACCGCCGAACGCATCATCACCCAGCAATGCATGCTTCATCAAATCAATTAGCCCAGATTACCACACCGCTGTTACGTCCCAAATTGTCAAACAACTGCGCGTAATCTCGTATAATCAAGCCACACAGATAACACGAGGAGTACACAATGAGTTTGTCATTATGGCAACAAACCAACGGGAGCGTGCTCAACGCCATCGGCGTAGTAATTGGGGCGTTGGTTGGACTATTTTTCCGCAATGCCTTACCACCCCGCATCGCCAACACGGTGCAATCAGCGATTGGCTTGACCACCTTGTTTTTGGGGATGCGGATTGCTTGGGGGCTGAGTGATATCACGATACATGGCGTGGCGGGCATCGTCATCGCCTTGGTTGCCATCACCATTGGTGGCGGCATCGGCGAAGCGCTCAATCTCGACGCCCGGTTGTCATCGTTGGCGACCAACGTGCAACAGCGCTTGGGGCAGAGCAACGATCAGCGCTTCAGCGAAGGTTTATTCGCGGCGTTTTTGATTTTTTGCGTGGGTCCAGTCACAATTTTGGGGAGCATCGACAACGGGTTGCGCGGTGACAATCAGTTATTGATTATCAAAACCGTTCTCGACACCATTACCGCCGCTGCCCTTGCCAGCAGTTATGGGCTAGGAGTGCTGATATCGGCAGTACCGTTGTTGTTGTTCCAGGGGGGGATTTCACTGGCAGCAGGGAGTTTGGCACAACTCGTGCCAGACCCTACCCACAACCCCACGGTGTTGATTGCCACCTGCACCGGCGGGATTATTTTACTGGGGTTAGGCTTAAATCTACTCGACATCACCAAATTACGCATCGCCGCATTCCTACCGGCGTTGTTACTCGGGCCATTGTTTGTCTGGGCACTCCAGACCTTTTTGTAGGTGATACTACAAAATCCCCGTGTGGTGCAGATGCACCACACGGGGATTTTGTGTTGACTACGACTAATCGCCGAACTGGATGCCTTGAGCCAAGGGCAAGCTATTGCCCCAATTGATGGTATTGGTCTGGCGGCGCATATAGGCCCGCCATGCGTCGCTACCGCTTTCACGACCGCCGCCGGTTTCTTTTTCACCACCAAATGCGCCACCGATTTCGGCGCCGCTGGTGCCAATATTGACGTTGGCAATCCCACAATCGCTACCACCGTGTGACAAGAACAATTCGGCTTCGCGCATACTATCCGTGAAAATCGCACTGCTCAAGCCTTGGGCCACGTCGTTGTGCATAGCAATCGCTTGTTCGATGGTCGAGTAGCTCATGATATACAAAATCGGCGCAAAGGTCTCTTCGCAGACGACGTCGATTTGGGTGGGCATGCGAATAATGGTGGGCTCGACAAAGTTGGCACCAATGTCGGCACG
>DBCF01000206.1:5233-8898 GCA_002292925.1 Roseiflexaceae bacterium UBA965 | reverse complement strand
GCCTTGACGAGGCGTTGGCACAAGGCCTCAACCACACTTTCGTGGACAATCAAACGCCGCGTGGTGGTACAACGCTGGCCGGCGGTACCCACTGCGCCAAACAACACCGCCCGCATCGTCATGTCGAGGTCAGCATTGGCGGTGACGATGATAGCGTTGTTGCCACCCAATTCGAGGATCGATTTACCGAAGCGGCCGGCGACGGTTTGGGCTACCTTGCGGCCGGTGCGGGTGCTACCGGTAAACGAAATCAACGGCAAGCGGGTGTCTTCGGACATGCGTTGACCAATTACGGCACCGTTGCCGACGGCCAAGGTAAAGACACCGGTGACGCCGTGAGCGGCCATGACCCGGTTGGCGAGGTGTTGTACGGCTACGGCGGTCAAGGGCACTAACTCTGACGGCTTCCAGACATTGGTATCGCCACATACCGCAGCGATGGCGGCGTTCCAGCTCCAGACGGCCACCGGGAAGTTGAAGGCCGAGATAATCCCGATGGGGCCGAGGGGATGCCATTGTTCGTACATGCGATGTTGGGGGCGTTCGCTGTGCATGGTCAAGCCGTACAATTGCCGGCTCAGACCTACCGCGAAATCGCAGATGTCGATCATTTCTTGGACTTCGCCCAACCCTTCGGGGCGGATTTTGCCCATTTCGAGGGCGACAAGTTCACCCAACGGCTCTTTGTATTCACGGAGCAGATTACCCAAATCACGGATCATTTCACCACGTTTGGGGGCTGGTACATTACGCCAAGTGGCAAATGCAGTTTGAGCAGCGGCCACGGTGGCGTCGTAGCTGGCTATATCAGCAGATTGAACATAGGCAATGACTTCGCCAGTCGCCGGGTCATAGCTGGGAATCCATTCGCCGCTGGTTTGGAGCCATTCGGGGCCGCTACAGGTGCCAAGATTACGTTCAGTCAAATTTAAGGCGCGCAACAATGCTTCAGTTCGGGCTGACATGAGTTCTCCTTTGATACGGTATCACCTTGGTATTGTACGAGTTTTTTAGCGCAGTTGGAATGATTCGACGGCAGTAATGATATCGCTATAGATTTTGCCTTGGCCTTTGCCCGTTGATGCGCGCCAATTGGTGGCAGCTTTGCGGATTTGGCGACCAAACAAGGTACGCACATAGGGGCTCAAGATGACTAAATCGACAGTGGGAATGCGCCGTTCGATGCGGGCGGCTTCGTCGCCCCAATTCGAGCGCCAGCCGATTAATTCCCATTCCACATGAATGTGGGGGTGGGTGGTGGCGAGTTTGGCGACGATTTCGTCTTTGAAGCTCTGCTGGGTCTCGTTGCCACCTACATACAACACGCGGCATGGCTCGGTGGCGTGGCGGACACGAGAGACAGGGCCTTGCACCGTTTGCGTGTATTGAGCAATATCGGCATAATGGAGTTGTACCAACCAGGCATAAATCGCTTGAGCTTGGGGCATTTCTTGGCGCCCCAAAAAGATATTGAGCAGTTGGACCAACAACAACACTGCTTCGTCGCTGTGCCCCGACATAAACAACAGCTGGGAGCGCAAATAAAGCACATCGGTCTCGTCCCAGAGCCGCAAAATATCTTCACTGTATTCGATAAAGAGTTGATGTACCAGCGGGGCATAATCGCTATAGCTGGTGCTATGCATTTCGAATAATTCCAACACGAAATCGGCAGCTTCACCTTGTTGATTGGCCAGCACAATCTGCCAGGCTTCAGTCAAACGCGCGTATTTGTCGGCACGACTAAGGCTATTGTATTTGGTTGAGCCAAAAAAGTAGCGGCGCCAGATTTCGTAGGGTTGTTCAAAGACTTCGCTAATGCTACAGAGGTCATAAATGTCGACATCACGGTAATTAAACAAGTGGATCATGATAATCCGACCGGTTTCGGAGTGGACTTTGTTGACATCGCGAAAGATATTGAGCCAATGCTTAATAGGGAAAAATATTTGCGAGCGAAACACCACTTGCAGTTCATCACGAAACAAGGGAATTTCGCTCAGTTCCACTTGTTGTGACCAGGTACGGATTTTGAGGAATAACAGCCAATCATATAAATCGCGAACTTTATAGGCATTGAGCTGACGTTCCATACCGATTTGGGCCACCCGAAATGAGTCGAGCGCCTCACGGTAATCACCTTCACCAAAGGCAATCAACCCCAGCACAAATCGGGCATTGGTATCATCGCCAATCCCTGATTGGACTGCACGCTCGAAATGATCCCGTTGTACCCGAATCGCTTGAGTAATCACCCTGAAATCATGATTATCGCTGGGCAACAAGGCATCGAGCCCCGGGAAATTGGCGAGTGCCATACCGATATCGGCGTGGGTTTGGGCGATTTCACTAAACTCAGGCAGCGCAATTGCTTGTTGAAAAAGCTCGCTGGCTTGGTGAAATTGCTTTTTGCGACGAAAATACTGGCCTCGCTTGCGCAAACAGCGCCCATACAAATTACCCCGTAAATCGGCGGCATCGAGTTGGGTAATCAACAACTGCCAAATTCGGTCTGATTGCGGTAATTGGGTGCCATTACGCACCAAATCTGCAGCCACCTGATAAATAATCATGGCGGTGCTATCGGGATGCTCTGCATATGCCAAATTTGGTACCGGACAATACTCCATGATATCGGCAATATTATCGTACGCACGGGCAGTAATTAACGCAGGTATCAACGTATATAGCACTTGCACATCACTCGGGGGAATGTTTTTGAGCATGAGTTGCCACAACGTAGCGTTGCGCTCGATTACACCAGCCACCGCATCGCCGTTGTCACGATAACACCCCATCACAAACCCCAAAAACGCCCATGCTTGGGCGATTTGGGTTTGTTGTTTTTCGATGGTGAATTTCGTGGCTGATAATCCTTGAAAATAGCCGACATGATAGAAATAGGGCAACGAATTACTATTGAGGCGTAACAATTCTTGCAGGGCATCACGCATCGAGTCTGGTGACAACGCACCTTTGATTTGCGCACAACAATCGTCAATTGCGCGGTTGACGAGGTGTTGTAAGGCACTAAAACTCGCCGGGACGTTGACAAGGGCCGGAGGCGGGGGCAGAACAGCCGCCCGGAGCGGCATTGGCCGCGCCGGTGGTGGTGAGGTAACCGGACGGAGTGGTGTAGCACGTGGGGGGTCTTTTTTGGGGAGTGCGACGGGGAGCTCAGGGGGCGGTGGTGGCAACAATACAGCGGGGATGGTGCGTTCAGATTCAGAGATGGCGTTGCGTTCGTGGTACCACGCCAAATGCATCTGCCAAATCGCTTCATAGCGCTCGTCAGCAAAGGCTTTGTCACGACCGTCACAGTCTGCAAACATGGCAAACATGAACATGCAGGCCAATGGAGGGGGCACTTCAGTGGTCAAATAATCAACAACCCGCATATACCATTCCATCGGATATTTGTTTTGGGCTGGCTCAGGTTGATCGCCATTCCCCAGCGTTTGGATTTCTTGGAAGATTGTAGTGCATACTTTAGTCAAAAAATGACGGCAGATATCGTGAATCACCAATGGTTGTGATTCACTGAGTGCAGTGACTTTTTCGACGCGCCAATCGAGTGATTTTTCGAGGATTGATTTATGCCGAAAGTTGTATTTTTGGGCCAACCAGCCATCATATGTATGTATTTTGGTGCGTTTATCGATGAG
>DBCF01000206.1:4833-5161 GCA_002292925.1 Roseiflexaceae bacterium UBA965 | reverse complement strand
GTATCCCAGTATATTTTGATGGCACTTGGAAGTCCTATGGTGTCGCACAGCGGTAAAAATGTCATATTGCCCTCGATTTCTAAAATTACCATTAAACTATAATTATTTAATTAGTATAGCATAATGAAAAAACCAACCAAACATTCCATCGTTAGCCATCGGCTTATAACCGGGTGCAGTGGCCTTATTTACGTGGCACTTGTAACCGCCATTACGCTAACAATCGTGACATATTCACCCCGCAATAGGGCTACGCATCGGTAACGTAAATGTCCCCTTCCCACGCGCACGCTAGGCAAAAAATCATAGCGCAGCATTGACAACAATC
>DBCF01000206.1:0-4750 GCA_002292925.1 Roseiflexaceae bacterium UBA965 | reverse complement strand
ATACTTACCAATAACCGCTCAGTAGCTACGTTGTGTATTTAATCGCATAAATAGCGGGATTGAATGGTGTGTATCATTTGGATAATGGAGGAATTCATGATTCGGTTGTATGTATGGTTGGCACTTATTACACTCATCACGTGTAGCTGTAGCACGTCACGCCCCATGGACACGGCAGAAGACACAGCATTGCCGATAAACACCCCAACGAACATCACCATTAACGCATCGGTTACGCCACAAGCACAAATCAGTGATGCACCACCCACACCCACCGCCATCATTGAAAACGAATTAGTGGCGACCATGATGGCGATGAGCATGGAGCAAAAAATCTGCGTGGGTGGGCAAATCGGCAAAGAACGCGTCCCTCAAATTATGCAAGCCAAAGCGACAGCCAATGCGACGGAGGTCGCCGTCATCAACCGCTGTGCCACCGCATCAATGCCGCTTATCAACGGCATGAATAACCCTGCACCAGCAAATGGTCAAAATGCACACACCCCAAACCAAGACAGCACATGGGTGACAAATTCGAGCGACGGCGTGGTCTGGGCAGACCCTGTACAATTGGCCACCGCCGCGAGCGTACCCGAAATCGTCACACTCGCCGATGGCAGTCTGCTTGCGATGTGGGTGTCGTTTGCCGACAATCCAACCCGCTTTGGTGAAAAACTCGCTGCCGCCCGCCTCGCGAAGGGATCTGACACATGGCAACAAATGGGCACCGTGTTGATTAGCGATAGTGAAAACATCACCATGGTTGATCCCGATTTAGTAGTACTCCCTGATGGACGGCTACGACTGTATGCCTACGATATACGTACCGATAAGGCTACACACACGATTTTGAGTGCGATATCAACGGACAATGGCAATAGTTTCACGATGGAACCAGGGGTGCGCTTTGCCAGTGAGCAGATGTGGGATCCCAATGTGGTCATCACCGCAGATGGGACTTATCGCATGTACTACAACGGCGGCGATGCCATCAAGAGTGCGGTATCACCCGATGGCATAACCTTTACGGCAGATGCAGATGTGCGCTGGCCACGGGGAGGAATTCCAGGGGCACTCATCGAAAACCAGACCATTTGGTTGTATGGATGCGACAAAGGACTCGCACGTCGTGCAAGTAGTGATGGGTTGTCATTTGGCAAAACAACCCAACTCGTAATCAAGGCTCCACCAGAATTATTTATGTGTGACCCATCAGTCACTATCAACGATCAAGGATGGTGGATGGTGTTTAAAGGGGGCAAAATGACCCCACCCAAAACACCATAAACCACCCACGCTATTACCGTACCCAACTCACATAATATTGTGGTTTATGCGTCGTGCCGGGTCAGCAAAATTTTGGCGCCATGCATGAGTAAGGCCCCATCGACGGCCAAGGTCAAAAAGTTGACTCCGGCATCGACAAACGGCTGTAAGGCGTCAGCCGAACCGCCAATAATACCGACGGTTTTGGCGGCTTGTTGGGCGCTAATAATAATCGACTGCACGGCGGTGGTAAACTCACTGCTTTGCATCGACACGCCCAACGACTGACTCAAATCAGAGGTGCCAATAAACACCACATCGACACCGGGCACCGCACAGATTTCTTCGCGGGCGGCGAGACCGCGGTCGGTTTCGATTTGCACCACCACCACCACTTGTTCGTTCATGCGCTGGGGGTAATTGAGAGTAGCGTGGGGGGGTGGCGGATAGCCGGCCACGCTGGTTTGGTCAAGCAGAAATGCTTGCGACAAGGTGTGCAAGCCTCGGGTACCGTGGGGCGGGTATTTGCTCCATTCGACGGCCAAGCGGGCTTGAGTGGCGCTTTCGACCATGGGAATCATCACGCCATCGGCGCCGGTTTCGAGGGCATGTTGGATGGCACCCCGTGACAAATCGCGTACCCGCACAATCGTGGCGATGCCGTGGGTGCGAGCAGCAGTGACCAGATTTGCTACCATATCGGGGCTCATGGGGATGTGTTCGTGGTCAATAATCAAAAAATCAAAGCCGGCGTTTTTGAGCAACGGGATGACCAACGGGTCTTGGAGCATCACAAACGTCGAGTAGCAGGGGCGGGTGGTCAATGTACTACGAAGCATCCCAGGTGCAATCATACAAACCTCTTGATTCAATAACAAATCGCTCTGTGTATCATAACACTGCATGATTACACATAATTACCGCACCCCGCCGCAACAGAATGATTGTTGGGGAACATATTCACCGACTGCGGGTTGATTTTTTCATCAAAAAAGTAAACATCAAGAAACTATAAAGAGACTATTGACAAGCAGATAAACTGTGTGGTACAGTCTTGGCACTACATGTACGAACTGAATACAACGCTCATTTTTGCGCATGACTATGCGGTCATGCTGATGCCAATGGAGGCAGGGAATGCAGGCTACGTTGACGAAGGTCAGCGGGATTCGCGTAGGTCATGCAGATGATGCAGAAGCCTTAACGGGTTGTACCGTGATTTTGTTGCCCGATCACACTACTGCGAGTGTGGATGTGCGTGGTGGTGCCCCTGGCACCCGTGAAACAGACCTGCTCGCGCCCGAATGTACCGTCCAACACATCCATGCCATCACGTTGTGTGGCGGGAGTGCCTTTGGGTTGGCGGCTGCCGATGGCGTGATGCGCTGGCTCCGCCAAAAAGACATCGGCTTCGATGTGACAGTCACCAAGGTACCGATTGTGCCCGCCGCGGTGATTTTTGATTTGGGTTGTGGCAATCCCTTGGCGTATGCCACCCCCGACATGGGCTACGAAGCCTGTAACGCTGCCAGTGACGACCCTGTCATCGAGGGATGTGTGGGGGCGGGGATGGGGGCGAGTGTCGGCAAAATGCTGGGACCAAGTGGTTGTATGAAGAGTGGGATTGGCAGTTATGCCATCACCTTGCCCGACGGAACCACGGTCGCCGCTCTCGTTGTCAACAACGCTTTTGGCGATATTTATCGCGAGCGGACTGGGCAAATCATTGCCGGTACCCGCTTACCCAGCGGACAGTTTTTTGATATGGCGGCCCAGCTCCGGGGCGGGCATGCGGTGCCCGAGTTCAACGGGGGCAACACCACCTTGGTGGTGGTTGCGACTGATGCCACCCTCAGCAAAAGCGAATGTCGCAAAGTGGCACAGATGGCCCAAGACGGCATGGCGCGGGCGATTAAGCCGATTCATACGCCGTTTGATGGTGATGTCATTTTCACGGTGGCGACCAATCAGCGCCCAGCCCCGGCCATGGTGCAATTGGGCAGTGTGGCTGCCGATGTGGTAGCCGCCGCCATCGAACGCAGTGTGGCAATGGCCACCAGCATGGCAGGAATGCCGGCCATGCGTGATATCTAGGGTGAAACGAGGAGTGACCTCGACGCCATATTGGATTCGTAGTAACGATGAAAGGGAACCTATCAATGAAGATCAACGTTCGCCAAATCGTGGTCGCCGGTGTCTTGAGCGCCATTGCAATTGTGCTCGGAGTCACCCAACTGGGGTTCATCCCGGTACCCAACTTGAGCGGTAGTGCGACCATCATGCACATCCCGGTAATCTTGGGCGCTGTACTCGAAGGACCAGTAGTGGGGGTATTGGTTGGGTTAATTTTTGGTATCTACAGTATGGTTACCGATACCACTGGGTTGTTTACCAATCCAATTGTATCGGTATTGCCACGTTTGATGATTGGCTTAACGTCGTATTACACCTACAAAGCACTGTCGGGCGGCAATGGGGCCGTGGCGGCAGCAGCAGCCGGTGTGGTTGGCACGTTGACCAACACGATTTTGGTGGTTGGTGCATTGGTGGCATTTGGGTTGATTCCCGCGGCGGCCATCCCCACAATCGTCCCGCAAGCCTTAGTCGAAGTGGTGTTGGCGGCAATTATTACGGTATTGGTCGCCCAAGGTGTCAATTTGGTGCGCTCAGGGCGCACCACTGCGGCCGAAACTAAAGACGGCAACTACTAATTCACGGCATTCCCCGACTACCGGCAAGTCACCCGTGCAGGTGTGGCTTGCCGGTTTAAAGGTATAGGCATGATACAACTCACCGATTTAACCTATGACTACAATGCAGGGCGCGACGATGCCATCCATGCTCTCAAAGGAGTCAACCTCACTATCAAACCAGGCGAATTAGTGGCACTACTAGGGCATAACGGTAGTGGCAAAAGTACTCTCGCCAAAGTGCTTGCAGCGGTGTATATGCCCACCAGTGGCTCAGTGGAAGTCAATGGCGTGACATTGACCGAAGATTCGGCCTACGACATTCGCCGCCAAGTGGGATTGGTGTTTCAACGCCCCGACGATCAATTAGTGGCCAATCGCGTCATCGACGATATTGCTTTTGGTCCCGAAAATCTGGGGATGCCCCGGGAGCAAATCGAAGCCCGCGTCCAAGAAATCCTCGCGTCGCTCGGACTCAGTGCCCTAGCCAACGCCCAAATCAGTAGTTTGTCGGGAGGTGAGCGCCAGCGGGTGGCAATTGCCGGCGTGCTCGCCATGCAACCCGCTTGCCTGATCCTCGATGAACCCACCACCATGATTGCCCCGCCACTCGCGCGCAATTTGCTCACTCTCGCCCATGAATTGCGTGACAATCATGGCGTGAGTGTGATTCATATTACCCACTTCATGCACGAAGTGGTCGATTTCGATCGCATCATCGTGATGGATGGCGGCAAAGTATTTATGGATGGCACGCCACAGGAAGTCTTTTTGCGGGCCGATGAGCTCCGCCA
>DBCF01000272.1 GCA_002292925.1 Roseiflexaceae bacterium UBA965 | reverse complement strand
GTGACTGCATGTCGAGCCACACCCGGCCATCAGCTAGTGCGACAACTCGCCCTCGTTGTTCGATGACCGCTGCGCTCCCATCAGGTAACGCAAAAATCAACCCCGGTTTAGGAATTTGTGCGCGCACCAACTTGAGCCGCAAATGCGCCGGCGTCACGGTCGGCGATTGATAGTCGCCGGTTGCAGACGGTGAAGCAGGCTGACAACTACTTGCCATCAATACAACTACCAGCCAAATCCATAATCGTCTAATCATTCTTGAATCTGCTTACTATTATCGCGGGTTGATTCAGCCGGCAATTCTGGCACCGGCACTGCAGTCAAAGCAGTCTCTTTGGTACCGTGGCGGCGGTACTCGCGAATCGACCAAATCAGGGCTACTACCGCAACGCCATCATCGATAAATCCAAACGGCAACGGCAATACTACATTGTCGAGCCACGTAAACGGTGAAAATTCATAGGCTAAACAGGCCACCGCTATCAAAATACAGGCAATCTTGGGAAGTGGTTTTTTTGTAATCATCACAGGCACATCCTCATCATTTGTATCAACACGAACTACCCACCTCAGTTGCATAAATCCCCACTATCACCCCAATTCTATAATAAAAACGCATACCTTACCCACAATACTTCGATGCATCGGAACGTATTTGGGCATGCGTTCAAAAAAATCGCTGGACAACAGATATCCCCATACTCTATTTTTATCAGAGCAGGGGGATATCTGTGGTTATTGATTATGCTCGTGGTGGCGTCACATCACGCGGGTCAGGGCTATTGGTCGTATTGCGCTTGCGAAATTCGTTGACAGCCCACATCAACAGCATCGTCGCGCCAGCTTCGTCGAGATTGCCAATAATCGGCATATTATCGGGAATAAATTCAATGAAACCACCGGTAGGATTCGCCAAATAAATCACACTAAATACCGCCGCCAAAAGTATAACCGGTATAGGGGCAGGGCGTTTGACCGTCATGGCATTATTCCTTTTCAATAAAAACGAACACAGCACAGACGTTATCATGGTGCGATTGGTTGCAACAACCCAGCACATCGCAAAATCACGTTATACTACATGCATACAACTATTTGCGCAGGAGCGTCGTTATTTATGGATATGGCTACACAACGCGTCATGGTGATTTTTGCGCACCCTGACGACCCCGAATTTATGGTTGGTGGCACAATGGCCAAATGGGCCCGCGAAGGTGCCCACATTTGTTATGTATTCATTACTGATGGCAGTGCTGGCAGCAATGACCCCACCATGCGCAAAGCAGACTTAATCGCCATACGGCAACGTGAACAGCGCGGCGCCTGTGATACTGCCGGCGTCAAAGATATTGTGTTTATGGGCTATCCCGATGGCGAATTACAACCAACCTTGCAATTACGCCGCGATTTAACCCGCCTCATCCGGCGCTTCAAACCAACTATCGTGGTCTGTGGCGACCCCACCTCGTGGTTTTATGGGAGCGGTTACATCAACCACCCCGACCACCGTGCGGCGGCCACTGCCGCCCTCGAAGCCGTATTCCCGGCTGCCGAGACATTGCCCATCTTTCGTGAATTACTCGACGAAGGGTTGCTCCCGCACAAGGTGCATCAAGTGTGGATCAACGGCCACCCCAAACCCGACACCTGGGTCGATATTAGTGACGACCTCGAAACCAAAATCGCCGCCCTGCGCCACCATGTCAGCCAAGTCACTGTGGGTGACGGCGACTTTATCCGCAAATGGGCAGCCGAAGAAGGGGCGCTCGCCAATATGGCCTATGCTGAGCACTATAAAGTCATGAAACTCGTCAACGAGGAGCAATCATGACCCCATCGTACCGTCAACAGCTTGCGGAGAGCACGGCGATTATCACTGCCATGCAGGCCCACGCCGATACTGTCGAGCAGATTGCCGCTGTTATTGCCACCCAAGTCCTGGCTGGTCACACATTATTTACCTGTGGCAATGGGGGCAGTGCTGCCGATGCCGGTCATTTCGCCGAAGAACTCAGTGGGCGCTACCGTAGCAATCGCCGCGCCTTGCCCGCCCAATCACTCAGCATCGACGCATTGGTTATCACCTGTATCGCCAACGACTTTGGCTACGACGCCGTCTTCGCGCGCCAACTCGAAGCGCTCGGGCGGGCCGGTGATTTGTTATTTGTACTGAGTACGAGTGGTAATTCGGCGAGTATTTTGGCGGTACTCGAGACAGCTCGCACCAAAGGGATTACCACCATTGCCATGCTTGGCAAAGCGGGTGGGGCGGCATCAGGTAGGGCAGATTACCAAATCATCGTGCCATCCAATGATTCGGGGCGCATCCAAGAAGCCCACATGCAAATCATCCATTACATTTGTGAAGTTATCGAACAGCGATGCCAATAACACGTCGAAATTTTTGTAAAACACTCGCCATCAGTGGCGTTAGTAGCATGCTCGCCGCGTGTAGTTTCGCCCAATTGGGGAGCCAAGTACCAGCCCTCGGGGTGCAGCGACCGTTTGTGGTGTGGACACTGCAAAACTGTCTCGACGCACCAATCGCGCGGTGGCGTCGGCTCAACCCCCAAATCGCCATCAATCGGATTGCCCTCGCGCCGGCGGACATTCAACCGCGTGTGATGGCTGCGCTCGCAGGGAACGAAGCGATGCCTGACGCCATCGTCACCGATAGCGCCACACTCGGGGCCTTACAACGTCCGGGTGTGTTTCGCCAACTCCCTGAATTTGCCCCATTCCAAAACGACATGGCAGCCGTAGGCATCCAACAATGTAGTGACCCGAATGGCCAATTATTTGCCGTACCGCTCACCGTCAACCCGTATGGGTTGTGGTATCGTAGCGATTTGCTTCGTCATGCTGGACAGGTGAGTCGCCCCGACAATGTGACAGCTGCAATTGGAGATAATTGGGATACATTCGTGGCATTTTGTGCTGACCTCTACTCCTATACACCCGATATCGCGCTGGTGGCCGATGTCATCGATGATATATTTGTGCCGATGCAATATCAAGCACTGGCCCGTGACACGCCCAATGCCTCATTAGGCGAATACTACCGCGAAATCGTCACCACCACCAGTATCATGCACAATCGCACGTATGCAGCCAGCGCACCGCGGTTGAGTGGCACGTGGTTTGATTTGTTGCAACGCGATCAAATTGCGATGGTGATGGGGGGAAGTTGGTTGCAATCGGCGTTAGCACGCAC
>DBCF01000162.1:559-10893 GCA_002292925.1 Roseiflexaceae bacterium UBA965 | reverse complement strand
CGCCCAGTGTTTTATTCAATTATCTCGCACAGGGCACACAGAGGACGCAGAAACACTAACGTCACTGTATGGCGCCCGGTGATCATCGGGCAATTTTCCCCGGCGCGGAGATGCATACACTTCATACTTCATACTTCACGCTTCCTACTTCGGTTATGGCATAATAGGCATATTTGGTGCCAATGATGGGGATGACGCTATGCAGGCCTTGGAACTTGCCCACATTACCCTCGATTATGGGCGCCGGCGCGTGCTCTACGATTTGTCGTTGCAGGTGACCACCGGTCAAGTGGTGGTAGTGACGGGTAGTAACGGCAGTGGCAAAAGCACGCTACTGCGGGTGATTGCCGGCTTGCAACGCCCTACCGCCGGCGCGGTGTGGTGTATCGCCGACGACGTGCGCTATGCGCCGGTGCAGATGCGCCATGCCATCGGCTGGATGGCTCCTGATCTGATGCTCTACCGTGAATTGACCGGTCACGAAAACCTGCGCTTTTTTGCTGATGTGCGGGGCTTCGTCATTAGCGACGCCGCCATTGCTGATTTACTCGCCGAGGTCGGCTTGGCGGGACGGGGTGGGGATTTGCTCGCCACCTACTCATCGGGGATGACCCACCGCTTGCGCTATGCCTACGCCTTGCTCCACCAACCGGCGTTGTTGTTGCTCGACGAGCCCAGTGTGATGCTCGACGCCACCGGCCACGACTTGTTGGCACGGGTGGTGGCGCGCCAACGCCAGCACGGTATGACGATTATCGCCACTAACGACGAACGAGAACGCCGCTTTGCGGATGTGTTGGTGGCACTCGAGGTAGCTGTATGATTGATCCACAGATTTGGCGCGCCACCCGGGCGATTTTTGTACGCGAATGGCGGAGTGAGCTCCGCAACCGCCAAGCCCTCAACGCCGTGGCCTTGTTTGCGATTTGTAGTGTGGTGACGGTGAGTCTGGGGCTGGGACCGTTGATGCGGTCGACAGATGTGGCCTTGGTGCATGCGGCGTTTTTGTGGATTGTGTTGCTGTTTGCGGCCTTTACCGCCCTTTCACGGGTATTTGTGGTCGAAGAAGAGCAACGCACTGCGGCTGCCTTGCGCTTGGCTTCCCCACCAATTGCCGTCTATCTCGGTAAGCTCTGTTTTAATTTGGTGCTTTTGCTGGGCTTGACGGTGTTGGTGACTATTTTGGCGATTGTGCTATTGAACATTCGAGTTGGTGCTACTGATTTGTTGATTGGCATGTTGCTGGCAGGGTCGCTAGCCTTGGTGGCGGGCACGACCTTGGTGGCGGCGATTATTGCCCGCTCGAGTTCGCGGGGGGCGCTGTTTGCGGTATTGTCGTTGCCTATTCTCATCCCCATGTTGGTGACAGCGGTGCGGGGGACTGCCTTGGCGTTTGCCGGAGTGAGCTGGGAGCGGGGCATGGCCCCCATCCAAACCTTGCTGGCCTATGCGGTGGCAATGTTTGTGGCGTCGTTGTTTTTGTTTGCTACCGTTTGGGAATAATGGTGCCATGAATTTGTAGAGTAGTTGTATAAAATTTGTATAATCAGCATTGCAATACGCTTTCTCATTATTTGCTCATATGCCATTGATGAAGTATTATGCAGGGAATTGGTGCATTGTACTGAGGTGATGTGATGGCGCTTCGCAACGGCGACGGTGTAAAGATTTTCCTCGGATTGTGGATTGCCGCAGTCATCTATTGCATGTTTTTAGTGGTACCACAATATGTCGGACTCGGTGATGCCGGGCGAATTATTATCGTACATGTGCCGGTGGCGTGGATTACGTCGGCGGCGTTTTTGTTGTCGGCCATCTATAGCATCATCTATTTATGGAAGCGCAACACTATCAGTGATGTGGCCGCTGTGGCTGCTGCCGAAGTAGGCATGCTCTATTGTTTGTTTGCCACCATTACGGGGTCGATTTTTGCTGAGGTGGTGTGGGGCACGTTTTGGAATTGGGACCCCCGTGAGACGTCCATCTTGGTGTTGTTGTTGATTTATGCCGCTTATTTTGCTTTGCGCTCGTCTGTCGATGACAATGAGCGGCGCCGGCGTTTGGCTGCAGTCTATAATATTTTTGCGGCAGTAACGATGCCGTTTTTGTTGTTTGTGGCACCACGTATCGCCGATAGCACGCTGCATCCCAATTGTGCCTTTTTGCAGGGGAGCAAATGCGAAGGCGTTGCACTAAACCTTGGCGATACCAAAATCAGCCAATTGGGTGATGTAGTGGTCGAACTCAAATCACTGACCAAAACAGATACATTGACCCAAGCCACCATAGAAGTGCGCATGCCCGGCATGAAAAACGTCGCCACCCTCGTGCCGTCACTCGATAGCGAAGGCAAGCCGGCTGATCGCCCCGAATTCCCCGGGCAACAATTCCGCATGGTATTGCTCGAAGCCGATGCCAGTGCCGGGACGGTGCGGGTCAACATGCAAGCCCCCGGCACGAATCTGTTGAGTAACCCGCGCACATTGTGGGTTTTCTTAGCGAGTAATTTGGGCTTTTTCGGATTGGCGTTTTGGTTGTATCACATTCGACGGACGATTTTGCAGGTGCAGCAGGTGCTGAACCCAGGGGAGATGAGCATATGACCATATTGTTAGATGCAGGGGTTGCCATTTATGTGGCAATGACGACGGCGTTGATTGTGTGGGTGGGCGTGTTTTTCTATTTGTTGCGGATTGACCATGCCACCCAAGACGTGGCTCGCCAACTCAACGAACGCGTGACAGCAACCGATGTGCCACAACCCCGGGCTACCATTGTTAGCAACGAGCAAGCCAAGCAGTAAATTTGCGTAATCGCGTGTAATCTAGAAGGATTGTCAGATGAGTAGCATGACGTTGCCTCCGGCAACCAAACCGACCCTGAAACCGCTCCACATGATTGGGATTGCGATTATTTTGTTGTCGATTGGGTTTGGGTATTATGGTTTGAGTGCCTCGATGCGTCCCTACACCACCATGATCTCGGAAGCCAAAGATAGTGGTCGTGGCGTGCAGTTGGCCGGATTCCTTGGCAGTACCGGCGAATACGACGACGAAGGCAAATTTACCTTTTTGTTGCAAGACTCGAGTGGCCAAAAGATCCTTGTGATTTATAGCCAACCCAAGCCATCGAATTTTGAGCAAGCTGTGAGTATCGTGGCGATTGGCAACTATGATGTCAAAACAGGGAACTTCATTGCCGAAAGCTTATTGGTCAAATGTCCATCTAAATATCAAGAGCAATTAAGCGCTAATACGGCCAAATAACACGCGACTAGAAGCGAGGGCGGGATGTCGATTTATTTTTTTGGGACATTGTTAATCGTAGCGACAATTGCAGCTGCTGCCATGGCGAGCATTAGTTATTTATTGGTGCCACTCGGGCGTCCACAAGCATTGGTGTATGGTCGGATTGGCACACGTCTGACGATGGTGGGCGTGTTGGCAGTAGTGGTGATGCTGAATTATTTGTTTGTGGCACAGCGTTACGATGTCGAATACGTCTACAACTATAGCTCGCAAGAACTCGAATCGTACTTCCGGGTGGCGGCGGTCTGGGCCGGTCAACCGGGGTCGTTTGTGATTTGGGCATTGTGGGGAATCCTAGGCGCACAGTTTTTGGTGCGGCGTACCCGCCACGCTGAACCGTATGTGCTGAGTGTGGTGATGTTTATCCAATGTGCCTTGGTTGTGTTTATGCTGATCCGCAATCCGTTTATTTTGCATGTCACTGCCGATGGCATCGCTCCTACTGATGGCAAGGGCTTGAACCCAACCTTACATAATATCTGGATGTTGATTCACCCGCCGATTTTGTTTATCGGTTTTGCGTTGATGGCGGTGCCGTTTGGCTACGCCATTGCGGGCTTGTGGCGCCGCGACTACGACGGCTGGGTCAAAGCCGCCTTACCATGGACCATTGCTGCGTGGGCTGTGCTCGGTTTGGCGTTGTTACTCGGCGGCTATTGGGCGTACGAGACGTTGGGCTGGGGCGGCTATTGGGGTTGGGATCCCGTCGAAAATTCGGCCTTGGTACCGTGGTTTACCGTGGCAGCCTTGATCCACGCCATGTTGGTGCAACGGAGTGGTGGCTCATTACGCCGTACGACTGCCGTACTCGCAGTTGCGACATATGTACTGGTCTTTTATTCGACCTTTTTGACCCGGAGCGGCGTGTTGTCGTCATTTTCGGTGCATTCGTTCGTCGAAGAAGGCATAAAGTGGGTAATGACCAGCTTTTTGGCGATATTGGCAATTTTGGGGTTTGGTGTGGTGGCATGGCGCTGGCGTGATATTCCCTCCGTTCCCATGTCAGAAAAATTATTATCACGCGATAGTTTTTTCTCGTTGATGATTTTGGTGATGATGTTGATGGCAGGGATTGTGGCGTTGGGCACCTCGATGCCGGTGATTTCGTCCATTCCTGGGGTTGGTCAACAACTCCAAGGCTTTTTTGGCTCAATGTTCCAATTAGATGATGGTACGACGTACAACGCCGGCGCCAAACCGTTCCAAGATGGGCGTTTTGGGTTGATTGGTAGTTTTTATAGCACCACGGTTGCGCCCCTCGGGTTGATTTTGGCTGCGCTGATGATTGTTGGTCCGTTGCTGGGCTGGCGTGACAGCAATGCCCGCCAACTGCTGCGCACCATTCGCTGGCCGGGGATTGTGGCGGTGATTGTGACCTGTATCGGAGTCGTATTGGGCGCGCGCACCTTTATGGCGGTGGCCTATTTGGGGATTGCCACGTTTGCCGTCGGCACCAATGTAGTGATGATTATCCGCACACTCAAGGGTGGGTTTTTGCGGATTGGTGGTTATTTGGCGCACGTAGGGATTATGTTGTTTGTAGTTGGGGCGATTACCTCGACATGGTACGCTACGCCCGAAACCCGTGTTGTCATCCCTGAAGGCGAAACGATGACGATTTTTGGGTATGATTTGACCTTTAACGGCTGGCGTATGGATGCCAACGGTCGCGGTTTGCTCGACATGCGGGTGGATCGTGGTGGCAATGTCAGTAGTGCCACGCCACAACTCTACTTCAACAATCGCATGGGTGCGACGATGGCGACGCCGTCCGTGCGGAGCGAAATCTTCCAAGATTTGTATATTTCACCGGTGGAATACCAACCGCCGTTTGACCGCAACATTGCCGACCTCAACGAAGGCGAAACCAAAGAAGTCGGTCCCTACAAAATCACCTTTAACGGCTTTGTGGTACCCATGGATCATTCTGCTTCGGCCGATATAAGTGCCCGTTTGACGGTGGTTTATCAAGGCAAGAGTAGCGAAATCGTGCCGGGGATTGTGATTTTGGCCGACGCAACAGACCCCGCCAAGGCCATCCAAGAGATGCCGGTCACAATGCCTGGTGGGCATCGGGCCTCGATGGCAGCCTTTGACCCCAGTCAAAAACGGGTGATTATCAACGTGGGTGGCCTCAATCTGCCCATCGACCCGGCCCGCGCCGTGGTGACGGTGACGGTCAAGCCGGGGGTGGCGTTGGTGTGGGGCGGGATTATTTTGGGAGTGATTGGTGGCTTGTTGGCGGTATTGCGACGCTCACTCGAGTCGGGCAATGTCAACCCCAGTGTCTGGTCAGAATCACTGCGTGCATGGGTACGGAGCTGGCGGCGCGACAATACGTTGCCCAGTGTGAAATAAGAAGGTTGGGTCATGGTAGATTTTTATGCAGTATTACAGGTGCCGCGAGACGCTGATCAAGCCAGCATTGATGCTGCCTATCAGCGCCTGCGGGTGGCATATGACCCGAGCCGCTTACAAGGGGTAAGCGACGAATTGCGTGATTTGGCGAGCGAACGTGGCACTGCCCTTGACCAAGCCTATGCGATTGTTGGTGACCCCACGATGCGGGCGGCTTATGATGCTGGTATCACCGACGTGGTCGAGCGCGCCTTGCCGGTGGCAGTCGAGCCTAGCTATGATTATCGGCCGTTGCCTGCAGCAGGGCGCCAAGAGCGGCCCTCGGAATTTGACGCTACCCCCATCCGCAAAGGGCGGATGACTGCCGGCGAGCGCCAAATCTCGTTGGTACTCGCGATTGCCTTGCCGTTAGCGATTGTGTTGCTGACCTTTATCATTACTGATGGCGGCAAACGGGTAGCAGAGGGCAACGATGTACAACCCGTGGTGCGTGAGGCGGCCGTCACTGACCAGTTTGAGCAGCCGATCATCGATGCCCGTGCGGCCACGGTTGCCAACGCCACTAGCATCGAAGCCTGGGTGGAGTACGGCAATCAGCTCTACAACAGTGTGCAGATTGTGCGTGAGCAACAACCAGGCAGCCCACTCTACCAAAGCCGGATTGTGCGTTGGCAATTGGCGGCTGACGCCTATGCCAAAGCCTTGTCGTTTGATCCGAGTAATGTGGTGGTCGAAGCCGATTTGGGGGCGAGTCGTTGCTTTTATGGGAATGGTACCAACAACCAAGGCGAATCGACGGCTGGCTTGCAACAAATCCGCAAGGTATTGCCGCAAATCCCCGATAGTGAGCAACCACGGGTATTGTTGAATTTGGGCTTTTGTTTGGCTGAATCAACGCCACGTCAAACCGAAGAAGCCATTGCAACCTGGCAAAAAATCACCACCTTGGTGGCAAGTGATTCGCCGTTTGCTATCCAAGCGACACAGCTGATTGCCCTACTCAAGAAGTAACATTGGCTCACCCTTGTATCAAAAGGATATTAGATGACAACGCGTCAGACCTACTACGAAACACTCGGTATCGCCATTGATGCGAGTAATGACGATATCGTAGCGGCGTGCGCGGCGGCAACGGCGCGTTTCGAAGCTGATATCCAAAACGATCCGAGTGGCGAGTTGCTGAATGTAGCCATGCAACGGATTGCTGAGTTTGAAGCAATCCGTGATACGTTGTGTGACCCGCGGCGGCGGTATTTGTATGACCGCTCGCTAGGGCTTGTAATGCACCCCCCGCCGGACCCGCAATCAGGCCCACCACCGAGCGCCGATGGTAACCCCGTCCGCCGTGAACTGGTGATGGTCATCCTTGGTGGCTTGATTGGGCTGGTGATTGTGGCGATTGTGTGGGTGATTAGTGGGCGAATGGCGCCCCCCGTGATGCCAGCGGCGGCTGAGACCAATCGCCCCGCCCCGGCCTTTACCCTACCTCGTTTTGGCGGTGGTGAATTGCAATTGGCCGACCTCAAAGGCAAAATCGTTGTGGTGAATTTTTGGGGGACGTGGTGTGAGCCATGTAAAGCGGAGACCCCTGCCCTCGAGGCTGCCTACATCCAATTGCAGTCCCAAGGGGTTGAGTTTGTGGGGATAAACCTGCGTCACCAAGAAGCCCTCGGGACCGAGGGTGATACCGATATTGCCAATTTTGTCAAAAATTACGGCGTGACCTACCCGATTGTGTTTGACACCACGGGTGAAATTTCGCGGAAATACCAAATATCACCGATTCCGGTGAGCTACTTCCTCGACCAGCAAGGCAATATCCGCTATGTGTATGTCGGTACCCTCACTACCGCTGATACCGTAGAATTGGTGCGGCGCCTGCAAACAAAGTAGGATTTTCGTATGTCTTGCGTAGTAGCGCCGCAGCATGCTGCGGCGCTACTCATATACACTTCATGCTTCCGCTCCTTCGCCATGGGGTGGCGGGCGTACGAGGATTATCATTTATCTCGCACAGAGGATGCGGCGCAAATAATACTAATTTTCGATGAATGTCAGCCCCTGCGCGAGGTGTGTCACTTTCTCCTTCCTCTTTCTTATAGGGTAGGGATTGAATAATATTAAGACAATACGGCAAAATATTACAAAATACCCGCTAAATAATATTTCGACAGTTACATTTTAACTATTTACGTGGTACACTATGACTAGTAAGAACCGCTGCATAACGGCTATGATTTTAAGTGATTTTTTGTGGCATTTATATCATGCTAATGCAGAATAACAAGACTCAGGAGTTTCACAATGTCACAACAGCAAAGTATCTTGGTCGTAGACGACGAGCCGGGTTTGCGCAAATTATTAAACTTATTGTTTAGTAATGCGGGGTATACGGTGCGTGAAGCCAGCAATGGTGCTGACTGTCTCAATCAAATTGCGTTGGCCATGCCAGATTTAGTCGTGCTCGACGTGATGATGCCCGAAATGGACGGACGCGATGTTTGTCAACGGATTCGTCAAGATGCCAACATGGTGCCGATTTTGATGTTGACGGCCCGTACTCAATCACGTGACGTGGTGATGGGGCTTGATTGTGGTGCCGACGATTACATGCTCAAACCGTTTGACATGGACGAATTATTGGCACGGGTGCGCGCCTTGTTGCGTCGGAGTAATGTGGCACAATCAGTGCGTGTGGTGGGGTTCGGTGAGATTACCATCGACACCCAATCTCACAAAGTCACCGTCAAGGGTGTCAATGTCGATTTGACGCCAACCGAATATGCATTATTATCGGTATTAGCAGATAATGTAGGAAGTGTTGTGCCGCACGATACATTGCTTCGGGCAGTGTGGGGTGAAGACTCGCAACACGATCAAGACTACCTCAAAGTCTATATGTGGCATTTACGCCGCAAAATCGAGCCCAACGCTGGTCGGTCACCACGATTGTTGTTGACAGAATGGGGCGTCGGCTATCGATTAGTGCAGTAATCCATAATTTTGAGGCATGAATATTTAAGGGAAATCCATGCGCGTGGTGGTGAAGCTCGGAACCAATGTACTGACAGCGGGGAGCGAGCGCTTACATCGCCCGCGCATGGTTGATTTTGTGCGCCAATTGGCGCAATTGCGCCAAAGTGGCCACGAGGTCATCCTCGTCACCTCTGGCGCCGTGGCTGCCGGTCGTGAACGCCTCGCACTGCAATCGCGTTCGCGTGATATCGCCCAAAAACAAATGTTGGCAGCGGTAGGCCAAAGCTACATCATGCATTTGTACCAACAACTGTTTGAATTGTACGGCGTGCCGGTGGGACAAACCTTACTCACCAAAGCTGATTTGAGTGACCGCAATCGCTATCTCAATGCCCGCAATACCCTGCTTACCTGTTTTGTGCATGGCGTATTGCCGATTATCAATGAAAACGATGCCGTCGCCGTTGATGAAATCAAGGTCGGTGACAACGATAATTTGTCGGCGCTGGTTGCCAACCTCGTTGACGCGGATTTGCTCATCATCGTCACCGATATCGATGGTCTGTATACCGCCGACCCCCGTAGTAACCCCACTGCCACCCTCATCCCCGAGGTCCATGACATTACCCCCGCCATTTATGCCCTCGCTGGGGGCACCGGCAGTAGCCGTGGTACGGGTGGCATGATTACCAAAATCCAAGCGGCTGACCTGGCTACCAAAAGCGGTGTCGCGGTGGTGATTGCCCCCGGCGCCCTCGCCGAGGTCATCACCCGGGTAACGAGTGGCGATGCCATCGGCACGCGCTTCCCTGCCAAAGGGAATCATCTCGAGGGGCGCAAACGCTGGATTTTGGCCGAAACAGCCCGTAATAGTAAACTCACTGTCGATGCTGGTGCCGCCACGGCGATTACCACCCACGGCAAAAGCCTACTCCCAGCCGGGATTACGGCAGTCGAGGGCGAATTTGAGCGTGGTCAGACGGTGCGGATTTATCATGGCGACATTGAAATCGCCCGAGGGTTGACCCAATACGCTGCTGTTGATTTGCGCCGGATTATGGGCAAACGCTCGCCGGCGATTGCCGATTTGTTGGGCTACGATTATGGTTCTGAGGCGATTCACCGTGATGATATGGTGTTGATAGCCCGTGCTGAAGTGAGAGAATGATGACCACGATTGACATCCTTGCCATGGCCAAACGAGCCCGGGCTGCCACCCGCACTATTGCCACCTCAACCACCGCCCAGCGCAATCTGGCCTTAGCCAAAATCGCCGAGTATCTCAACGACCCTGCCGAGCAAACGGCGATTTTGGCCGCCAATGCCATCGACATGCAACACGCCCAAGCCGCTGGTTTGCGCCCTGCGCTGCTCGACCGCATGTTGCTCACCCCCCAACGCCTACAGACCATCGCCACCGACATCGCCACCGTGATTGCCCTACCCGACCCGGTGGGCGAAATATTTGAGCAAGGGGTATTGCCCAACAATTTGCGCTGGCACAAAGTACGGGTCCCATTGGGCGTAGTGGCGGTGATTTATGAAGCCCGCCCCAATGTGACCTTTGATGTGGCGACGTTGTGCCTCAAATCGGGTAATGCTGCTATTTTGCGGGGAGGCAAAGAAATCGCCGCCTCGTGCGCCGCCATCGTGGCGCTGTTGCAACGAGCCTTGGTGGCGGCCAACTTGCCC
>DBCF01000162.1:0-421 GCA_002292925.1 Roseiflexaceae bacterium UBA965 | reverse complement strand
GCCCGTGATTGTAGGGGGCATCGGTATCGTGCATGCCTACATCGATCACACTGCCAACCCCGATTACGTGCGTGACATCGTCGTCAACGGGCGCGTGCAACGTCCCAGTGTCTGTAATTCACTCGATGTGGTGCTGATTGAGCGGGCTGCCGCCCCCCAGATGGTGCCACTAGTAGCCAATGCGCTATTGGCCCAAGGGGTTGAACTACGGTGCGACCCCGAAGTACTCCAGCTCCTCGCCAGCGCTGCCATCGCCGATGACCGTATCGTCGCCATGGGCGACGACGATTACGACACCGAATACATGGCGCTGATTGCCACCATCCACATCGTGGCCGATATCGACGAGGCGATTGTGCATATCGGTGAACATGGCGGCCATACGGAAGTGATTATCAGCGAAAACCCCACCGCCATCGCG
>DBCF01000065.1:6712-8360 GCA_002292925.1 Roseiflexaceae bacterium UBA965 | reverse complement strand
AGTTGATCGGGGAAGGCAAAATCATGGCCGTCGTGGCCATCGTACTGCACATCGTGGGCCCCCAAATAATTGACCACCACCCCGTCATCGTGGGATTGGGTGTCAACCGTGGGGTATTGATGGTCGAAATAAGCCAAATGGCGTACCCGCACCCCCGCTTGCCATGGCCGATAGAGGAATCCACTTGGTGGGGGGGCGGGAGGAGTTTTTTTGATGACCAAGGCTCCGTCAAAGTAGGTGGCAAAGGCCTGCACAAACGCTTTGACGGCCTGCACCCATTGCGCCCGCGTTCGACCGTGCGCTAGCACCCGTTGCATCGCCACCCCTTCGGGCGCTTGATTCAAATCGATGGTGGTGGTCACGCCATCACTAAACTGCACCACCGGCGGGCGGTCATACGGACCAAGTCCAGCCCGGAGCCCTGCCGCAGCCCAATCGATTTGGGCGGCAAATCCGCGGGGAGCAACGCTACTAGAGGTGATGGGGGTGGTCAACAGCGCGGTGGCATCATCACTACGACTTAGGAATTGATTGCTGGCTTCGAGCAATGCCAACATCATACGCGGGCTTACCCCATACCAATCGACCGTCGAGCGGATGATGCCTGCTGCGGTTTGATCACCGTCGCGGAAGCGTGCGAGTGGGCCGGGGAGCTGCGCCAAATACGCCGGCAGATCGGTTTCGACCAACGCCGCATCAGGCATGGCAAATGCGTGGGGGACCGGATGAGCGACATATGTCCACAGCCACACCCACAGCATAATCATCTGGCCGATTTTACGGTATTTCTGCCCCACACCAAACCCTACTACTACCGAATAATTGTGCACTATTTCATTGCGTGTATCATACCACGTGCAAAACGTTGGAAGAATCAACGGTATAATGGGGTATATCGTAATTTTTGAAAGTATCGCGCTATGCGTCAACCACCCCGTGCCCAAGTACAATCGCGCAGTACCGTCGTCCATGGCATCACGCTCCACGATGATTATTTCTGGTTGCGTGAACGCCAAAACCCGGCAGTGCATGACTATATTGCCGCCGAAAACGCCTATGCCGATGCGCATATATCGGCGGCAGCCCGCCAATTACTCGTCAATGAGCTCCAATCGCGCTTGGTCGATGATGACGACAGTGCGCCCATCCCCATCGGCGCATATGCCTATTTCATGCGCTATACCAAAGATCAACAATATCCGGCACTCATGCGTACGACACTTGCTGACCCACACCAATCTGCCCAAGTAGTATGCGACCTCGGCCATGAAGCCCGTGGCAAGGCCTTCCTCAAACTGGGTGATTGGGCGGTCAGCCCTGACGGGAATTATATTGCCTTGTTGCTCGACGACAACGGCAGCGAACGCTTCACGCTCCACATCCGGCGGATTGCCGACGGCCACGCCATGATTACCCCCGTCCCCGACCTGCATTATGGCTTGGCGTGGTCGCCCGACGGGAGTGTGCTGGCGTTTGTGCGCCCCGACGAAGCCTGGCGCCCCAGTAGTGTATGGACGTGGCAATGGCAACGCCCTGCCAGTCCAGCAACATGCCTTTTTTTTGAAGCCAACGAATTATATAATGTCCGGCTCGACCAAAGTGGCGATCAACGCTTTTTGATTGTGGGCAGTCATAGTAGTAGTAGCTC
>DBCF01000065.1:0-6635 GCA_002292925.1 Roseiflexaceae bacterium UBA965 | reverse complement strand
CGCCAACCAGATGTCGAATACGACATCGTCATGGTCGGTGAGCAATGCTATATGCACACCAATCAACAGGCAGTGAATTTTTGTGTGCAGACTCGTGCGCTCAGCCAAACCGAATGGCAGCCATACATCGCCCACCGCGACGATACGATTATCGAAGGACTCGATGCGTTCCAGCACCACCTCGTGACGTGGGTACGGCGGGGAGGCTTGCCTCAAGTCGAAGTCTACCCTCACGACCAACAACCAATGCATTGCCTCGAATTTAGCGATGCCGCCTACAACGTTACGTCAATGTACCAGCAAACCTATCATGGTGCGGTTCTCTATCTTAGTTATGCCACACCGATTACCCCCCAAACGGTGCTGGCCTATGATCTACAAAGCCGCGTCTATACCACCATCAAACAAGATGTGGTGGGTGGTGATGGGCATAATCCAGCAGATTACCTGCTCGAGCGGGTCTTTGTGCCGGGCAGCGACGGCGCCCAAATCCCCTTGACGATTGTGCGCCGCCACGACGTGGTGTGTGATGGCAGCGCGCCGGCGTTGCTGATTGGCTATGGCGCCTATGGCGCCAATCTCAGTGTCGGATTTGTGGCCGAGCGCTTGAGTTTGCTCGAGCGTGGGTTTGTGATTGCCCTGGCCCACATCCGTGGTGGCAGCGAAATGGGACGAGAGTGGTATCTGCAGGGCAAGCTTGCGCACAAACAACATACATTTGACGATTTTATTGCCTGTGGTGAATTCTTGGTGGCGCAACACTACACGAATAGCGCACGGATGGGTTGTTATGGGCGGAGCGCTGGTGGATTGTTGGTAGGGGCGGTAGTGACCCAACGCCCTACGTTGTTTGCGGCAGCACTGGCGTTGGTGCCGTTTGTGGACATCCTCAATACCATCCTCGATCCGACGATTCCCTTGACCATCCCCGAATACGAAGAATGGGGTAACCCCAACGATCCGGAACAATTCCAGACGATGTGGGAATATTCGCCCTATGACCATACCAGTGCCCAAACCTACCCTGCAATTTTGATGACTGCCGGATTTAACGATCCGCGGGTACAATATTGGGAGCCAGCCAAATGGATTGCCAAGTTGCGTGCCGTGGCACCAGCGGGGCGCTATTATTTGCTGACAGACATGATTGCCGGTCACGCCGGCAAAAGTGGGCGCTACGATGCCTTGCTTGACCGCGCCGTCGAATATGCCTTTTTGTGTGATGTCCTCGCCGTACCGCTATCTTGAAACATTACTGAGGTTATTATGAGCACTACTGCATCACGTCCTGGATTATTTGGGCCCTACGGCGGCAGCTACATCCCCGAAACACTGGCACCGGCCGTTGCTAATTTGATCGAAGCCTACGACGCCGTCAAAAACGACCCGACGTTTTGGCAAGAATTAGGCCAACTCCAAGCAACGTTTATCGGGCGTCCTACCGCCTTGACCCACGCCACCCGCCTCACCGCGCATTGTGGCGGTGCCCAGATTTACCTCAAACGCGAAGATTTGGCGCATACCGGCGCCCACAAAATCAACAACGCCCTTGGCCAAGGCTTGTTGGCCAAACGGATGGGCAAAACCCGCATTATCGCCGAGACCGGCGCCGGTCAACATGGCGTCGCCACCGCCGCTGTCTGTGCCCTACTCGGGCTGCAATGTGTGGTCTATATGGGCGTCGATGACATCGAACGCCAAAAGCCCAACGTCTTCCGCATGCGCCTCCTCGGTGCCGAAGTGCGGGGCGTGGCCACCGGCTCGCGCACCCTCAAAGACGCCATCAACGACGCCATGCGCGACTGGGTGTCGAACCCCGATTCGTACTACTTACTCGGGTCGGCCCTCGGCCCCCACCCCTACCCCACCATGGTACGTGACTTCCAGAGCATTATCGGCTGCGAAGCTTATGCCCAAATCAAGCAGGCGACAGGGCGATTGCCCGATTTGTTGATTGCCTGTGTGGGAGGCGGCTCGAACTCGATTGGCTTGTTCCATTCCTTCCTCGAAGAACCAGGGGTGGCAATGCGGGGAGTTGAGGCAGGCGGCCGCGGGATAAGTTTCGGGAATCATGCAGCTCGCTTCGAAGGGGGCAGCAAAGGTGTACTTCAAGGCAGTTACACCTATATTTTGCAAAACGACGACGGCCAAATCTCACTAACCCATAGCATATCGGCAGGGCTCGACTATGCAGCGATTGGGCCCGAGCATGCCATGTTGCATGACACGGGACGGGTGCAATATGTGTCGGTCGATGACGAAGAAGCGCTCGATGGCTTCCAAATGCTCAGCAAGCTCGAAGGGATTATCCCCGCACTTGAGAGCGCGCACGCCATCGCCGATGCATTACGCGTTGCGCCGACTATGCGCCCCGACCAAGTGATTTTGGTCAATTTATCGGGACGTGGTGACAAAGACATCTTTAGTGTGGCGGATGTATTGGGCGTCGATCTCTAATCATCACACCGCCAATTACTCGGTTGCGCCCTGTTGTCATGATGGTGCAACCGAGTGGCATACCCGAGAGTATTGACAACGAAGGACATGACCATGGACATGCAAAGTAATCCGGTCATCGCTGGGATGTCGTTTACGCCACTCTTGATCCAACAAATCGCAGTCAGTGTGGTAGGGGTAGTTGCGTTTATTGGTGTCCTTATATTATTTGTGCGGATACGGCGACGTATGGCACTTGAAAAAGCGCGCTCATCTGTGCAAGCAGACGCAGATGTCGCGTTACGTGGCTTACGTAGCCGCTTGAATTATGCAGCGCAATTGCTCAACAGCGAGCGCGACCGCATGGTGTACGATCGTGTGCGATTTAGTGATATTGATGCCAAAAAAATCGCTCAACTCATCGATCAAGCAGATCAGCTCTATCAAGCCACCCAAGCTACGCTTGACCGCACGATCCGCCGCCTGCCTGACGTCCCGACTGCAAGCGAATATCAGACCTTGATTGAAATCGTCAAAGACCTAACACCTACCGTCCCCCCCATCGAAGCTACCTTACAACAAAGTATTAAACAACGTAGTGAAATCGAAGCGCTCATCCAAAAAAATAGCGACTTAATCGAACAAGTCCAACGTGAACAACAAAAACTCGGGCATCGCCTCGCAGCCCTTGGGATTAATTACCGTGAGCTGTTTGCCATGAGCGATCGTGATTTAGCCAAAGCCAATGACTATCTGGCAAATCATCAATATGCCGAAGCAACCACCTCTGCCCAACAAGCCCAACAAACCTATCACCAAATTTCCACCCATATCACTACGTTGTATGACGTCCGCAACGGCGTAAGCGCAGGCCGTCAAGCTGCCGAAAAAGCCACCTTGCAAGGGTTTGATGTCAATCACAGCCTCAGCCTGTTCCAAGAGGCAACTCGGTTGCTCGACCAAGCCTTGGCAGAAATCATTGCCGGCAACTTGGCAGCTGGTGACACTCTCGTGCATGAAGCCGAAGTCTTGCGCCAACAAGCCGTCAATGAAGGTGGCAGTTTGCCCGTCATCCAACAACGTCAAAACGAAGCAATTGCCCAGACCATTCGTGACGGCGAAGCACTGACCAGCCAATTTGAACACGCCGCTACGGTATTTCAGGCCATGAATACCATGCACCCTGCATTGTGGACTGATTTGCGCAATGCCGGGAGCGAAGCGGTGATTTTGGCACGATTTGCAGCACATTATGTCGCGTGGGTCCAGCGGAGCAATACAGCGCAACAACATACCTATGTCACGCAATTATTAAGCAACGCCCAAAGCGCCATCCAACGCGCAAGTGCGATTTTGGAGATTATCAACCAGCGCCATGCCGATTTACAACGGATGGAATTAATTGCCCGCCAAGAGTTTTCTGATGCCGAAGAACTCATCGAACTCGTCCACGCGCGTATCAATGCAGGTGATACGACAATTGCACACCATTACCCAACCATCAAGGCAGAGTTTTTAACGGTACAACAAGCAATTGACGAAATCCCGTTTGATTGTATTGTGAGTTATCGCAAAGCACGTCAATTCATCCAACATACATACCAATTTTTGCCCACAGACAACGGCAACACCCCGCTACTCATTGCCGAACGGAGCCAACGCATCCGCGATATGTTATGGCGTCAGATTCGCTTGATTGAGCAATTTCACACCCTCCATCCCATTCCCGATGCCACACCGCTGATACAAGGATTACAGAGCATTCGTCACGAAGCCAATATGTTTGATGTGACGTGGCATACGGCGAGTGATATGACGGTACCGATTATTAGTGAATTGTCGCGCTTGATACAGCGCTATGATCGACTTGATAATGCGATGTCGCACATTGCCCAACAATTGCGTCAGACGTGGCAAAACCAACAACCACACTACGAAAGTCTTGTGGGTGCGTTAGGCAGTACTGCTCAACGCATCAGAGCCATCAATGATGAAGCGATTCGTACCGCAGCCATCCAACGACTACGTGAAATCGATATGGATTATGCCATGCACCGCATCACGGTTGCCAAGGCAATCACTCTTATTCAAACGATGAGCGATGCTTTACCCCATGACAATCTTGGCACACAAAGCCATGTTATCGACCCAGTGCCTTTTTTGCAGATGCGCCGCTGGGCCAAAATCGGCCCCTTTGCCCCGCCGCTCCAATCCTTAACTTGGGTACCGGCACACCTTCCCTCTTTCCCAGAGTGGTGAGACGGCAGCCGGTCACGCTGAGCACCCAAGCGCGGCGTTTCAGGTATTGTATAATGTACGTGTTGTTCAATTGAGAGGTTTACCATGTTAAATGCGTTTCGCCGTAAAGCGGAGCGGACACCCGACGAAATCCAGTCACGGGTGCCCCCCGGCCAACATCTCACCGATAAATTCCCGGTTTTGCACTATGGTGACGTACCGCAATACAAAAACCTCCCTGAAACATGGGATTTGCGGGTATGGGGTACCATTGAGCAACCCAAGCATTTTTCGTACAGCGAATTCCGCGCCCTGCCCACGGTCGAGGTCGTCACCGACATTCACTGTGTCACCCGTTGGAGCAAACTCGATACGCGCTGGTTGGGGGTACGCTTCCGCGACTTCCTCGAATTAATCCCTGCCTTGCAACCCGGTACCAATTTCGTGATGGCACATTGTGAATATGGCTTTACCGCCAATGTGCCCCTCGAATATCTGATGCTTGACGATGCCTTGTTGGCCTACAAATACGACGGTGAAGAGCTCACCCCCGACCACGGATTCCCCTTGCGCTTACTCACCCCCAAAAAATATTTCTGGAAGAGTGCCAAATGGTTGCGTGGCCTCGAATTTATGAATGGTGACCGATTGGGGTTTTGGGAGCGTTACGGCTACAACAACAACGCTGACCCGTGGCTCGAAGAGCGCTATTCTGATTAATTACCCGCAGTCCTCTGCACCGTATGGTGCGGAGGACTTTTATCTGGGACTATTTTCACCCCACTGGAACAGAGGTCAATATGGCATACAATCAGCGCTGGCTTGTGCCAGTAGTCATGGCGTTGTTGCTCATCAATGGGGGATTACTATGGTTAATTTTTCAGTATGGACAACCACAACCCAACACGACGGCAATACCACCACCACCAACAATTGTCGTCAGTCAGACAGAAGTTATCTCTACGCAATGCCGTGATGCTATTGCGATCTACCGAGAATTAAGTAGCCAACGCCTCTACACCTATTACAAATATTATGATGAGATCTCCACCACCAAATCGACAAGCCAACTCGCCGCCAATCTCAAAGCGCTCAGCAAAGACGTCCCCGCCCTACCAACACAATGCCCCGCCGACATTACCGCACTCTTAAATGCCAACTATCTGAGCATCTATGCGAGTGCCCCGATTCATTTGTATGTCATCATCAGCAAAAGTAATGACGGCGTCATTGAAAACGCCAACACCAAGACGGCAATTCGCCATTTCGAACGTGAAATCGACATCGCCGAAACAACGACCTGGCGGATTCAACAAGCACTGCAACGGTAATGGCGTAGGTTCAGCTCCATCCATCACCTCCACCAATTATTTCAAAAATACAAGAGCAACGATACAACGGTGCGCTTGACGATGTGCATGGCTACAGGTATAGTGCAGGCATTGGTGTATACACCAACTGACACCACACACCGTACGCCTGGGATGGTTCGCGACCCAATCAGCATACAGGCAACGTTGGAGATCTACCCAATAACGGCGACAAATAATCACAAAACACCATACCCTGTGCCGAGCGCCTTGCTCGGCATGGTCATGTGAACGAGGGGAATTCCGCATGAGTGACAGTATTTTGCAACAAATTTTGGCACATAAAGTCATTGAAGTTGCCCGGCAACGAAGCAAGGTCAAGGACGATGCCATCCAACGCAAAGCAACCCTCGCCCCACCAGTGCGCTCGTTTGCGGCGGCGTTACGTCGCCACCAGCGCCCCACCTTGATTGCCGAAGTCAAACATGCTTCACCATCACGAGGCGTATTGATTGAGCCATTCGAGCCACTCGCAATTGCTACGACCTATAGTCAGGGGGGCGCGTCGGCGATTTCGGTACTCACCGACCAACGCTACTTCCAAGGGAGCCTCAAATTCCTCGAAGGCATCCGCCAACAAGACGCCATCGG
>DBCF01000121.1 GCA_002292925.1 Roseiflexaceae bacterium UBA965 | reverse complement strand
GCGAATCATGCCGGCGAATTCATTCGCCGCTATTCGCCCTCCGGAAGTGTGAATGCTCTGCGCGAGACAATAAAGACGTGCCCATTTCACCATATTTCATATTGCTTGCAAATTCGATTTGACATAGGCTATGGTTGTAGCGTACTATTAGCGTGTTGGAATGACGGGGCGTAGCGCAGCCTGGTAGCGCACATGAATGGGGTTCATGAGGCCGGAGGTTCAAATCCTCTCGCCCCGACCAACAAACGCTCATTATGAGCACCCAAAACGTCGACCCTTAAGGTCGACGTTTTTCGTACATTGTATTGATGCGAGGTATTATGGTACGACAATTTGTAGTAATTATTGTGTGTATGAGCATGTGGCTTGGTAGTGCGCCACGCCACGTACAGGCCCAAACTGACGAGCCACGGTGCTTTAGCGAGACCGGCTATTGTATTTCTGGGCGGATTCGTAGTTATTGGGAAGCCCAAGGGGGATTGCGGGTGTTTGGGTTGCCCATTGGCCCGCAAGTCGATGTGCGCATCGAAGGTAAAACCTTGACGGTGCAACGCTTTGAGCGCAACCGGCTTGAGCTTCACCCCACAAACAAAGCCCCGTATGATGTGTTGTTAGGGCGGTTGGGTGCTGATCGCTTGACGCAACAAACCCGTGACTGGTTTACCTTCCCCAAAACCGACAGTGGCAAAAATTGCCGCACCTTTGCCGAAACAGGGCATACCGTGTGTGGGCGCTTTTTGAATACATGGCGGCGCTATGGGCTCAACCTCGATAGCAAAGAGACGGTGTCAGAAAACGAAAGCCTGGCATTGTTTGGATTGCCGGTATCTGACATCATTACCGAGCGCTTGAGTGATGGCAAGGAATACCAAGTGCAGTGGTTCGAGCGGGCTCGTTTTGAGTTGCACCCCGAAAACAGCGACCCGTATGACGTGTTGTTTGGCTTGTTGGGTAACGAAATGCGCGATTTTGTACCTCCTAAACCCCCCGCCGATTTGCCGATCCTCGGGTTGCCCAGTGGCACGGTCGAAGAAGCGGTACGCGTGCTTGCACCCCGAGCCGTCAATAATGGCTACAGCTACGATGATGTGCGCACCATCGTACAGGCGTATGAGCAGGTTGGGTCGAGTGTCGGGGTCGATTGGTTCCTCGCAATTGCCCAAATGGCACACGAAACCGGGTATTTGACGAGTTATTGGTCGGCACGTCCCCAAAATAACCCGGCAGGGCTGGGAGTCGAAGGCCAGTCTTCGTCGACAAACCCCAATCAGCCGGGCTGGGTGTTTAATACGCAACGCAATATGTGGGAAAAAGGCCTCAGCTTCCCCACATGGCGTGATGATGCGATTCCCGCCCATATTGGGCGCTTGCTCGCCTATGCCTTGCGTGATGATCAAGCATCGCCTGCTCAGAAAGCCCTGATTGCCAAAGCATTGGCCTATCGAGCGCTGCCGACGAACTTGCGTGGCGTGGCGCCGACCATTGTTGGCTTGAATGGCCGCTGGGCCTTCCCTGGTACCACCTATGGCCAGCGGATTTTGGATGTGATGATGCGGTTGCGCCAATTACCGTAAGTACTAACATAATGCGTTGATTGGATGTTACGCCTCTACGTGTGCTGTCACGTAGGGGCGTAACTGTGTTTAGACCGGTTTTTTCATGAAAAAATAATGGAAATAATTTGTATTGTTGCCTATTTGTAAATAACTACATTTTATAGTATTGATTTATATGACAATTTATGGTAGTATATTTTTAGATGTCATCAAAATGTAATTTAATATCATGGGAATCGGGAATAGGAATCGCGATTGGTAATAAGGCAAAAGGGGTCATGATGAGTGAAATGACATTGCAGAGTGCATATGAACGTATGCGTGAGGCTGTGGGGAGCGGCGAACACGAGCGCGTGGCAGGGATTGCGCGACACGTATTAAGTGCGTTCCCACAGAATCTCAAAGCCAAGTTGTATTTGGGCGAGGCGTTGATTGCGGCAAATGCGTTGGGCGAGGCGCGTGAATCATTTGAATCGGTATGCGAGAGCGACCCCGAGAACATCATTGCCCAAGTGGGATTGAGTACGGTAGCGGAGCGCGAAGGTGATTTAGCGGCGGCGACGAAATATCTCGAGCGGGCGATGGAGATTCGCCCAGACATGAGTGAATTACGGCCCCGCTTGTTGAATCTCTATCAACGCACGGCGCGGCACGATGTCTATTTGCATTTAAGTCGGTCTGGGCTGGCGCGATTGTTTATGCGTTCGCATGCCTACAATCAAGCAATTCCTGAATTTCATCAGATGGCACTCGCAAACCCTGAACATCGTGAACATGTGGTTGCGTTGGCAGAGGCGTTGTGGCGTAATGGTGACGAAACAGAAGCACACGAAATTTGCCAAGAAGTGTTATTGCATGCGCCGCAGGTATTGAAAGCCAATCTGATTGAGGCACGCTATCAAAGTAATCGTGATAGTAGTGTGAGCAATAAATGTTGGGAGCGGGCACAAGCGCTTGATCCATTGTTAGAAACAGCTCATGAGTTATTTGGGAGCGATGCCGTGCCTGCCCAACTAGAGTGGGTGCTCCCGGCTTGGGATGATACGGCTTGGTACCAACAACAAGTGCAGTCCAAGGCGAGTTCGGGGGTGCGGGTAACTTATCTTGTCACCGCCGAAATGCCGACGGTGGGCGTTCATGAAGTCGAATCGGTATTGGGGCAGATGCGTCAAATGAGCCGAATCACCGATGTCGATCACGATCATGATTGTGCATGTATGCTCGATGATACCGCCCACGATAGTACGGGGATATTGTTGCAACGTACATTGCAACGGCAAGCAGCATTGCATGCAGATGCGGTGACATCAATCAATACTGTGGTCGATGCAACGGCGGTAGTTGCGCCGGCAGACCCAATACATACGGAATTTGCGGGGAACAATTCATCTGAGGTGACGACGGCCGCCCCCGTGGTGACTGCAGCTGCTATTTTGACAATGACCTTGAACCAAAGCATGTTGGGTGATGGTACCCGACCATCTGCGTCGACAGTGACGGTAAACAACAACGTGCGGGTGCCGACGACCACCCCAGTAGCCGCCGAAATCGATGAAGTTGCCACTGAACCGGTGCAATTGTATGGGAGTGGTGGCAATATTACGGCGGTGCCATTTGATATCGATCATCCGGTGGATGATGATGACCGGTTTTTGGCTACGGTCATGCAAAAAAGCCCCACTGATGGTGGCGAAGACGGCGATACCCCGGTAGCGAGCCCGCGTGATACGCCAGTGACCGGTGGCAATCGTATTGATACAACCACCATTCAAACGACCCCGTGTAGCGATGATTTGTATGTGCTTCTCGCACGCCTAGAGATTAAATATCACCCTGCCCAAACCGAAGATTTGCGGGATGTGGTCGCTCGTACGTTGGGTGGTGCGAATGTGATTGAACGTACCCGTACCCCCGTAAATCGCGCTGATCGCGTGGCAAAGCAACCGCTCAACGCAGCTGCAATGACACTCGAATCATTACTCGATACCCAAACTCCTGATTATGAAAGCACGATCCCGGTACCAACTCAGCCACACAATGGTGATAATTTGTTGGCCTCGTTATTGGCACAACCAGGCAGCGGATTGACTGAAGGCATGCGCGGATTGTCTATGGCGCTACCACGGTTGGATCCCGATACGCGCCTTACGCCGGTTGAACCCGACGAAACCTTGACCGAATTGCTCGAGCACGGTTTGCGCAAAGGGGTGGTGGATGCTGATGATGTCGCGCGTGCCAGCGCTGGTGATCAAGCAACGCATGATGCGCTTCTGGCATTGCTCGAAGACGAATCGGTGGTTGTGCAGCAACAACCAGACTTTAGTCAATTATCGGTGAGCCATGGGATGCGCCTACACGACTTCCCGGCTGATACCCAACCCAACGATCTCGATGTGTCACAGGTGATTCGTGACTTGGGATTGACATCGGGCGAAATGACGCCGATTACCCCTGATCTCGAGCAACTGTTGGTAAGTGAGATTCCTCCGGTCGTAGCCCCCAAAGCAAGTACGCCAATGGTGAATCTCGTGCCTGCCGTTGATACCGCGAGTGCTGCAGTATCGGGGAACCTCGCGATTGATGGGTACTTGCGGGCACTCCAAGAAGACCCTGAAAACGCGGTGTTGCGTTTGTCGGTGGCGCGGGTGGCGGTGCAATGTCGTATGTATGACACGGCACTCACGCAATATCGGTACTTGATCCGTAATGGGGTCCTACTCGAAGACGTGGTCAATGATTTGCGTGACGTCCTCGCCGAAGTCGGTGAACCACAGATTCGCCGTGAATGTAGTCGCTTGTTGGGGAATGCCTACGCCAAGCAAAACAAGGTCCAAGAAGCGGTCGAAGCATATCGTATGACATTAAACAGCGGTCCAGCACCGCTATTGTAGTGATGACTGGTAATAGACGACAACGGGGTGTATGCACAATACACCCCGTTGTCATGCATTATTTAATTTTAGAGGGAGCATTTTTTTCATGAAAACCATCGCCGTGACGGGTGGCTCCGGCAAAGCCGGCCGCGCCACTATCGCCGAATTACTAAGTGCCGGGTATACCGTGCGCAACCTCGATATTACTGCCCCCGCAGTACGAACCTGTGATTTTTACAAAACAGACCTGAATCAACTCGGCGAAACCATCGAGTCCATGCATGGCTGTGACGCGGTCGTCCATTTGGCGGCCAATCCCGATCCCACTGGGCGGAGCGAGCAAGTCATGTTTATGCACAATACCGGCTCGACCTACAATGTCTTTCGGGCTGCCCAGATCCTCGGCATGCCCCGGGTGGTATGGGCCTCGAGCGAAACCGTCCTCGGCTTGCCGTTTGAACGCCGCATCCCACCCCAATTCCCTGTGACCGAATCAACCATTGCGCCCGAAAGTAGCTACGCCCTCTCAAAACTCGTCAGTGAAGAAATGGCGCGTCAGTTTGCCAGCTGGAGCGGTGCGACCTATGTCGGCCTGCGGTTTTCAAATCTGATGGAGCCGCACGACTACCCCCGTTTTGCCGACTGGCAAGCCGATCCCCACATCCGCAAAGGCAATTTGTGGGGCTATGTGGATTCGCGTGACGTGGCCCAGAGCTGTCGCCGTGGCCTCGAAGCCAGCCTCACCGGTGCCGAAGTCTTTGTGATTGCCGCCGGTGATACCGTGATGCACCAAAGTAATGCCGAGCTCGTAGCGCAATGCTTCCCCGGTGTGCAACTCGACCCCGCCCTTGGTGCCAACGAAACGTTGCTGTCAATCGCCAAAGCCCGCCATATGTTGGGATATAATCCGCAACACAGTTGGCGGGCATGACGGCGTAGGTGCGCGGTAACTCCTCGCACCACGACGTCCATGCATTGAATGGTATAATCCCCTCATCCCCACCATACAATGAGGTAGGATGCCATGCCCAATCAACTTGCGCCCGAATACGCCCAATTGGTCCATGATTTGGCTGCCGCCATTGGCACGCGCTATGTGCTGTGGCGCCCCGAAGAATTAATGATGTACGAATACGACGGGAGTGCGCTCGACATGGCGCGCCCCGATATTGTGGTGGTGCCTGCCACCACCGCCGAAGTTGCCGCCTGTGTGCGCATCGCTGCCACAGCCGGTATGCCCATCGTGGCGCGGGGTGGTGGCACTGGTTTGTCGGGTGGCTCGGTGCCGGCCGCCGGTGGCGTGGTGATTTCGACGGGGCGCATGAGCAAGGTGTTGCATGTCGACGAGGTCTCGCGGACCGCCCGGGTCCAACCCGGCCTGATTAATACTGATTTGAGTGAATTCACCGCGCCGTGGAATTTGCATTTTGCCCCTGACCCCTCCAGCCAAAAAGCCTCGACCATTGGTGGTAATGCCGCCGAAAACTCGGGTGGCCCACATTGTCTCAAATACGGCATTACCACCAGCCATGTGTTGGCGGTGACATTGGTTCTCGCTGACGGCAGTATCACCACCATCGACAACACCGCCCCCGATGCCCCCGGCTATGATTTGCTGGGCGTAATTGTGGGTAGCGAAGGAACGTTGGGGATTGTGACCGAATTAACCGTGCGCTTGATGCCCAATCCCGAGGGCGTCAAAACCTTCTTGGCTATCTTTGATGACCTCGATAGCGCCTCCGACACGGTGTCGGCGATTATTGCCCAAGGAGTCATCCCGGCTGCCCTCGAAATGCTCGAAGGCCAAGGCATCGCCCTGGTCGAACAATCGGTGCATGCCGGCTACCCACTCGACGCCCAAGCGGTGCTGCTCATCGAAATCGACGGCATGCACGAAGAAATCGCCGCCCAAACTGCCCAAATCGAGCATATCTGTGCTCACTTTGAAGCACGTGAATTACGGGTGGCCCAAGACGAAGAACAACGCAAAAAACTCTGGTCGGGGCGCAAAGGGGCATTGGCAGCTTGTGCACGTCTGGCGCCCCACTACCACATCCAAGACGGCGTGGTGCCCCGCTCCAAGCTGACCGAAATTTTGCGCTTGACCCGTGAAGTCGCCAAACGCCAACGGGTCCACATCGTCAATATTTTTCATGCTGGCGACGGCAATCTGCACCCCTTGTTGCTCTTTGATATTCGCGAAGAAGGCATCATCGAGCGGGCGGTGGCTGCCAGCGAAGAGATTTTGATGGCTTGTGTCAAGGCTGGTGGGACGATTAGTGGCGAACACGGTATTGGCATCGAAAAACGCGACTACATGAAATGGCTGTTTAGCGAGGATGATTTGTGGGCCATGCGCCAAATGCGGGCTTGTTTCGATAGCCGCGGCGTCATGAATCCCTGCAAGCTCATCCCTACCGGTGCCTCGTGTGGCGATATCAAATCTGCTCGGGCTGGCGCCAAAGCACTGGCCGCTGGTGCGTGGATTTAAGTGCAACGCGCATGGTTGGTAACGACGATGTGCAATCTACATAACGGAGTAGCAAATGGCAAAACCGCAAACCATCGCCGAATTAGCCAACATGGTGCGTGATACCACGGGGCCGATTGTGCCACGTGGCGCCGGCTTGCATCAGGGTATCGGTAACCCGGCTCACGCTGACAGCACCGCCATTGACATGCGGGCGCTCAATGTGGTGAGTGATTATATTCCCTCCGACCTCACGATTACGGTGGGGGCGGGGATGGTGCTCGGTGAGCTCCAAGAGCAATTAGCCGTGCATCGCCAGTGGTTGCCGTGGGATGCACCCCAACACCGCCACGCCACCATCGGTGGTTTGTTGGCGAGTGGTCTTAGTGGTCCGCTACGCCATGGCGCCGGTGCTCCCCGTGACTGGCTGCTCGGAATGCATTTTGTGACGGGTGATGGTCGTATCATCAAAAGTGGCGGCAAAGTAGTCAAAAACGTCGCCGGCTACGACATGCATAAGCTTCACATTGGCGCATTAGGTACGCTGGGAATTATTGCTGAGGTGTCGTTCAAACTGGCACCCCTCCCCGAAGCCGATGAGAGTATCACCATTACTGGGATGTCGATTGAACATGCCCACAAAATCGCGTATGTGTTACGCAAGCCACCATTTAACCCATCGGCATTCCTTATCGAAGCAACTCCCCACCACATCCGCTTGTGGGTGCGTTGGCAAGGAGCTGCCGCCGCAGTGACCCGCCAAGTCAATATCGCCCGTGCCCGTCAACCCATTGCCAAGGCAACAACGACCGGGTCATGGGATCATCTGCTCAATACACCATTTAATAAAAGCCATGGTCACGCCGTCCAACTCCGGATTGGTTGTGCACCGCAATCGTTGGAGTCGTTTTATCCAGCGTTACAAGAAATCGCCCCCAACGCCACCATGCATATTATGCCCACGGTGGGAATCATCCGCCTCTATGCACCCCAAATGCCCGACGTCGCGGCACTCCGGGCAGCGTTGTTGCCGTTTGGGGGGTATGTGGTGGTCGAAATCGGCGAAGATCCCGCGCGTTGGGGTCCAACACCGGCCAATATCGCCATTATGCGGCAACTCAAAAAAGCCTGGGATCCAGACAATAAACTCAATCCCGGCCGCTACGTGATTGAATAAGACCGTGACGGCGCGCGTAGAGACGCAGTAGAGCCGCAGCCTGCTGCGTCTGCTGCGGCTCTGCAATAAAACGGAGGTGCGAGGACATTCCTCGCACCTCCGTTTTCACACCGATTCAACGGCAAATAAATCGACCTGGAGGTAATCTTCCGGGCAATTGACATCAACAAATAATCCCCACGTGATATTGCCATCTGGTCCACAGATGCGTTCAACTTCATCGGCAATCGCGCTGATATCCGGCAGAGTAACAGCTTCGCCGCAATGGACATGTAACAAAATTCGGGGATATCGATGTGCAGCGATCTGACTTTGGTGTAGCGCTGTGGTGATTTGCTGGTTGGCATCATGCCCGTGCGCACAGTAGGTTTTGATTATGCCAACCTTTGCCGATTCGTGAAATAGGGCTACTAAATCGGTGACATCAATCGAAATCAGCCCGGGATCATAAAACAACCGTAGCATATCACTAAGGATATTGCGGGCATGAGTGATTGCTGTGGGTGGGGTATAGCCTTTCGAGCGCGAAATAATCCGCTCTGACTGCTGATGATCTAACATAAATATCCCAGTTGCGGCATGTTGCAACTGTGCGAATGCCACGCGATGCGCAGGGGTTGGCTGAATGGTGTCGATATTGGTGACGAGGGCAATTGTTGGCATCCCGAGATGCGCTATTGACGCAATTGCCTGGTGCGCTAATTGCATTTCACGTACTTCCCCATAATCGCCCACCAACAATACCATTTTTGTTTCTTGGAGATGGAGGGCGATGTTCGGGACGGTATGTGTGTCTCGTACCAGTAACCGAATGGGAATTTGGGCATCATAGAGTGTTGCTTCGTCGGTGGCAATCGCTATCCCGGTTGTAATATAGCGTGGCTCATTGCGAATGAGTATATTCAATACGCGAATACCAACGTTGCCAACGCCGATGATATGAATAACTGGTTGCTGTTGCATTAATCTGCTCTTTACAGTGCAATGATAATGATTCTGAATAATACTTAGATCATAAATGCTTGGATTTGTTTTACATAATCAAATGATGCTTCTTCTTGGACGAAATGTCCCGCATCGTGATAGGTACAAATCTGCACATGATGAAACAGTTGTTGCCAGCGCTGCAAATAGGCCGCTCCAAAAATTGGATCTCGGCTTCCCCACAACAATAACGTGGGGATTTTGGTGAGTGGTTCGCGTTGGGCCCAACATTGCGCCAGCCACGGATTATCGGGGGTGAGTTCGTGGACCATCGCCCACAAGGCCTGGCGCTGGGTGCTATCAGCGAACGGTGCTACGTATTGTTGATGCACGGTGGCATCAAGATTTTGGCGATTGGCAAAGACTGCTGGTAATAACCATTGGGGTGACATGTTGAGATTGAGGTACAAAAACTTGCCCACCCGGCCATTGAGTAATGATATCGTGGTGGGGACCACAAATTCTCCTGCAAATGGCCACAAAAATGTATTGCATAAGATGAGTTTTTTGTATAAACCGGGTCGGTTTATCACATCACTCAGGGCAATCGGTCCACCAAAGTCATGGACAATTAATGTAATGTCATGAATGCCCAAAAAATCAACAAAGTCATGAAATCGCGCTGCATGTGCGGCGACTGAATAATCTGCTTCAGGGGGTTTTTCTGACAAACCAAACCCCAAATGGTCGATTGCAATCACGCGATGGGTTGATGCAAATTTGGCAATGGCGTGCCGCCACAAGAGTGACCATGTGGGGGTACCGTGTACAAACAGCATCACGGGACCACTGCCGACATCGACGTAGCGCATCACGCCGTCACGGCTCGAATAGTGGTGAATGGGAAAAGGAAAAAGTTTGCGATTGAGCCATTCCATCATATCACCTCAATATCCCATGTTACACTGTTTAATCATACCGTAAATTGCAAATATTTACTGAAGAATTCAGTGTTTTTCTCTAAATAATATGCAGATTGCGATTCTGTCGTGTATAGGAGATGTGTCATGCTTCGTGGGAGCAAAATTGATCCGCGCGCCTTTGTTAATCCGCACGGTACTAACCAAGCCGCGGTGACGGAATTAGCACATCAAGTGGTTGATATGCTGATTGGGCATTTGAGTAATGCCGCCCAACTGCCAATGCAACCTGACCCTGGTAGTTTGATGATGGTGCGCTTCCCTGAGCACCCCCAACCAGCCGAAGTGTTGTTGCCACTCATCCAACAAGTCCTCCAAGGCGCGATGAACCCAGCCCACCCGGGTTATATCGGCCACATGGACACCATGCCCAGCACGGCGGCTTTTTTGGGTGAGCTGGTCTCGGCTGCCACCAACAACAACATGCTTTCGCTCGAGATGGCTCCGTTGGCCGCCCGCCTCGAAGACCGTCTGATGCGCCTGCTGGCCGCCGAATTTGGGTTGTCACCCCAGGCCGGTGGCGTCATGGTGAGTGGCGGTAGTTTGGCCAACCTCGAGGCTTTAGCGCTCGCCCGCAATCTACGCTATGACATCAGCAAAACCGGGTTGTTTGGCTTGACTGCCCGGCCGGTGATTTTGGCGTCGGCCGAGGCCCATACCTCGCTCCGCAAAGCCGCCATGGTGCTCGGTTTGGGCAGTGATGCCGTGATTGGCCTCGCAGCAGACGCTAATGGGAGTCTGAGTGCCGATACCGTAGCCCAAGCGATTGTCGACCAACGTGCCGCCGGCAACGATCCCTTTTGTGTGGTGGCGACTGCCGGTACGACGGTGTTGGGGGCGATTGATGACCTCGCTGGCATTGCCGCAGTTACTCAGCGCGAAGGGTTGTGGTTGCACGTCGATGCGGCCTACGCCGGGGCGTTGATTTTTTCAAATACCTATCGGCATTTACTCGATGGGATTCACCATGCCGATTCAATTACTTTTAATCCACAAAAATGGATGTATATCTCCAAAACCTGTGTCGCCTTGTTGGTGCGTGACCGCGGCTTGTTGCAACGCGGCTTTCGCGTATCAGCGCCGTACATGGGTGAAGACCCCGAGTTGGTCAATCCGGGCGAAATCAACATCCAAGGGACGCGCCACGCCGATGTGATTAAATTGTGGCTGACGATGCAGTTGCTTGGTCGTAACGGCACGGCGCATCTGATTGATCAAAGTATGCAACTGGTACAACAATTTGCCACGATGCTGACGACAGCGGGCATGGAGCTAGCTGCGCCGCCCACCACTAATTTGATTTGCTTCCGGCCACCGGCGGCCAGTGATGCCACGGTGACGGCGGTACAACAACGTTTGCACCACGCCGGCAGTGCGTTTTTTTCGGTACCGACGTGGCATGGGCAGCGCTGGTTACGGAGTGTGGTACTCAATCCGTTTGTTGATGCGGCTCGCTTACAGGCGATTGTGACGCATCTCAGCGAGATTGTGGCTGAGTGATTATGCCTTCATCATCACATAATTCATCACTTTGTAGATGAGTTTGGCGGTGATGAAATCACTTGAATGCATGCCGGGGATGGGGGCAAGCTCGACGCAGTCAAACGCCACTACCTCGGCATGGGCACAGACGGTGCGCACAATGTCGAGGGTTTGCACCCAGCTGAGCCCGTGGGGCTCGGGTGTGCCGGTGGCGGGGATGATGCTGGGGTCGAGGCCATCGACATCGATGGTCAAAAAGACTTTTTTGCCACTAATACGACTGATGAGCTCAGGCAAATGCCCACCGGCGTGGACCTCATCGTTGAACCACACACGGGTGGTGTCGGGAGTACTGCGGATGTAGTCCATTTCTTCGAGACAGATTGAGCGAATGCCGAATTGCAAAATCGGTGCGCCCAAATCGGCGATGCGGCGAGCCACGCTGGCATGGCTATAGGGGCTGCCTTCGTAGCTGTCACGCAAATCACTATGGGCATCGATTTGTACCAGTACAAAATCACCATGAATGGCATGTATGGCGCGGGCAAAGCCACTCGAAATACCATGTTCGCCACCGAGCCCCACTAGCAATTTGCCGGCACTGAGGTGTTCGTGGGCGCAGGCGGTAATGGCGTCGACCATCGCTTCGGGGCCGGCGGTATGGGGTGCTAGGGCGGGCAAGGTATGCACGCCATAGCTATAGGCTGCTTCGCAATCGAATTCGCGGTCGTATAATTCTACTTGGCGTGAGGCGTTGATGATGGCGCGCGGACCGCCACGGGCTCCCTGCCCAAAACTAACGGTGGCCTCGTAGGGAATGGGCAACACCACCACTTTGGCGGTGGCGTAACTGGCGAGATCGCCTTCGAGTCCCAAGAAGTTTTCGGGAGTAGCGTATTCGTAATGACTCATGTCTGCCTCGTTTGTGTACGGTTTGCTTCGATTGTACCATGTTGGAAAGTATGACTGAAAGGATGTCTGTATCATGCGAATATTGACGCAAACTGCTCAAATTCCCATTACTGATTTACACCAATGGCAACCGGTAGCCGATGGTGCTCCCCATTGGCTCGACATTGCAGACCCCCAACGTGAAGTATTAACCACACTGGGATTACACCCGTTGGTTATCGAAGACATCATGCATGGTGGGCAACGCACCAAAGTCGAGTACTACGACGGGTATCTCTTTTTTGTCTTTTATGCCTTTGCGATAGAGTCTGATACCACCTTACGCATGCAGACCACGCCACTCTATGTCTGTGTGAGTGCCAATGCCATTATCACGATTCACCATGGTGCCATGGAGTTAATTGATGTCTCATGGCAGCGCTGGCATGGGGCGCGACATACGCAGCGTGTGAATCAAGGGGTGTTGTTGCATGGTGTGCTCGATACGGTAGTTGATAGTTACTTCCCATTGATTGATCAGATTGGTGATGCGGTTGAAGATCTCGAAGCACGTGTGTTGTCTGGTGCTTCCCCAGCCCAATTGCGCAGTGTGTTGCAGCTCAAGCGGACACTACTCGAGTTTCGCCGGCATGTGGCACCAACGCGTGAAGCGTTGAATGCAGTGTTGCGGGGTGATTTGTTGGCATTTGACAATACCACAAGCATGCAAATCCAAGATGTCTATGACCATGTATTGCGGGTGATTGATGGTATCGATTTGCACCGCGATTTGTTGGCGGCAGTGCTTGATGTGCACTTGTCGATGCAATCCAATCGCCTCAATCAGGTCATGAAGGTGCTGACGATTGCCTCGATTATTTTGATGGCGAATTCATTGATTGCCGGTATTTATGGCATGAATTTTGCGGTAATGCCCGAACTCGGTTGGCGTTGGGGGTATCCAGTGGCAATAGGGGGGATGGTATTACTCAGTGGGTTATTGTTTTGGTTTTTCCAACGCCGGGGCTGGTTGCGTGCCGATGATATTTAATCACGGAGCTTCCCGACGCTACTTACGACGACAAATCAAAGACATGGGCATTATCGACGCGCATCAGTTTGGCCGTACGCAAAAACTGGGCATCAAAGTCTTCGATACCGGTGGCGGTGAGGAGTGTTTGTTGATCGGGTAGACTCATGACGGCAAGTAGATGACGCCGGCGTTGCACATCGAGTTCAGAGAGCACATCATCAAGCAACAGCACGGGGCGTTCACTGGTGCGTTGAGTCATCAATTCGACTTCGGCCAGTTTGAGCGCCATCACGCCACTGCGTTGTTGACCGCGTGACCCAAAGGTGCCCAAATCCATGCTCCCATCACTGACTTGGATGTCATCGCGGTGGGGGCCAATACTGGTTTGCCCGCGCGCCATGTCGTCACTATGACTGCTGTGATAGGCAGCGATGAGTTGGTCACTGACTTCTTTTTCACTAGATGATAAAATTGGTATATTTGGCAGGTAGTCAATCAAAAAATTAGTTTCTTTGTCAGATATTTTTGCATAAATAGGTTGGGCAAGTGTCCGTAATTCACTGATGGCATGGGCACGAGTGATACTAATATAGGCGCCGCTTTGGGCGAGTTGTTCATCCCAAAACGCAAGTTCGCTACCGGCATTGCGTGGGGTGCGCCCCCGCTCGCGCCATTGGCGGAGCAAGGCATTGCGTTGGGTGATGACTTTGGTGTATTGATTGAGCATGCGCAGGTAGTGGTGGTCGAGTTGCGACAGCATGGCGTCGAGCCAGCGCCGGCGTTCGTTGGGGGCGCCGGTGAGGAGCTCGAGGTCTGTGGGCGCAAAAAAAACCACCCGCAAAAACCCCAGCAAATCGCTGGCACGGACCGGTTTTTGGTCGACGCGCAGGACTTTGGTGGCGGTACCACCGGCACCGCCTAGGCTGTGTACATCACCACGTTGTTGGATGATGACATCGAGGCGGGTTGGGCCGTGTTGGCGGTCAATTAGACCGGTGACCCGGGCCGTTGCGGGGGTTTCGGGGGTGTGTTCGGCCTGCCAAAAAACCAACTCGCGGTCGCTGTGGGTGCGGGGTGAGCGTGACAATGCGAGCAGGGCGACCGCTTCGAGGATGGATGTTTTTCCGGCAGCATTGGGCCCATAAAACAACGTCGCCCCCGACCGCAACACCAAATCGAGGCGGGCATAATTCCGAAAGTTGCGCAGATTGAGAGTCGTAATCTGCATTCATTAGGCCTTTGGTACCGGCAAATATTCGGCGACGATGCGATTGATAAGTAGGTCATTGCTACTAATTTGTTGGCCCAGCGCATCATGTTGGTCACGTTGGTTCGTCAACCACGTGCGCCATTCGTCGTGTAATCGCTCGGGGATATCGTTTTTGAATGATTTACGTAATGCCACGCGTAACCCGGCCAAATCCATGTCGTACCAGCTCCGTAACGCACTACTCGCAGGGACGCCTAGTGGGGCAAAATTACGGATCAAGGTTGCCAGCCCTTGTTGGTTGAGCTGGATGCGTTGGGCCACGATGGCCATAGTTGCACTGGCGAGGCGATGGAGCTCGGAGTGGTCAATCAGGGCTGTGGGGATGGGTAGATCATCGATCATGTTGGTGGCGACTTGGGCGGTGCGGGCACTGGTGCGTTGCATCCAGCGTTGCATAGGGGTGCTATTGAGGATGCCCATTAGCCACGGTGCATCACTCGGCAACCACGGATTGGCATTGACATGCCCAGCAGTGACTACCGTGAAATGGACTTGAGTACGCACTGCTTGCCACGTACACATTGGTTGCTGCGTATGGGGGATGATGGCATCACTGGGTAATTCCCACCAGTGGTGGGGCGTAAACGGGCGCTCAGCAACGGGGATGGCGAGGTGGCGTGCGAGTGCCGGGTAGCGCTCGGCAATGCATTGCCAGGCATCATTGCCGGTTGCGGTGGTATTGCAGTGCTGGATAGTCCAGCCGGCAGGTAAGCACAACAAAAACTTATTGCTAGAAATCATGCCATAGCGCTGAATGTCATCACTGAGGCTATAGCGCCGGATGAATGGCGCCAGCTGGGTGTCTAACAACACCAAGCGATCACGCTGGGCTTTTTCGAGTACAAAAACTGTGCGCGGGCTTGGATTGACCCCAGCAATGGTATGGCTCCCCACTACTGTATGGAGTGGCTGACAGTCTACGGGGAATGGCGTAGTCATTGGGCATCACGTCGGCTAAGGGGTAATTGGCGGAGGGCGGCGATATCACCACATCCACTACAAAACATCGCCACACGGAGCTCTTGGATGAACCCCTGGAGTTCTTCGTAGACGGCTTCATTGCCATGGGCACTGACGGCAGCCAGTAAGGCCGGGCGGGCTGTGGCTACCACATCGGCACCGAGGGCGATGGCTTTGGCGGCATCGACGCCACTGCGTACGCCGCCACTACCGATAATCGGCGTGGTAGGCAAGGCGCGACGAACCTGCAAAATCGATTCGCTGGTGGGGATGCCCCAATCAGCAAAACTCGCTGCCACTTGGGCTTGACGACTTTGTGGTTGATGGCGGAAGCGCTCGACTTCTGACCAACTCGTGCCACCTGCCCCCGCCACGTCGATGGCTGCCACGCCGGCCTCGATGAGCCGGCGTGCCGTGGCTGGCCCGATACCATTGCCCACTTCTTTGATGATGACGGGTACTTCAAGTGCGCGACAGACCGCGGCTATTTTGGGTAATAAATCGGTAAAATCAGTGTTGCCTTCGGGTTGTACTGCCTCTTGGAGGGCGTTGAGATGCAAAATAAGCGCATCGGCTTCAATCATATCAACTGCCCGTTGACATTCGCTCACCCCATAGCCGTAATTAAGTTGTACTGCGCCGATGTTGGCCATCAACAAAATATCTGGGGCAACACGGCGCACTTGATAGCTACTCGCCAAATCGGCATTGCCGATGGCGGCTCGTTGTGAGCCGACGCCCATGCCCAACCCCAAAGCTTGGGCCGCTTGGGCAAGGACAATGTTGATGGCGGTGACGTCGTGGGCACCGCCCGTCATCGAACTAATCAAAAACGGCGCAGCTAACGGTTTGCCCAAAAACGTGGTGCGCAAGTCTATCGTCGCCATATCGAGTTCGGGCAAGGCTTCGTGTGGCATGCGCCAGCGCCCAAAATCAGTACTCACCCCTTTGGCGGCGACGTTTTCGTCAAGGACGATGCGTACGTGATCAAGTTTGCGACTATGTGTTTGTGCGTGTTCGTCCATTATTAACGTTACTTCCCCGCTCCACCGACGCTACCAGACCATGGAGCATATTGCCTATTCTGTCTATTATACCCGTGATAGAAGGAGGAAGTATAAAGTATGAAGGAGAAAGTCGCAGGGGTGATTACGCCACGGTGCCGAGGATTGATGATCACAACAGGTACAAGTGAATAATTGCCGTATGTCTCTGTGTGTACTGTGTGCTCTGTGCGAGACATATGAAGTCCGAAGTAGACAATTGCCGACATCGGCAGTATGGTTGGTAATTCACGTTATAATTAACTGTATGTGTTCGTTGTTACTAGCAAAAGGGTATTCTCGTGTCACAGAAACAAAAACAAACGCCGCGCACTCCTCAAAGCAATCTGCCGGCAGTGTTGGCTGCGGTAGTGGTTGTTGGTATTTTGATTATTTCGGTGTTGTCACTCAACAGTGGCACACCCGCAACAGTCAATCCTGATCAAATGGATGTCACCACCGTGGTCAACATGGTCACGGCGACGGTTGATGCGGCAGTACCCGCGGCGACCGAAGCTCCTGCCCCAGCCCCCGCACCTGCAGCAGGCAAACAGTACCCCGCTGCCCCACCGATGACAATTGATGTCAATAAAGCCTATACCGCCACCATCAAAACTCCCCGTGGCGATATCGTGGTTAAATTACGGCCCGACTTGGCGCCTGAGACCGTCAATAGCTTCGTCTTTTTGGCACGCGATGGCTATTACAACGGCTTGACGTGGCACCGTGTACTGGCTGACTTTATGGCCCAAGGTGGCGACCCGACCGGCACCGGTATGGGTGGCCCTGGCTATACCGTCAAAGGCGAATTCACTGATAAAGTATCGTTTGACAAGCCTGGCTATTTGGCTATGGCTCGCCCCGGTAATGATGTCAATGGCAATGGTTCGCAGTTTTTTATTACGACGGCACCAGCGACCTACCTCGACAATCAATACACGATTTTTGGTGAGGTCACTGCCGGCCAAGACATCGTTAATGGTATCCCGTTGCGTGATCCCGAGTCAGCAACGACCCCCGGTGAGGCCATGGAGTCGATTACCATCAGCGAGCAATAGGCATGCATAAACGCCCTCCTTCGTCCCAAGCACTGTCGCTCTCTTGGTTGTTGGTGTCAATTGTTGCTGTCATGATCGTGGGCGGAGGTGTGGCGTGGCTGGTGCGTGGGCGCGTAGTCGAAGTCAGTGGGGATGGCGTGGCAACGGCCACGACCATCCCACTTGTTCCTACGGTGGCCGCGGGTACTCCACTGCCCACGCGCCCAGCGGGTACACCGCTTCCCACTGCCCAACCTACCCCTGAACGGCGATTTTTGAGTATGGACGAGCTCGTCTATGCTCCTGATTTTGATAGTGTGGCCATCCAAAATTACGTGACTGCTGCGGGTGGCGATTTGGCCGGTGTCCCACTGTATGTGGATGGCCGGCGTTATGCGTTTGGTGAGGCATTGATTGGGCAAACGTTGTATTACAGCGTCAGCCCCAAAATAATCCTTGCCCTGATTGAATACCAAGCAGACCTCGTCACCCAACCCAATCAACCCAACGAACGCTATACGTGGGCAGTGGGGTATGGCGGTGAAGAAGGGCGATTTGCGGGATTTGGGGCCCAAATGCGCTGGGCTACCCGTGAAATGTTTTATGCCCGCCGTGATTTACCTACTCGTCCTGCACTGCGTTTCGCAGATGGTGATGCCCCCGCCCCGGCGTACTTGAGTAATGCCCAATACGTGGTAGCGCGCTTGTTAGCCCCGACGATTCGGTCTGACCGTCTTGATGTGGCGTTGTGGCAATTCAATGACACCTACGAACGCTTGTTTGGGGCATTACCCGTACAAATCCCCGTTGGTACAACGCCCCCCGTAATCCTGCAATGGCCCTTGCAAACGCCTGTGCCGATTTCGTCGTTTTTTGACCATGGCGGCCCGTTTTTGACGCGTGATACGGCTGCTGGAATTGTGACGTATTGGGGAAATACCGAAACAGACATGGCTTTTGCCTATAACGGTCACGATGGCTGGGATTATGCGGCAGCTCCGCCTGACCCGGTGTTGGCGGCGGCAGCTGGTACGGTGATTTTTGCGGGTATTGCCGATGATAACTGTGATACGCGTGCCGTGATTGTAGACCATGGCGATGATTTGCGTACGCTGTATTGGCATTTGTCAGAAATTACGGTAGATGTCGGCCAACCCGTGATTGCGGGTGCCCAACTTGGTGTGGTTGGGAACACTGGTTGTTCCAAGGGTCCTCATTTGCACTTCGGCGTGCAATATCGTGGTGTGGGTATTGATCCCTATGGTTGGTGTAGTAGTACACCAGACCCGTGGGCAACGCACCCTGCTGGCATCAAAAGCGTGTGGTTGTGGGCTGATAGCCCTTCACCATGTGCGCCACCAGCTCCGGGGAGCGTGTTAGTCGATAGTAGCGATAGCACGCAATTTGCGGTTGTTGCTACCACTCTTACCACTGTCGAGACGGGGGTCGGCAATACGGCAATGTTTGCTGCAGCTCAACGTGGTGCTGACCGCATGCGCCCATGGCGTGCACGACCATTGGTACCATTGGCGATGAGTCACTGGCATGCAGTAATCCCTAACCCGGGCAGATATCGAGTACTCGTCTATATACCGTATGCGTTGAGTGGGCTGATTGATAGCGACGGGGTGTTTTTTCAAATTAGCCACCGCGATGGCGTCAGTGAGATGCCCGTCAATATGCAAACGGCAGCCAATGAATGGGTCGATTTGGGTACCTATCAATTTGAGGGTAGTGGTGATGTCATCTTGCCGATGCGTGATGCCATTGGTGACCGTGGCGTCTGGGCAGATGCTGTGTTGTGGCAACCCGTCACGGGAGCAATACCATGAACCCTGTCGAATTTCTGCCTACCCATGTGATTGATGGCTATGAAGCCTTACGGGTGGTGGCGTCGCGCTGGTGTGACGCCCAAGGTGACAGTGCCCTGCTTGATGCGGCGGTTCCCACTCTCGCGACATTAGTCCAACTTCCCGAGGGTGATGTGCGACGCTATTTGTTGGTGACGTATGGTGAAGCCTGTGCCGAGCAACGCAATGCCGAACGCGAAGGAGAATTGCTCCGGCGTATGGCCGAATTACGCGGGCTCCATCGTATCATTGCGGCGGCAAATTCGACTCTCGATCTCGATACGTCGATGCGTCAAGTGGTCGAAACAGTGGTTGATGTGGGTAGCGTTGATGCCTGTGCCATCTATCTCTATGACCGTGATGCTGACGAATTGGTATTGCGGGCAGTGGCGGGTGTTGACCCGGGCATGATTGGTCAAATTCGTATGAGCCTTGGTGATGGGGTGGTGGGCGCTGCGGCCCAACAAGGAATCCCGTTGATGATTCCCGATATGCAACATGACCCGCGTGGCTGGGGTTCCCTTGCCCCGATTGCGCCGCATATGCGTGGTATGCTGGCAGTGCCGATTGTATTGTTTAGCGATGGCCGATTTCACCTAGGCACCCCCAAACTGCAAGGGGTGGTCACCGTCCAGACGGCCCAACCGCGCCGTTTCAACGAGAGCGAAGTCAATTTTGTCGAAACAGTGGCGGGTGAATTGGCGTTTTTTATTACCAATGCCCAAATCTATCAACAAGCCGATAGCCAGCTCCATCGCAAGATTCGCGAATTAACCTCGCTCCAACAAGTATCTAAACGTATCGCCGAACAATTACGCATCGACGACTTACTCCAATTGATTGCCGATAAGGCGGTTGAGTTGAGTCACGTCAGTCGCGCTGATATTTTTCGGCTCGACGCCGATGGTAGCCTGCGCTTGGCTGCCACCCACGGTGCCCCCGTCGAACCCGCTATGGTGCCCCAATCGATTCGGTCGGCGGTGCGCGATGGGCGCCCGTTGGCGGTACTCAATGCCTTCAAAGATTCGCGCTTCCCTGAATTAGCCGAAACCGCCGCCCATGACGGTTTTTATTCACTCTATTGCACGCCGTTGCGGGTGCGGGGTGAGCGCCCCCTCGGGGCGATTAGCCTCTATACCAACCAAGAGCACTATTTTGATTTCGAACAAGTGCGCTTGCTGGCTGCCTTTGCTGATGCTGCGGCCATCGCCATCGAAAACGCCCGGTTGTTTGACGAAAGTCAACGCGCCTTGGCGGTCAAATCTGTCATGCTCCAAGAAATGCACCACCGGGTGCGCAACAACATGCAAACTATATCGGCCTTGCTCACCATGCAATTGCGCCGGTTACCCACTGACTCTGCTGCTGCGGGCGCCTTGCGCGATAGTGTGGCCCGCATTCAAGCCATCGCTGCCGTCCACAATCTACTCTGCCGCGAAGATATCGGCGTCACCACCGTCGATGCTATCGTACGCCAAATCGTCGATCATGCGGTGGTGAGTATGACCGACCCTCAGTTTGCGGTGCAGTTTGTGATTACCGGTGATGCCTTGCCAGTTGCGTCACGCCAAGCAACGGTGTTGGCTATCGTACTCAACGAATTGATTATGAATGCCTTGTCGCATGGCTTAGCGCATGTTGGTGGTACCGTGCAGATTGATATGTGCCAACAAGCCGAAATGTGTGTGATTGTGATTCGCGATGATGGGCCGATGCGCAGTAGCCATTTACCACCCTACAAAGGCAGTGGGATGGGGCAACAAATGGTGCGCACCTTGGTGCAAAGTGATTTGCACGGCGAATTTGATTTTGCGATTGTTGACGGCTGGGCTGTCGCGCGCGTGGTATTTGGGACCCATTCCGAAGATGAAGAAGAGGAGTCTAGCTTATGAGTCGTCTCGACCGCTTGCGGACCTATATGGCCGCCCAACACATCGATGCAGCCGTGTTTGTACCAGGCAGCAACTTGCGCTATCTAAGTGGCATCGGCTTCTCGACCAAACTCCGTTTGGCCTGTGTGATTGTGCCCTTGCACGGCACGCCTGCCATTGTCCTGCCCACCATGGAGGCTCCGCGCGCCCAAGCCCAAGCCCAATTCCCACTGACCGTGTATGGCTGGGATGACGATGCGGGTCCGGCCCATGCGGTGGCGTCTGCCATGGCCGCCCTCGGGATTAGTGGTGGGACTATTGCCGTCGAGCATGTTGTGATGCGTGTCTTTGAATTACGTGCCATCGAAGCTGCCCTGCCTAGTGCGACCATCATCAATGCTGACCCTTTGATTGCGCAACTGCGGATGCACAAAACCGCCGATGAACTTGCCGCCATGCAACGCGCGATTACCGTCGCCGAAACATCACTCGCACAAGCCATTGCCGCCATCCGCCCCGGTATGAATGAATTGCAAGTTGCCGAGTTGTGGGAAAAAGCCATTCGCGCCGCAGGCAGTGTCCCTTCTTTTGATCTCGCTGTGGGCGCCGGTCCCAATGGTGCCAGCCCGCATCACACCAACGGTACGCGTCCCCTGCAAAACGGCGATTTGGTGGTGATTGATGGTGGCGCCATCGTTGATGGCTATGTGTCAGATATTACCCGTACGATTGCCGTAGGTACCCCGTCCCCTCGCGCTAAATTGGTCTACGACACCGTGCTGGCAGCCAATGCCGCTGGTCGCGCCGCTGCCGCCCTGCAGGGTGCCACCGGCGATAGTGTCGACCGGGCAGCCCGGGCGGTAATTGTGGCGGCCGGTTTTGGTGATGCCTTTATTCATCGCACTGGGCATGGCTTGGGGATCGATATCCACGAACCGCCATTTATGGTGGGTGGTGACATGAATCTGATTAATCCGGGGATGACATTTACCGTAGAGCCGGGGATTTATCTACCCGGTGAATTTGGTGTGCGTATCGAAGACATGTTGGTACGTACTGCTGATGGTGCCACTACCATGACCTCATTCCCTCGTGAACTGCAGATTGTGATGGGTGACGCATGAGTGACGCCGTTACCCCCCAACTGAGCATTGAAGCGGTCATTGAAGCGGTGCTGTTTGTGGCGGGTGACCCTGTGCCTATTGCCCAACTCGCCGAGTGGCTCGATGTGCCGCCATCGGTGGTACATGAGGCAATCCCACGCCTTGCGCAACAATTGCGCGGGCGTGGGATTAATCTGTTGCTCCATGAGCAACGGGTGCAATTGGTGTCGGCAGTGGTAGCCGCACCCGTGTTGCGCCGTATGCTTGGCCAAAGTGGCACCACCAAGCTCACCAATGCGGCGTCCGAAGTATTGACCATCATTGCCTATCGTCAGCCCATCACCCGCGCCCAAATCGAAGCCATCCGTGGCGTCGATTGTAGTACGCTTGTGCGCCAACTTCAAGTACGTGAATTGGTGGTTGAAGTAGGGCGGATGGATACCGTTGGCCGCCCCGTGTTGTTTGGCACCAGCGAGCAGTTTTTGCGTCAGTTTGGCTTGACGTCACTCGCTGAATTACCACCCCTCGCAATTCCTGTGGGCGATGAACCAGTGACCACCGACATCACCCCACCCTAAAATTTATGGGCATCGGTGGTGGCAGATGTTTCTTCGGTGCTCAGTGGCTTGGTAACATGCCCAACAGGAATGATCCCAGTATCGACGTCAACCGCCACCGGGGCCGTCGTGCCGTCATTCCCGGCTATTTGGGCATACGGAGTGCCTGGTAGTGGTGCGAGTACACTATTTGCGGGTTGCTGACGCTGGCGTAACAGTAATGCCACAATCACGAGTACGACGCCAAGACCTATTTCGATACTATACGCCTGGGTAATCCACTGCACATAATCGGCAAATACCGCATCGTCAAAAATCGTCAAAAACGGTAAAATAATCCCCGCCTGTTGGGGTGCGTTCTGCATCACCAAATCATGCAAATCAAGCGTTATGAGTGATTTGTTGAGGAAGGCAATCGGTAACCCGAGCAACCCACTCACACTGAATAATGCCCCCATCCAGCCAAACAGTTCACGTACTGAACGAACGGCTAGTGCAATAATGATCACCAGCAACACCGCTGGCCACGCAATGCTTTGGGTGGCAGCTGCTTTGAGGGCGGTAATGGTCGCGGTGACGTCAGCCATCGAGGCGGCGGTGGTGGGATTGTCTGGGTTGTCTAAGAGCGTCTTGCCACTTAATGCATTGCGGAGCTGTGTTGCAAAATAATCGGTCATTGCACTGTACACTGCGGGGTCTTGCGGATTGCACAGCGTCTCGCCTAGGGCGCGTTTGCCGTTGAGTGCAATCGCAATCGCTGATTCTTGACTTGGTGTGCAATCAGGGGCACCATCAATGATTGTGGCGAGCAATGGCGTGAGGCTCGTATCCATGACCGTTTGTTGGCTCTGCGCCGAATAATCTCCGTTCATGGCGGTAATCAGCTGCGGTAATGCCGTACTTGCCAACGTTTGGACGGTGGGATCAGGGAACAACGTGGCGAATAATTGTGTGCTGTTGGTGTCGTCGGGATTTTGTAGTGCTGTCACAATCAGGTACGGTAATGCTTCGTTGAACTGACGTTGCAATGTTTGCGGATTGAGCTTTGCCACAAAACTCGCTGAACTCAACACTGTTTGTGCAAAACCATTGAACAAAATGGTAAATACCAGTAACGGTACCATGATGATTGCGAGCACAACAGCGCCAAATACGCTACAGGTACGCATGGTTTGCTCCTCTCTTGTATAACTGATTTTATTATACCATCGCTTCTGATATTGTTAATGACGCAGTGTGCCCCCCAATCGTGCCGTCTACGATGCGGTATTGAGGTATTGACCCTCGGTACGGTACAGATTACTGCCAAAAATACAAAAAACGTCGTGTAGGTATTTTTTGTAAAAATATATTTTTGTAAAACAAAAACAAAATACAATTATTATGATTTTATTATGGATAAATTATTATTTTTTGAAAAAAGATATTATTTGTATATACAAAATATAAATACGTAAAAATAAATTATTGACAATAATGCAATTAATCACTATAGTAGAAAAGGGCATACACGGCGTCAGTTTGCGCATGATAAAGGAGCTTGGCAATGGGGTAATTGGGGATTACCGGATGGTTATAGGCTTTCGATGCAACAACAGCATACCAGATGATTGATTTGACTCCTAGGAGCGCACCCATAGCGCAAATGCGGGCACGTAAGTTGTTCATACTGTGTCGACATGAGATAATGTTGTAGCGGTATACATAATTGAATAACCGATAGGAAAAGAAAGGTGACAGTGTGACAGATTCATTTGCCAAAATTTGGATTGCGGTGGCGTTATTGTGTGCTGCAGCGTGTGGTGCATTTACGGCATGGCGGATGTCGGTGATTGACGACAGCATGGGTGATGCGCTCAATGATGCAACGCATGCGTTGGTTATTGATTCGAGTGCGCGGATTCGGGCTGTAAATGACGTCAGTGATCATCTGCGTGCGTATGCTGATTATGTGGCAGCGAGTAATGCCCGTGATATTTCGTTGATCCAAGCCGATGAAAGCACCGATGAGGCAACCAAAGAGTTGTATTTGCAGCAAAGTGAAGCCGATGCTATTCCAGTTGCTATCGCCAAAAACTACTTCCCACAGCGTTTTGTGAAGAAAAACGGTGAATTTAATCGTACGGCAGATTATCGCGCGACCTACGCCAAATATGTCGGCAAACGGAATGTCGATGCGAGTGCGATTTATGCTGATTCGCAAGCCAGTCGCAACAAGACCGATCAACTTGTGGTGATTCTGTTGTTGTATGCGCTGGCTATTTTAGTCATATCGTGTAGTGAATTAATTGAATCTCCACAGGTGAATTTTAGCTTAGGGATAATTGGTATCGTGGCCTCAGTTGTGGGTGTCGTATTGACCGTGATGATTGAAGCAGGAAAATTAATATGATGCAACGGATTATTGACCGGGTTAATCAGCTCGACCCATGGATTGGTGTGTCGATTGCGATCATGACGATTTATGCGGCGATTATTGGGATGCTCCAAGTTCACGCAGGCAACCTCAATACTCAATATCGCGCCGAAACCCAACGCTATGCGATTGAAGCAATGCGGATTCGTAGCATGGGCGAGACTCAAGCGGCGTTTGATACTGGTGCAGTGTCGCGTATGGTTGACTTTATTGCGCAACAACGCAGTTTGGCGGAGTCGCGCAATGATGCTGCCATTGTCGAAAAAATGGACGTGATGAGTGATGCCCTAACTAATGTATCACCCATACTGAAACCACCCTATGATGCCCTTGGCGACGATGCGATTGCGCGCTTTGAAGTCGAATTGTATGTGCGTGATGCAGTCCGTGCCGAACAATACCGGGCCGCCTATGCGCCCATGGATGCCGGCTGGGATAGCAAAGCCAACACCTATGTCGTACATTTGACGCTGCTTGCCCTCGTATTGGCATTGCTTGGTTTGGGTGTTGTGATGCACAATATCCCACGGGCGATGGTACTGACCATGGCGGGGGTGATTTCGATAATTACAACTGGGTGGGTGATTACTACCTATCTTGAACCAGTGCCTACACTCAATCCTGCTGCCATCGAAGCCTATACCAACGCCTATAGTCAGGCCTATGAAGGCAAAACCGAAGCCGCACTTACCGGCTATGCGGATGCCATCGCCAAAAAACCAGACTATGCGGATGCCTATTATGAGCAAGCGCTTTTGATGTATGCCACTGAGAAGTACCCTGACGCACTAAAAAGCCTGGCAAGTGCCCGTAAATACGGCTACGAAGAGTCAAGTATTGACTACATCGAAGGCTATATTATGATGCTTCAAGGCGATTTTGGGGCTGCCGAAACTGCTACGAATGCATGGCTGGCGCGTGAGCCACGGAGTATTGCCGCCTTGGGGCAACAAGTTGCGGTGGCATTTGCCCGTGATAATGCTGCAGCAGCTACTACCAGCCAAGCTACACTCATCAATGAAATGAATAGCCAAGTCGCAGCAATTCGGGCTAAGGGCGACGAACCCGAAGACTTACTCTGGGTCACCATGAATGAAAATGCCGATGTGGTAAATGACGTTGTGTTGGCAGCGACACAACAAGCTGATATGAGTAGCTTTGGCGCACTCACCCTTGTACCAGCAACGGTTACGCAAGCCGAAAGTGCCGTACAAGCCATTCGTTCGGCAGCGATTACACTCGAGTATGATTTGAAGCCTACGAGTGGCACTGCAACTGATATTCAAGTGGGGGTTACTGACGATCAAGAGGTGTTTACTGCCCAAGACACCTTCCCCGCAGATAATTTAGCCATCAGTCCATTGATGCTCCAACTCAATGCCCAACAAATTACCCCTGGTGCACATGTACTGGTACGTTTTTATGTTGAAGGTAGCGAAGATGAATCTTTGCGGTATGTGAGTGAATGGTCTGGTGCCACGGATGGGCCTACGACCTTGGCCGTGCCTATCGACCTTGGTCCAGCCTATGTCTTGACTGCAGGTAATTATGCGGTCGAACTGTATATTGATGGTACGGTACAAGGTGGGCTTATCCCATTCCAAGTAACCGAATAATCATTCTGGGTTTGGCTAATTGTGACGGTGTACATCATTCAGTGATGTACACCGTTTATATTTCTTCATATTTATATGCGATTTTTTGTTTTTATATCGTCTATAGTAACTATATCTCACGGTGTCATCACGTTAAATGTGAGTGTATATTTTCGGTATAGATTGGACGCTTTATGTATCGTGTGTTGGTCGTTGATGATCGCATCAGTCTGCGCGAAACAATTAGCGAATATTTGAGTCAACAACAACTCCATGTTATATGTGCTGGTGATGGTCAAGAAGCGTTTCAATTGTGTGCGACTCATACATTTGATTGTATTGTGTTAGATCTCATGATGCCCAAAATGGATGGCGAAACATTTATCCAAAAACTACGCGCCCGCTCTAATATCCCCATTATTGTGATCTCTGCCAAGGTTGACGAAGAAGATACGGTGAATGTGCTGGCGATGGGGGCAGATGACTATATGACCAAGCCTCTTAAATTGAAAGAACTTACTGCGCGGATATTTGCAATTATTCGGCGTATGGGAAGCATTCAATCCGTTGTGCCAAACCTCCTGATTCAGCTCGATAGCTCTAGTCGTACGGTGACTATCAATAACTCCAAAATCACCCTGACTCCTACTGAATTTGCAATTTTGTCGTTGTTGATGTCGACACCTGGCAAAGTTTATAGCCGGCGTAATATATTTGATATGATTTTTTCTGGCGAATTTGTCTCTGATCGTACCATTGATGTCCATATTCGCAATCTGCGCCACAAAATTGAACTTGACGTGAATCAGCCTTCGTTTATCGTGACGGTCTATGGGATTGGCTATAAGTTTCGTGACGAATAATTAAATGCATTTTTTTGAATGTGCATGATTTATAGTAAACAGTCTTTTATGTGCGTTTTTATGCGATTAAGCCGATATATGTCAATAAAATTAATTAATTTAAGAATTTATTGACATATTTGTATTATTTATAAGTGCTGATTATTGATTCCGAGCAATAATCAGCAGAGCAAGAATTTATAGAAGTGACACGACTTTATGAATAAATTGTTTCAAATGTAAGACAATTATTTGCGTATAATTGTAAAATATTGATTATAAATAATACGATTAAATACGAATCTATTGGTTTAATTGAAAAAAATTACATTATGCTATTACAACTCACACAAACAATATCAGTGAAATACAAGCATCTTTAATGATTATAGTGAGGTAAAATAATTTTATTATTGCGTGATGATTAAGCAGGTTGTTAATTTGTTTTTTATTACATAAAATGAATTATTCAGATAAAAATTAAAAAATAATAAAAATTAAAAATAAATTTGCACTATAAAAAATAATGTATATATTGAATTAAACTTAATTATGATAATATATAA
>DBCF01000097.1 GCA_002292925.1 Roseiflexaceae bacterium UBA965 | reverse complement strand
TCAGTCATGAATGCTCCTAAATTACATTATCAAATTGCCCCAGATATTTGGGTGGGGTCATATATCGGTAACGGAGTTGCCGCGCACGTCGAAGCCCATATCCAGTGGCTGCTGGCGCAAGGTATCACACAGATTATAGATTTAACCGCGCCAAGCGATGAATTACCGTCATATCTGCCACAACTCACGCAGTATGCGCCACATATGGTGTGGATGTCGTTTGCGATTAGTGATGGCGATATCCCCGCACCGGCGACGATGCTGGCGATTCTTGACATGATTAGTATGGCGCAACGGCAAAATACACGCTTATATATTCATTCTTGGCGCGGTATTAGTCGTGCAGGGATGGTGGCCGCTTGTTGGTTGATGCGCCAAGGCCTCGATGCAGATACCGCTCGTCAATATATTCAGCAAATTCTACCCACGCTGTCGCCACATGTATCACCTGATTTTCAAGTCCAAATTGATTTTGTGTATGCCTGGAAGGAGCCCGATGCCCAGACGGCACAACGCTGGCGGCGCTGGCGCGATGTGTTCCGTGGGGCGTTGATTGGTGGGGCCATCGGTGATGCACTTGGGGTAACCAACGAACACAAAATCCCTGCGGTGCTCCAACAGGTGACTGATATCGTAGGTGGTGGCTCGTTTGGGTTACCTGCTGGGTGGTGGAGTGATGATACCGCTGGGATGTTGTGTGTGGTGACCAGTCTGATTGCGCATCATGGATTTGATGGGCACGATCAAGCTCGGCGCCTGTTGCAGTTGTGGCGTGACGGGTATTTGACGTGCGGTGGTCGCACGTATGATTTTGGTAATGTCAATATGATGGCGTTGTATCATTACATGGTTACCAATAATCCCTATACATCTATTACCACCGATCATTCTGCTGGCACCGGTTCGTTTATTCGCGTGGCACCCATCGGGCTGTTTTATGCGACAAATCCCAGCGCAATGAATGAATATGCCCGCGACACATCGCGGATTACCCATGGGGCGCCGGCGTCTATTCAGGCCTGTCAAATCGTCACAACACTCATGGCCCGCACGCTGTTTTGTCAAGACAAAGCATCTTTGTTTGCGGATTATTGGTATGGGATACCCGCAGATGCAGTTGTGCGCTCGGTCTTGTCTAGTACATATACTGCCCATCGTCGTGGTGTATTCCAAGGAAGCTATGTACTTGAGTCGCTTGATACGGTGTTTTCTGGACTGTTACGTGCCGACGATTTTGCGCGTGGTGCACTCGAATTAGCTAATACCGGGGGTATGCAAGGCGCAGCCTGTACGGTCTATGGCCAAATTGCCGGTGCGTTTTATGGCGAATCCGCTATTCCTCTTCATTGGCGTCAAAAAATAACCCGTAATCACGAAATTGCCTGGTATGCCGATACGTTGTTACGTGTCGCCTGGAATTCGTTGCCACATACTGCCCAAATCCCGCCGCATTTATTCTCAGAAACCTAAATAATTGCGGCAGGGTTGCCTCGTAGTTTTTTGCCCATACCATCATTTGCCACATGCGCTCACATTGGTGTGTGTGGTGTGAATTTTTTCATGAAACACACATTTACGTAACAGTAGAATTGTATTATAATTACATAAGTAAATACGGGCTATTAGGATGAAAAGCGAACGTATTTGTCATGAATATCCATGAAAGAAAGGCTATGTCGATGCAATTACCAAAGGCGTTATACCGAGTTGATGAATCTATTTGGGCTGGGGCCTACCTCGGTGCCAAAGAACAACCTGAGGCTATTGCCAAACTCCAATGGGTCGCACACGAGCAAATCGAGGTCATCATCGACCTCACGACCCCCGCTGACCGGCTCGAACCCTATGCAGAGTTGTTGCCGATCTACGCACCCCGTGCAACCCACTATTCTTTCCCAATTAAAGACGTCAATATTCCCTCACCCGCCCAACTATTGGCTATCCTCGATACGATTACGCAGGCGGTGACAGCGGGGCAACGCGTCTATATTCATTGTTGGGGTGGGATTGGGCGGACGGGGGTGGTGGTGGCCTGCTGGTACATCCGTAATGGGTTGTCGGCTGCCGATGCATTGGCAAAGCTGGCGCATGTTCGTAACGGGCTTCATCGCACATCCCCCGAAGTGGCCATCCAATTTGCCTTCGTCTATGAGTGGCAAGAACCATCCCCTGCCCAAGCCGCCAAGTGGCGCCAACTGCGTGACCGTTTTCGCGGGGCCTTGATCGGGTTAGCGGTCGGTGATGCCTTGGGCACCACCCTCGAGTTTACTGGCATTGGTCCGCATGGCTTGACCGACATGGTTGGTGGTGGGCCGTTTAATCTCCCCGTGGGTGGCTGGACCGACGATACCTCGATGGCGCTGTGTCTGGCACAGAGCTTGATGAGTTGCCAAGGTTTTGATGCCAAAGATCAAATCGAACATTACGTGCGCTGGTACCGTGAAGGGTATCTATCGAGTACTGATCGATGCTTTGATATCGGCAATACGGTCCGGCGCGCCTTGAAAGAATTTGAGCAGACGGGTGAGCCGTTTGCCGGCTCGACCGACCCGCAGACAGCCGGCAATGGGTCGCTGATGCGTCTCGCGCCCATTCCCATGTTTTATGCCGGTGACGATGCCCAATTGGTGCGCTATGCCCGTGAAAGCTCACAAGTGACCCATGGAGCCCCGGCAGCTGTCGATGCCTGTCTGTTGATGGCGATTATGATGGCAACGGGCATCCGTGGTGGGAGCAAGGCCGACATCATCCCGGCAGCGCTGCACTATGCCCAGCAACACACTGTCCAAGCAGACATTGCCAATGTCATAAACGGTTCATATCGCCGCCAACCTCCTTTCATCCAAGGGACGGGCTATGTGGTAAAGTCGTTTGAGGCAGCGTTATGGGCGTTTCATCATTGTGATGACTTCAAAACAGGAGCCTTGGCCGCGGTGAATTTGGGGCAAGATGCGGATACCACCGGTGCCATTTATGGACAATTGGCAGGGGCGGTATGGGGTGAATCGCAGATTCCTCTGCAATGGCGGCAACGATTGGTCAAACCACGCGAACTTAGTTGGCGGGCCGAGGCGCTGTTACGTTTGGCATGGCCGACGTTGAGCGCATTCTCATGATTTATTCATATAATATTTAGCGAATGTTTAATTTGGTTTGGCATTGTAGTGCAAGGATATTGTGATGCTTGCACACAATGTCGTTCAACACGTGTGCCGTTTTGTAGTATGGTATTAGAAGTTACTATGATGGCACGGTTGGTGCTGTCATCAATACATCATTAGGGAGGTTGCATGATTGAAGTCGCTGGACTCACGAAGCGGTATAACGATATCACCGTTGTCGATGATGTCTCGTTTGCGGTGGCCCGCGGTGAAGTATTGGGCTTTCTTGGCCCCAATGGCGCCGGCAAGACGACCACGATGCGCATGTTGACCGGCTACATGCCGCCGACGAGTGGCACGGTGACGATTGCTGGTTATGATATGCAGACGCAGTCATTGCAAGCCCGTCGGCACATTGGCTATCTGCCCGAAGGGGTGCCGCTCTACCCCGAAATGACCGTGGCGAGCTACCTCGATCATATGGCACGCTTGCGCAACATGACGCAACGGGCTGATGCAGTCGCGCGCGCTATGGATTTGGTCCATATTGCTGACCGTGCCGATGATCAGATTGGTAAATTGTCCAAAGGGCAGCGGCAACGGGTGGGCTTGGCGCAAGCGTTGCTCCATGACCCCGATGTGCTCATCCTCGACGAACCGACGGTGGGTTTAGACCCACGTCAAATCATCGAAGTGCGTGAGTTGATTCGTGAAGTAGGCGCTACCCGTACCGTGATTTTGAGTACACATATTTTGCCCGAAGTCAGTATGCTCTGTAACCGCGTCGTGATTATCAAAAAAGGGCGGGTTGTTGCCGAAGATACTCCTACGGCCTTGACGTCGCGGCTCCAAGGCGCCGAACGCATCGAAATGCGGGTGCACCAACAACCCGCAGACATCACCGCCATTGCACAATTACCGGGTGTGGTGAGTGTGAGTGTCGAAGCAGATGGGTTGTTCCATATCGAAACAGCCGCTGGGAGTGAGCTTCGTCCGACCTTGGCGGCCTTGGCCGTCCAGCATGATTGGGGATTGCTCGAGCTCCACAAGGTCACGCTCAGTCTCGAAGCAATCTTCCTTGAGCTCACTACCCAAGAAGCAGACACCAGCGACCACACCGATAGCGATGGTGATGTCGCTCCTATCGCACCTTCTCCACAAGATGCGTCACACGAAGGAGCCGCATAATATGCGTACCGCCTTGGTTATTGCCCGTCGTGAAATTTTGGCGTATTTTATTTCGCCAATTGCCTATATGGTATCGGCGGTATTTTTGTTAATTGCCGGCTATTTGTTTTCATTGATTTTGATTCAAAGCCAGCAAGCTACCATGGAAGGTCTTTTTTTCAATATCATGGTGGTATTGATTTTTGTGGTGCCGTTGTTGACGATGCGCTTGTTGTCAGATGAACAAAAAACCGGCACCATCGAGATTTTGTTGACTGCCCCCGTTCGTGACTGGGAAGTGGTAGTCGGTAAATACCTGGCTGCCATGGGGATGTTTGGGGTAATGTTGGCTTGTACGCTTTACTTCCCATTTATT
>DBCF01000164.1 GCA_002292925.1 Roseiflexaceae bacterium UBA965 | reverse complement strand
GACCAAACGTCGCCGCCCACGGTATGGGCGAATAATGCCGGCGAATTCATTCGCCCGGATTCGCCCGGTATGAAAAAAACGTCGGCATCACCCCGTTTTCGCCGGATGTGGTAGAATACACACAGGTTTGATATGTTTTTGAGAGATGCGTTTAGTGCATCTGAATCGAGGAAATCATGCATACACGAGTTGCTATTATTGGTTCTGGTCCTGCCGGATTGACCGCCGCGCTCTATGCCGCCCGCGCAAGCCTCGAGCCCCTCGTCATCCGTGGGCTCCAACCAGGCGGCCTGATTGCCACCACCAGCGAAGTCGAAAACTATCCAGGGTTTGTGGATGGCATCGGCGGCTACGAATTATCAGACAACATGGAAAAACAAGCCATGCGCTTTGGTGCCAAATTCAAAGATACCTTGATTACCTCGATTGACGCATCGCAACGCCCGTTTGTGTTGCACACCGACGACGGCGAACCAATCACCGCCGACACCATCATCGTGTCGACGGGTGCCTCGCCGCGTCACTTGGGCGTCCCCGGCGAAGAAAAACTGGCCAATCGCGGCGTGTCGTACTGCGCCACCTGTGACGGCTTTTTCTTCCGCGAAAAGCGCGTGGTCGTGGTCGGCGGCGGCAATAGCGCCCTCGACGAAGGGTTGTTTTTGACCCGCTATGTGACCGAATTGGTGATTATTCACCGCCGCGATAGCTTGCGCGCCGATCCCATCCTCCAAGAGCGGGCTTTTGCCAACCCCAAAGTGCGCTTCGTGTGGGATTCCGCCGTTGACGAAATATTGGGCGAGCAATCGGTTACCGGCGTCAAAATCCGCAATCTCAAGACAGGCGAAATTACCCAACTCGACACCGAAGGCGTCTTTCCGTATATCGGCCATGTGCCCAACACCGGGATTTTCAAGGGGTTGCTTGACCTCGACGAAAACGGTTTCATCAAATCCGAAGGGAATACCCGCACCAACGTGTCCGGGATTTTCGCGGCCGGCGATGTCGTTGACCACGTTTATCGCCAAGCCATTACCGCCGCCGGCGAAGGCTGCAAAGCTGCCATGGAAGCGGTGTGGTACCTCGCCGACCAAGACTTTGCCGCCAGCAAAAAAGCCGCAGTGTAATTGACCAAACCCCACAGGTGGTGGCGAGTTGCGCCTGCCATCTGTGGGATTTTTATTCGTGTTGACCGCACAAAAAAGAGGCCTATATGACGATGCAACGTGAATCAGCTTGGCCAATGGTAAGTGTCGCCGATGCCCAAGACTTGATTACCGCGATAAGTTCTACCCCCCTCACTAGCGAACAAATCGCCCCCCATCAAGCCGCCGGCCGGATTATTGCTACCACCATTACGGCGACCACGGCCATGCCTAGCGAACCACGCTCTACCGTCGATGGCTATGCGGTACGCAGTAGCGATGGCACCATGCCCCGCCAAGTGATTGCCGAATTAACTGCCGGCAATGATGTGGCCGTGACCCTCGGTGCCGGGCAGGCGGTGCGGATTATGACGGGTGCGCCACTCCCCCGCGGTGCCGATGCCGCCATTATGGTCGAACGCACCCGTGAAGTCGCCGATGTGTTGACTTTTAGCGGCGAAATCCGCGCCGGCGAATGTGTGTTGCCTACCGGTCACGACATGCAGGTGGGCGATGTGGTGATGCCGGTAGGTGCCGAACTCTCGCCTGGTGATGTGGGGTTACTCACCAGTATGGGCTTGCGCCACGTCGCGGTTTATCGCCGGCCTGTGGTGGCGGTGTTGTCGACGGGCGACGAAGTCTACGAATACGACGAAGCCATCCCATATGGCGGCGTACGTGATGCCAATCGGCATGCCTTGTTGGCGGCGGTGGCGGCAGCCGGGTGCGAAGGGATTTCGTTGGGTATCGCCCGTGACGATGCCGCATTGCAACGCGCCAAAATCCTTGAAGGCCTGGCTCGCGCCGATGTGCTGATTACCAGTGGTGGCGTGTCGATGGGCACCCGCGATTATATCAAACCGTTGCTGGCAGAGCTGGGCACTGTCCAGTTTGGCCGGATTGCCTTTAAGCCGGGCAAACCGACCATGTGTGCCACCGTCGGCTCGCGCATCATGTTTGGCTTGCCTGGTAACCCAGTCTCGTCGTTGGTGTCGTTTGAAGTGTTTGTGCGGCCGGCCTTGCGCCGCCTGCAAGGTGACCCCCAGCCCCATCGTCCGTTGGTACAGGTGACATTGGCGAGTACTATCAATCCATCGCCCGATCGTCCCGAATATCAACGGGCCATCGTGGCTTGGCACAATGGTCAGCTGGTGGCGACTACTACTGGCGCCCAAGGTTCGAGTCGTTTGTTGTCGTTACGGGCTGCCAATGCGTTGTTGGTGATTGCCCCAGGCGCCGAGCCGTTGCTTGCTGGTAGTCAGGTGGCGGCGTTACTGACTGGGGCGGTGCGCTGATGCAGGCGGCGGTTGAGATTGCTGACGCCTTGGCGCAGGTCGCCAATCCCGCAGACGCCAGCCCCATGGCGGCCTATATGCAGCAAATTGCGCCGTTTTTGGGGGTGCGGGCTGTTGCGCGTCGGGCAGTGGTGCGGCAGTGGTGTCGGCAAAATCCCATGGCGAGTCAATCCGATGTGCTGGCACTCGCACAAGCCCTACAACAACAGCCCATGCGTGAATGCCACTATGCGGCTGCCGATGTCTGTGCCTATTTTGTGAAACTGCTTGATGCATCATTTATCACCAATCACGCCCAGGCGTTGCTGTTGCAGGTGCCTTGGTGGGACACGGTCGATTTGTGGGGCAGCGATGTCATCAATCCCCTCTGTCAACGGGTGGATTGCACGGCGACGATGTGGCAATGGAACCAAAGCGCTGATCGTTGGCTCATTCGTGCTGCGATCCAACATCAACGCGGGCGAGTAGTTGGTTACGATGTGGAACTTGCATTAGCGTTGTGTCGCCCGCACGTGGCTGACGATGAATTTTTTGTGGCCAAAGCGATTGGCTGGGCGTTGCGCGATATGGCCAAACACTATCCCCAACAGGTGCGTGAGTTTTTGACTACATACCCCAATTTGTCACGAGTGGCACAGCGTGAAGCCCAACGGGGACTGGCGCGGTCAGCGCTATAAATATGGCTTCGGCACCCGTCGTATGCAATGACGAGCGGGTGTTTTGGCGTAGGTATTGTGACTGCCAACGCATGGTAGTCGAATCGCCCACATTGCTATCATGCGGCACAACAGAGGGTGTAGTGCCCCAAGCGAAATAATTACGTAACTATTGGTGGTATGCGGTATATAATGGAAGCATACCCTGATTGTGTTATGTATTTGCCGGCATCTGCATGCGCTGACATGTGGTTGGAGGAGAGATTCGCTGATGGATAAAATTATCATCGCTGAAATGGGTGTAGAAGGTGGCGGGTGTACCGTCTATGGGCGCCAGACCGATGGAGTTTGGTCGTTTTGGCAAGAAGGTTCGTCAATCGATCTTGACGAAAACGACGACGAAATATGGCGCCAGTGGTCATCTGAACCAGTACCAGATCTGTTTGTAGCATTACGTGACTATTGGTGGATGATGCATATCTACAACGTCCACCCCGAATTCGTCAGCCAGCTCCGCCAAGCGCATGCCCAATACCGCGGCAAGCGGGGGTGGCGGGAATGGCAAATTGACTAACTTTATTTTTTAAGAAAGAGGGCGTGCAATGAATCTCGATCAATACATTGATAACATCAACAAGCGTTACAAAAGTGGTAATGCTACCGAGCATACCTATCGTGGCGACCTACAACAGCTCATCGAACGACTCGTGCCGGGTGTCAGCGCCACCAATGAACCCAAACGTCAGCAGTGTGGTGCGCCCGACTATATTTTGACCCAAAACAACATTCCGGTGGGGTATATCGAAGCCAAAGACATCGGTGACAAAGACCTCGACGGCAGCAAAAAAACAGGCAACAAAGAACAATTTGACCGCTACAAAGGGTCGCTCAACAACCTCATCTTTACCGATTATCTCGAATTCCATTTCTACCGTGATGGCCAATTTGTCAAAAAAATCGCCATTGGTGAAGTAACCAGCAAAGGGATTAAACCACTCACAGAAAACTTTAAGCGTTTTGAAGATTTTATCACAGACTTTTGTAGCCATATTGGCCAAACCATCAAAAGCTCGCAAGAACTCGCCAAGATGATGGCCAACAAGGCCCGTTTGCTAGCTGAAGTCATCGAAAACGCGGTGACAAGTGACGAAGTTAATGATGAAAACAGTACCCTCAAAGACCAAATGGCTGGCTTTAAGCAAATCCTGATTCACGATATCACGCCCAAAGGCTTTGCGGACGTCTATGCCCAAACCATCACCTACGGCATGTTTGCGGCACGCTTGCACGACCCGACCCTGCCCACATTTAATCGCACAGAAGCTGCTGAACTCATTCCCAAATCGAATCCGTTTTTGCGTAAATTGTTTAGCTATATCGCTGGCCCAGATATTGATGACCGTATGTTGTGGATTATCGATGACCTCGTCAATATTTTTTTGGCATGCAACGTCGACGAAATGCTCAAAAACTACGGCAAAACGACCAAAACCGAAGACCCGATTATCCACTTCTACGAAGACTTTTTGCGTGAGTACGACCCGGCATTGCGCAAAGCGCGGGGCGTGTGGTACACCCCGCAACCGGTGGTGAACTTCATCGTGCGGGCAGTCGACGACATCCTCAAAACAGAGTTCAACATCTCCCAAGGGCTGGCTGATACCAGCAAAACCACCATCACCGTCGATCAACAAGGCCAAAAAGTCACCCAAGCAGTCCACACCGTGCAAATCCTCGACCCCGCCACCGGCACCGGCACATTCTTGGCCGAAGTGGTGAAGTTGATTCACAAAAAATTTGCCGGCCAACAAGGCATCTGGAGTAATTACGTCGAAACACACCTGTTGCCCCGCCTCAACGGGTTCGAATTGCTGATGGCCAGCTATGCCATGGCCCATCTCAAGCTGGACTTGCTATTGCGCGAAACAGGTTATAATTCCCAACCAACCAACCAACCAACCA
>DBCF01000108.1 GCA_002292925.1 Roseiflexaceae bacterium UBA965 | reverse complement strand
ATCGGTATACCAACTGGTACTGCGTAAATCATCACCAAAAAAACTACAGTACACGCGATTTTCGCTGTCAAATCCCATACTCAAAAACGTTCGTTTGGCTGGTGTCCCAAGGCTCAACGCCACATCATTGGTATTGATGCGGTCACGGCGCATCCAATAACTTGCACTAAACGATGTGCCGCTCAAATTAATTTTGGCAGTACTGGTTAATTCATCACCATTGATTGCATTGAATCGGACTGCACGTTTATTTACACCGGCAAGGTCGCTTTGTGGACACGCAAGCGGTGCCGTACACAGATATGGACCTGCGAGTCCCACATATTGGAACGACTGCCCTTCATCGCCCATCGTGAACCACCCCAGCAGATTCGCAATCACATTGACATCACTCGTACGCGGGGTCAATGTGGGAATTCGAATCGGGAATGGGGTGGGGATGCGGGTCGGCATAGTCGTACCCACCACTGCCGCATCATTGGTCAATGCCACCACAATCCCCGCACCAGCCCGTAAGGCGACCACATTACGCGCCGCCGACAAATCGCTGATTTGGGTCGCGGTGCCGACGGGGACGTCACCCCATGCCACCAGTTGGCCGTCGTCGCGGAGGGCAATACTAAATTGATCGCCGGCAGCAATCGCCACCACATTGGACTGTGCCAGATAGGGCACATCGGCTTGACCACGGTCATGCAACGCAGCCCCCCATGCAATCACCCGCCCATCGGCACGTAATCCAAGTACATGGTACGTCCCTGCGGCAATCTCGATGATGTTTTGGGCTGCGTCAGGCACGAACGAAACTTCATCGGTGTTATCCGCAGACCAAACCTGGGGTATGCCGTTGTCACGGAGTACCACCGCATAATTGCGCCCTGCCGCAATATGGCGCGCCAAAATCGGCGCCGGAATCACATATTGATTGGACCAGACATTCCCATCTGCATTCATGAGCATCACGTGTGACCCGTTCACCGCGATTTCGTTGATATTACGATTTACCGCAAGTGGAATCGTCGGTGCGGTTCCCCAGAGCGCAACAGTATGATCACGTTTGAGAACCACCCCAAACCCGTCACCCACCCCTACCGCAATCACGGCACTCTTCACGGCATCAGGCAATGATAGTGGGGTATTACTGGCAGATTCATTGAGTGTCAGGGTATTATCGCCGTGCACAATTGCAATCGTGTCACTCATGATTGCCACATCGCTGATATCGCTAGCATTTGGTGCAGGAATATCAGCGAGGCCCCAACTACTTGCGGCCGTGTAGGTGCGCAATGGTGCAAATGTCGGAGCTAACGGCACGTTACGAAACGGGGTCGCCGATGGCGTACTCGTGGGGGTTGCGGCATTTACCCGGTCGACCGCCAATGCCACACTAAAGTCAGCACCGCCGGCCAGCATAAACGGATTGAGGAGTGTGGTCGGCGGGGTCGATTGCTCATTGGTGTTGAGACCCCATGCCTGGACTTGGCCGCGATTACTCACTGCAAGAATATGATAGTTACCTGCACCGATACGTTGATATACATCGTCAGGAACATCAGTTTGATTGAATGTCGTATCACCAAATACTTGGACAACGCCATTATTTAGCAACACAATCGTATTGCCATTGCTGGCTGCGATATCGACTGCATTGGTAATCACGGGCAGCGCTGTTTGGCCTTTGTCGTTCCGTCCCCATGCAACTATTTTGTTGTTAAACAACAATGCGACAGTATGCCAACCCGCCGTAGCAATTTTGGCAACTCCCAAGAGCGGAGGTACATTGGTCTGACCAAAGGTATTATCGCCCCAGCTCACAATCAGACCGTTTTTGCGGAGCGCCACCGAATGGCGTATGCCGGCCACCACTTGGACCACATCGGTAAGCCCTGTCGGTACGTTGCGTTGACCGTACGTGTTATCACCCCAGGCCTGTACCGTGCCATTAGCCAGTAACGCCAACGAATGATTGGCGCCAGCCGCCACCGCAATCACCCGTTGTGGTGATGTCAATGCTTGGATGGAAGTGAGACTCGGCGGTACATTGATTTGCCCGGCATTATTACTGCCCCACGCAATTACCCGACTGTCGCTCCGCAATGCCACAATATGCCCACGACCAGCAACGATTTGGATGACGCTGTTGGTGGCACTTATTGGGATCGTACGCACAGTGCTGTCGCCTCCCCACACAGATACGTTGCCGATGCTATTCAGCTCTTGGGGCAATCGAATGTCTAAGCGTGGGATGGGGGTATTTGTCACGGTCGTCACGGGGGTGACCTGGAATTGGAGCGCGATACCCGTATTGTGTGTATAGTATGTACCGAATTGCATGGCACGACTTGGTATGTCAGTCGGCGCTGCTGTGGTGTTAGTGGGGATGGCTGTTATTAGTCCGCTCCGATGGAGCAATGCCACGCCCCATTGCGCCACCGCCATATCCAACATCCCACCCATATTGGGGAAGCGGACACACGGGCAACCCGTGGTCGTGTTGTCGATTGCGGTGGCAGGGGCAACTGGAGTTAAATCGGCGACATCGCCCCACACAATCAGTGTGCCATCACTCCGGACGGAGCCATATACATTGCCATGGGCAAAAATCGTTGTCACATCGCTACTTACCACGGTGGGAATAGTAACGCCGCCCCATTGGTAGATGGTACCGGTATTATCAAGGGCCAACGAACTATCTGCACCAGCCGCCACCGCCACAATTATTTTGCCCGTTAATTCACTGGGAATGACACGCTGACTTGCCAAGCCCGTCACCACCACGCTCCCATTGGCCCGCAATAGTACGGTGTGGCGGTCGCCGGCAGCGATTTGCACCACATCTGTGGGCAGTGGGGCATCAGCAATCGTTGATGACGCAGCGCCCCATTGCACTACAGTGCCGTTTTGTTGTAATGCCACACTATGCGAAATACCGACACTGACCTGCACGATATCGGTCAAGGTGAGCGGAATCGTTAATTCGCCATTCCAGTTAGTACCCCAACCGATTACCTGTTGGTTTTTGGTCAAGGCAATGGCATGATGTGCACCCATGGCGATTTGGCGGACATCGGCGGCGGCTTGCGATGGTAAATTATGTAAACTCGCAGACGCATCTCCCCACACCGTCACTTGGCCATTGCTGGCTGGTGGGATTCGTTGCGGTGTTGGCAAGGCAATGATGCGACTCGTCAAGGCCGTTACGTTTGTAATACCAATGAGTAATGGCAATACAAGCACCGCGATGATTCCATATATAAAGCGTTGTTTCATCATCATTATTCCTACTTCCCTTTCGATACGGGCGGTAGTACGGGGCTTGAATTCAGTAGTAACGGGGTAAATGTCTTGTGAAACACGAGGTTATTCACAAATATTCCGTTGTATACTTGACTCCCTTGCATATTGGTCAGGGTCAAAGTATAGCGATATCGCCGACTAGGAATCAGGCCACTAAAGCGCACATCGTGACTCACCGAGAATTGCGCCGCATCGAGCACAGTGCTGGTGGTTTGCATACCCGTTTTGTGGACGGTAATAGTTTGGGCAGTCACTTGATTACTTTGATTATCGCGATATGCGTAATTCATCGCGATGGCACTCGCGCAACAATTCGGTGCCGTCATCGTAAAGGAGTTTTCACCCCAAATAACGACCCGACCATTACGCGTTACCACGGCACTTGAATTTGCACCCGCTGCCACATACACTACATCGCTAAGCCCATTAGGAACTGTAGATTGGCCTTCGCTATTGTCACCCCACGCCACCACCGTGCCGTCGTCTTGGAGTGCGAGTGTATGATCACCACCCACGGCAATCTGAATCACTGGTTTGATACCAGGGGGAATCGCGAGGTGGTTATAGCTACTATCACCCCACGCCAGCACTTTGCGATCACTCCGTAATACCACGCTAAAGTCAATCCCTGCTTGGATTTGGGTAACCCCGTATTGGGCTGTGGCAGGCGTCGCTTTAAAGGTGGCAGTACTATTCGCTGCTTCATCTTTACAGGTAGCCGTAGCATTACTACACGTAATCACTTGTCCTGAACGGAGCAATACGAGCGTATGGCGATAGCCTGCATCGATTGCGACGATGTTGTTGGTAATCGTTTGATTCGTGCGGTTTCTAATGACAAGCGGATTCGATACCACGGTTGCCGCCCCATCAGGTTGGCGATATTCACGGACTGCTCCGTTTTTGTCAAGGGTTAACAAATAGTTATCCCACATGAGCTGTTCGGCAATCGAAAACTGTACCAGATTATTGATAGGCGTCAGACCAGCAATCTGATTCGAGGTAGCGATGTGATCTGCGCGGCCATCGACTGACCATGTCCGCAAGACACCAGACTGATCTAGTGCGGCGGCAAAGTCATTGTTCATCTCTAGTTTGGTAATGGGGAGCGCTTGAATGGTCGCAGGTATTGCTCCTTGCAGTACTGCGTCGGTGCTCCCGTTATACTGCCACCCCTTGACTGTGGTCGTGTCGGTATAGACATTGGTATCGTTGTCCAACTCAGCCAATGCCGTAATCGTCGTATCGCCATATCCCGTATTCACGTGGGTGCGAATTGTTTGGCTGTTCACGACCGCACTCGGAATTGTCTGCACATCAATAAATGCAGGGCCCGTTTTGGTGGGAATCATAAACGTTGCATATGCGCTCATTTGTTGATTACCAATGGCATCACGTGCCACAAATTGAATCGTATATGCACCAGACGCCAATCCACTGAGCTCATTTGCTGGCAGGTTCCACGTATAGTAACGGATTGTGCGGTTCTGCAAATAATTGAGCCGTTGCAACTCATTACTACTCATCTGTACGGGAATTAAATCGATTGTGTCGACGAGCGCATTGGTGTCATACACATTTGCACGCAGACTAGTTAATGTCCCACCATCACTCGCAGTACCCTGGAAGGTATTGGCACTACCACTCGGGAACACGACAGTGTCGTTTTGGGTTACCGCGAGAGATGGGGCCACGGTATCGATTTGCATGACGGCAATCCGCGCATTACTCACATTGCCCACTCCATCAACCGACCAAAATTGGACAGTCCGCGCCACATTATCTTGACCCGCAGTATTTGCCAGCGTGATATTCCAATCAGCCTGTTGGTGGCGCGCCGCAGTCCGCGTTGCAATCGTTAAATCGGCATTGTTGATGCTGCCGGTAATGCCGTCTGTATTGCGGTCACAGGCCAACAACCGCCATGTCCCCGCTGCCGCCTCACCGGTAAATGTGGAGAGCTCGCCATCAGGATGGACAATTGCAAATGCACTGTTCAACGCAACCGTGCCACTAATAGTTTGCGTGGTACGCGTGGCACTGTCGTCAAACGTCGCACGCACATTTGTGGTTTGATTGCGCGTCGATGTCAACAAGGCCACGCGAGTCCCCGATGGAGATTGCAACCACAAATCGATATCTTGGGCTGCCGCATGCGCTAGTGTCGTACGCAATGTCACTGTTGCTACTCGGCCATCCGCCACGTTGGTGACAGTGATGGGATAGATTGTATAGGCATCAAAAGCGGTGGCATTACATGGATTGGCAGCGATAGCAGTCACCGGACTGGTCACACTGGTTGTGGAACTTGCGGTCTGAGTAAGCGCATTATCACTCGGCACAATCGTACGACAATCGGCTTGTTGTTCATCACAAAACTGGATCGCGGCCGTCGTCGTGCTATCCGTCAATACCCCACTGAGGTTAATCGTACTCCCACCCACATATAGCGCATTCAGCGCACTATCCGAAAGCGCATCGAGGACAAACGTTGGCTTATCGCGGTCGACACTGCTACGATACCATGCGCTCCATCCATTCATCTGGCCATATTGATCACCAGAGCGTACCCGATAACTAATGGTTGTCGCAGTACGGGGAACCATGATTGGACAGCTCCAACGCCCGGTCACTGCAGCGCCACAATTCACACCACTCACATTGGGGCTCAAATTACTCGTGTATTCGAGCATGACCATGGGCACTGCCGAATCATCGACTACATTCCCTGTCAAGCGCACGATTCCCGTCCCCACCACCAATTGATTATCTGGTTTCATTTGACTGGGGGCGACGGTATCGATGCGCAGGCCAGCATTCACCCATTCGATGGTACGCCCCGTCGTCAACCATGCCAGCGAATTGGTATTGGTTACGGCGGCGGTATCAACTAATCGCACATCGATTTTGGCGACATTACTGGTGTTCCGACGATCGAAACTCGATGATTGCGCTTTGAGTGGATCAACTTTGGCGGTGACGCTTATACTACGACTACTATTAGCCGGAATGCTTTCGATTTTGAGCACCTGAAAGTCGGCATATTCGGGGACTGTCACGGTGTGATAATCATAGCGCCCACCGTCATACACGCCATTCGTTGCATTGGGATTAATCGCTCCGGTCAGCCAAATCCCCCCATAGGTTCGCACAATTCCATACATGCGTTTGGTCGGTTTATCGCTCTGATTTTGCAATTGCAACGTATAGGTTATCAGTGAATTTTTGCCGACGACTGGAGCCTGTTGGGTCACGAGATCGTTTGTCAATTGGGGGATAAGTGCCGCACCTGCAGCGGCAGTATCAGCAAGCTGGCTAACAGTTTTGCACCACGGATCAGTCGCCAATTGGGCACACATATCACTCGTCTGATCAATCGCTTCGGCAATCACATCTGGCTGGGTATTCACAAACACATCATTGACGGCGCGGGTTGACACCCCACTTGGATTACTCGCCAGACTGGCCAGCACTTGGGTGGTATCGGGATTGCGGGCGGCGGTACGCGGACATACCCCGCTACCGAGTGATGCCCAACTATATCCATTCAGCAAGGGGGTTATGGTGATTTTGTTTGTCCCCAAGCTATTCTTGGTAGGGTTATTGGCAGGGAAGGTGGCCCACGGGAGCAAGTAATCTTCTTTACTGGCAAAGGCTACCATCCCCACTGGGCTCCCCACGCTATAGCCAATCGTGCTAAACAGCACCCGAATATCGGTCTGCTTGATATTGTTTACCACACTATATTTCATGATGGGGGATTCGTTGACTGCCACCCACGCATCACTCCCACTATCCCAACGCAACACGGCAATCGTGTCGTTACGCCCCATATAAATTGCGTAATCTGCACCTTCCACAGCGCTATTCGACCGGCCATCACGTAGCACATCACGGAACTGTTGTTGCCATTTATTCATAAAGAGGCTAAGTGTACCCGCGGCTGATGTGCGCCCTGCCATATCGATAGGGAGGGTTACAAATGCATCGCCAGTGGCAACTTGATCGCTCAATACCCGATTGAATTTACTTGGAATATAGGGGGTAATCGTACCACCAGCGACGGTATCCAAATAGACAAACAAATCCCCATCGACATTCCAATCGCTCCCCTGCCAATTCAGACGCAACGCATTGGCATCCCAAGTCGTCGCAAAGCGCTGCGTTTGATCGGGGCTCTGCCCCAGTGCCGCACAGCCGTTTTGCAACCAACCGCGATATACATCGTTCGCATTACTACTAATCTGGGTGTAATCGGGGGTAACTGCACTATCTACATAGACGACAGAGAGTGGCACCACCCCTTCATTGCCCATGGTGTCACGGAGGCGCATATTGGGAACAATTCGACTGCCTTCGGGCGCAGCGATTGCGGGTGTCCGCGCACCTAGTATCTGCGTCGTACTCACAAATACCGTGCTCGTAATGGTTTGTTTGGTGTATTCGAATTGGGTTAATGTAACCGCCACGCGATCGGTGAGGCTTGACCACGCCAAATGCAAATCAAGGTCGTTGGTGCGTGTAATGGTGGTGTTATCGCTGAGTGCAGTTTTGACACCATTGATTTTGGCGTTGACAACCCCACCTTGCATGACTGGGGCATCATTGTCAATGATGACAGAACCCACAAACGTAGTCGTATGTTGGGCACTATCGGTGGTAACTATTTTTAAGGGCAATAAATCCGTATTCAACATTGCTTCAGGATAAAAAACCCTCACGTTGGTTTGATTGCGATTGTTTTGGTCTATCGAAAAAGGAATCTGGCTGTTGGTGCTGGTATTGGTAATCTGTAAGTCAACCAAATCGCTGACATCAGTAATCACCATTGTTGCCACAGTCATCCCATCAATCACACGATTCAGACCAACCACGGTGTCAATCAATTGGATTTGGGGGTTCCCACTATCCACAAAAAAGTCGTAAACAGGGGTAGTTATGGTGTACGGTGTAATCACATCACCCGACATCAATGCAGTAATTTGGTTGACTGCGACGGTTTCGTTATTGGCAATGGCCGGATTCGACACACTGATATCATCAATGGTCATGCCCGTTGCGGCAGTGGCGGGTAATACCGCACCGAGTGATAAGGCCGCATTGGTAAATCGTCCTGGCAATGCCATCGTGCCAACGGTAACCCCGTCCAGTGAGAATTCGAACGTGGTGGTGCTGTCGGTGGTTTGTGCGAGTACATTCAGGGTCGCCCACGTGTCCGCAACCAAGGTTGTGGTGGTGGTGACACTTTGGGTAGTGCCGTTTGCCGCAGCGGTAGCGATTAATTTATTGGTGCTCTGATCATAGACAATCCCCAGTCTCAAGGCACTAGAATTGCTACTTTGGAGTGTTGCAACCCGCCCAGTGGCAGTCGCGCTATCTACCATTAATCGCATACTAATTGATTTGGCCGTACTAGGAAGTTGTGTCAACACATAACCGAGATTAATCCGATTATTACTACTTGGGAATGTCAAGGTGCCATTGGCAATCGTCGGACAGGTGGTACAACTACTTCTTTTGTCAAATATTTCATCAATCAACGGCAATGCTACATCACTTACCGCTGTACGGTAATCGATGGTTTCGTCTACGGCGACAGCGGATGACAACAGTGCCACATCATCGAGCACCATACCGGTAGGTGCCGGATACACCCCATTTGCCCCAAAAACAACCTTGGCGGTGGTGAAGCGCCTCCCTGTAGATGACGAGAGCGCCTCTTGTTGCACACCATCAACATACAAATTAAACGTCGTCGCATTATTCATGGCGTTGGCCACTACCGTCAATTGATGGAATTGGTCGTCAGGCCAGCTAAATCGTGCAGTGGTGGTAATCGTATCCCGGACTGTCGCCACGATTTCTTGGGTGGCTGCATCATAATCAAACCAAAACGCCAGCGCTGTCGCCGCTGTCGCTGTCGCCGCTGTTGGCAATACACTCACAATCCGTCCCGATGGCGCCGACGCTGGGATTTTGAGCTTCATGCTCAACAATTTGGCCGTCCCATCAACTTGGCTAATGTTGTGGTTGATGTCAATGGTATTGGTTTGGGTAAATGTCAACGTATTGGCGCTGATGGTTGGACAATTTGGCGCACATGCCAGACTTTTTTGCAGGGGATGCATCACGTCTGCGAGTGGGAGGGTGGTGGTGATAGGGGCATAATATTCGGCTACCGCACTCAAGGTATTGTTGTAGGTGTTGATGGCACGAATCGTATGATTCCCTTGTGTCATTGCCGGGAATACATAGGTTTCTTCTACTTTGGGGAGCCCGGCACTTGTCGCTTGTGTCCAGACCTGGGTGGGAACCCTATTATCGATTTGCGCATGAATCTGACGCACCCCGGTGGGCGCTTCGGCGTGGAAGGTCACCAGCGGAGTCGTCACCGTGTAGGCGTTGGTCAAATTCACAATGGAAATATTATTCGGCGCAGGCAATGGGTCAACCGTCGATGCCATGCCGAGATTGCAATTGCCAGCTTGGTCACACAATTGCGTCGCTAGGCGCCGATCACTCACCACAAAGGCCGTTAATCCTGCGGTGCGGGAATCTGTGGCGAGCGTCAATATGTTGTTGTTGTTGGTTACCACTCGGAGCAAATTCGCTTGATTGATGACCGCATCACTCCGCAATGTAGGCGTGATGCCATCAGTACTCACAATACTCAACCGTGATTTGGTGTTATCACTCATGTCACGGCTCATCATCACAATATCATTTGCTAAATAGGACGCAATATCAATGATGCGATAGACGGTGCTATCTTCGGTATCGGTCGGGACCACCGGCACATAACTTCCCCGGGTTTCGAGCAATTGATAGACTTGGGCTTGGGTATTCACAATAGTATCAATTAACGGCACGATATTCATGGTGTTGGGTGAGGTTGCCGTGGTAGACAATGGCTCATCATCATTGACGATGATGAGTTTTTTATCATCGATGATGACCCGATTGCTATATCCTGGGGGTGCTACCGCGATGAGCGCAGTCATGGTGCCATCATCGTTTACCCGATATATCTGCACACCGACAGCACCTTGAGCCACAGCGACGACATCGTAACTTGCCGACATATCAACACTCGGGGTGTTCAATGTCGTCGTGGTAAGTTGGGTTGGTTGGTCGGGATTGCCCACTTGTACACTAATCAGTTGTTGGGTCGTAGCAGTATTGAGCATCACCAACAAGTAATGATCACTATGGGTGCTGCCATCAAAGCTACTAGTCAATGCACTTGCCGCCACCGTTTGATTCGTCGTCAATGAAATCACCACACTGCCACGGCGTTGCAACACCATACTATTTTCGGCAATATCAAAAATAGTCACCGTTGCCCGCGAATCCGGTAGTATCGTGGTACTCACGACATAGAGGCGATCTTTGTTGCGACTCATCACCAACTTTTGCACCGTCCCATCGACTGTGGCATTACTTTGAATAAGATTGGTGGCGTTTTGGACATCTACTACATTTACTTGATTGACATCACCGACATATGCATACCGATTCCCAAAAACCATACTCGTCGTGGCATTAATCGATTCCGTGAGTTGTTTCACGACATCAGGGGTATTGCTCAATATGCAGCCACCGTCAAGGTGCGTGGTAGCCATAATTGACGCATCAAAGCCGCTACTACGGGCACGATAGCCCAATGAATTGGGGAATGAGGTGGCATAATCTAGTCGCGCCCCACACGGCGTCTGCAACAGATTGAGATTGGGGTTGTGTTCGTCAATGCTCACCGTATAACTATATTGTTCGGTATCGGTGATCTGTTGTTCATTACTGGTAATCCGGGGTGGCAAGGTATCGATGAGCCCACTCCACAATGTTTGTTCACCGATGTTGTTGGCCCGAGAATTTTCTAATTGGTCAACGGTCATACTTTGAATGGTGGCATCAACCTCGATGTTGTCATCGATTTTTTTACTCCAATCAAATCCATCTTGACGAGGAGTCAATGTGCTATCTTGCCAACCCATGATGCGCAACTGCGTAATATTTGTCGGTGTCAGCGCATGGCGATACACACGGACATCATCGACATCTGCAATCGCACTCGAAATCGTCACCACCGGGGCGCGCTGGATGGTGACCTCACTCAGCGCCAATGTCTCGTTGGTGCCTTCGATTTGCAATCGTACATACCGACCAGTTGTCCCAGGGGGCAACGTCAATACCACGAATGCGCCAATCTGATTGGCAATATATTGCGTCCAATTTGCCTGATCGGCATCGGCATATCCAAGCGCCGTATCTGCAATGAGTACATGCATATTATGCAGATTAGTCGCAACTCCGTCTGTACGATTGCGGATTATTATCCGATCAATCTGCTGGCTACTGCCCAGATCGGCCTGCCACCATGGATCGTTTTCTGCGTCAGTTGTAAATACCGTCGCATTATTCGTATCATTGGCATTGTTGGCCGTTCCACTCGATGCAGAAGCAGTGGTGGGTATATCCTTGAAGAGCGGCGTGCTCAGCATGTCGGTCCCCACCGCTTGACTCCCTACCAATACCCCATTCATGTACATCCGCATCGTGCTGCCATCGCTGTTGATCACGACATGGATGGCCACATTGGGAGTAATAGCCGTATTTGCGATTACGCTCGCACCCGCATGACTAAATGTCAGGTAATTCCCTGATTGCGCTAACGTATAACCATAGGCATAAGGCGTGGTACTCTGCAAAATCGTACCAGTGGCATTGGCATTGGCGAGATTCAGCCAGAGCGATAACGCCCAAGGCTGATTGGGTTCGACAATCGTCAAACCACGGTCATCACGATGAATAACCGTTTGTGAAATTTGCCGTGACAACAAACCTGCGCCTACCATCCCTGTCCCAATCTGGACATCGGTATAACTTGTCAGTTGCTGGAACAACGATGCGTCTAGCACCGTGCCAGTCGCATTGTCATTCATTTCGTCAAAGGTCTCGATATAGACGGGGTCATATCCAAATGCCAATGTGCGAATCTGCGTCAGACTCAATGCCGTGCGAAATAGTCCGATATCATCAACCATGGCACTTGTGGCAGCCCGACCATAGTAACTTGCCCCCACCGAAATAGCAGCGTTGGTAAAGAGCCCACTCACTGCTGCCGTCGTACCAATCAATTGGTCATCCCAATACACGTTGAATCGGGTGGTGGTGCTATCGGCAGTCGACACAAGTGTCAATTGATGCCATTGGTCATCAACGATTTCTAACGACACCACCGACGTAATGCCATTCGTCGCACTGATTGTGGTAGTCAGTTGCCCGAGATTAGCTTGATAATCAACGAACGCATTCAATGCGAGTAAATCATTCCCAATTGTGGCAATCCGCCCACTGGTCGTATCGGTTGGAATCCGGACCCGCAGGCCATACGTTACCGTTGAGTTTACACTCTGAGTAATTGCATACCCCAACATCACACCTTGGTTTTCGTCGGCAAAACTGATGGCATTGCTGGTAAAGCCTTGCGTGATGGTCGGACACGTCGACACGGGAGATGTCAATTCGCCATTACACAACGCACTTTTGCGTGAATTCATCACATCGACAAGCGGGAGCTTGGCTTGGTTGACTGGCATAAAAAAGTCCGTAAGCGCTGCCAATCCATCGACATCGGCAAATCCGTCATCACGTACCGCCAACCGTGTTTGGTGGGTAAGCGTTCCGGCACCACGGGCAATACTATTCCCGACCAAATCATTGGCCGTCAAGTAGTCATTCGATATAATCACGTCGTCGATATAGCCACGGAAGTAGTCTTCGACAAGGTTGTTACTCGTACTTGATTGAGTCGCCCCAATCAACAAATCATTACCCTGATTGGGGGTGGCAGCCAATTTAAGGCTTTTGGTGATGATACCACTGTCGGACCACCCCGTCTTGTAGTCTGCATTCCCCCATTGGAGACTCATCACTTGTTGTGATTCGGTATAAATCAGCCCATACCAGGTGTTGGCATTGACGATGGTACTTGATAGCGATGTATTGCCGTGGAACGCTTTGATTTTGAAGGTATTGGCAGTGACACGCTCAGCAAATATGCGTAACCGTGGATTATTGGCGTTGCCACTACTCAACAGTGTGCCAGAATCGGTTATTTTGATGCGCATCGCCACCGTAAAGAGGTCATTAAACAGATTATTTGCATTATGTGCAGTAATAAATTGTTGATTACCATCGATATTAAAACGCGCCACCAATTGGTTATTGAGCTGACTATCGATTGCGACTGTAGGACAATTGACACAGTCGCTCACATAGCGCGTATTGACGCGGTTATCAAATGATTTCGCTCCATTAACGGTATCAAAATCGAGTTTGACCAACAAATTATGTTGGAGCGCCACCCGACCATCATAAATATCTGATACTCGCCCAACCAGCGTACTGTTTTCAAGTGTGCTTGGGCCAACGATATACAAATTCTCGGTGAGCGGTGATGGATTCACGATGACATCGTGCGGGGGAGCGCCATCGACCTCAATCGGATTACTCGCCCCAGCCACATACTGGAGCTGACTACTATCGAAGCCCATGGCATTATCGAGCAGGTCTTTGCTCCGGACTTGCACCAAATAATAGCCATTGGGAATGGCCGGCAAGGCGAATTGACTTTCCCATGTACTCGTAATAACGGTTGTGGCAGTCACCAATGAACTCGTCAACAAGGTCGCTGACTGCCAGCCGGCGACTGACTGCCCATTCAAACTCTGCAAGTTCACTTCTACCGATTTCACCCCAACCCCACGATGACTCGGGCTCCCCGAATCACGCAACGCAGGATCAGTAGCGAGTATGTGTAAGGTCAAAAGTTGCTTATTGGTGCCTTCTTGCAACGTGGTGGTATATGTGGGGACACGGACGAGCGTCAGCGTAGGCGCCGTGGTATCCACAAAAAACGTCCCATGCCCAATGCTATTTGGGCCACTCACCCCTTGATTGTAGACCGCATCCTGGGTCGTGGCCTGTAAATCATATCGTCCTTCCACAGTTTTGGATTCAAACGGACAATAGGTTACATTGCGCGGGTCATTCACCGGTTGTTCATTACAAATAGGCACACTCGTAAGCAACACACGCGAACTTGGTTCGGTATATTTGACGATATTGACCGTCAACGCATCAATCAACGACGTAGGATCACTCGTATCAACCAAGAATTGCATGCCGTTGGCAGATGCATATTCCGGATTCGAAATGACCGCAGTCGGCGCATCAGCATCAACAGTAAAGCTCCCCAATTCTTTTTTGACCATCCCCAACGCCGATTGCAAGCGTGCCGATTGAAACATCAAATAACTCGGTAGTACCCCTGGGAAGAAGGTGATGTCGTCTATACCACCTTTAAATAAATTACTTGCACTACTCGTAGCGTTGGTCGCACTCGGATTGCCACCCAAATAAAATTGCCAACTGGCGTTTGTACTAAACGATACACTATTTGTAATTGACGTACTGGCAGACGTAAAGTTTGTTTCTTCATTGCCGTTTTGATAGTACGTAAAGCCACTTGCACCAAAATTAAACGAAATCACATTCCAAGTGGGCACGAGCGCCGTATCTGGCGTATAGCTGTTACTCCCGATTCGCACGGTAACTTTGCTGTCGGTACCTACGGTGACTTTCAGGCCGTTCGTGGCATCATTCGCCCAGTCACCATATGCCAGCACCGTCCCCACACTATCCTGGTTTTGCGGTTTGAGGATAAGCTGTACGGTGCCACCATTTTTGATACTGTCCATAACTGACTGCGGATTGGCCACTTTGAGTAGCGTATTTGTGCCATTAAATGTCGTAGCCAAACCCGCCAGACCAACCACATCGACAATCGGGCAGGCAGCCCATGGCAATGCCGTAATCCCGATACACGATGCTGCCGCCTGATAGCGCGCAATCCCGCTACGGGTACTATTGTTTTCGGGCAAAATCACGGAACCAAGCGTGACTGATTTGGTCACACCTTTGCTATCCGTCATGATACTGGTGGTGGACAGGTAATCTTCGAACCGTAAATCCCAGGTAGGGGCCACCGTCAATGGGCGACTACTACTCGCACTCGGCGACGCCATATCATTGGATATCGTCACGTTGTCGATATATCCGTGATAGTCATAGCCGAGATTCATTAACAAAAATTCTGAATCTCGATCACGTGATTTATTCGTATATGTACTGCTCGCCACGTTACGCGTCGTCGAATCTGCCCCATTAATCGCAATCGATTCAGTAACATTTGATTGTTTATATGATTTTTCTATATTGAACGTCACTCTCGTCCATCGCCCCTGCGGTACCGGTATGGCACTTTTTAGTGCGGTATCCGGCCAACGAAATGTAGATTGACTAATGGAACGCAATTCCCAATACGCATGTTTGAGATTGATGTAGCCATCCGCATCAATAAGCACTTCAAGACGTTGATTATTGATGAGTGCCGCACCATACGCTAGTGGTTTTATCCAAAAATCCATCGTGAGATCTTTATTGAAAAAATCCAACTGGGCATCATTACTCGACACGTACTGATTTGTCACCGTATTGACAAACAGCAGGCTATTGCCCGTCACCCCTGGCACACCCGATAGCGGACATGTGGCAGTAACACAACTAAACTGCTTGGTTGTGGAAATGACGTCTCGAAAGGTCGTTGCTAACGCTGGCTCATCAAACGCCAATTGGAAGTTACTAGAAATCCCTAATGGATCACGTTCGAAGTTTGTATCAGTCTGGATGACCTTGGCCCGGGCCTCGCTCCGGACCGTCAACGTGTCGCTCCGCGGCGGCTGTTGCATGGCAGTACTCGGCTGATTGTTCAGCAGATACCCTGCCATGGCTGCCACTGTCGTATCATCAATCGCGTCTGCATACAATCGGACATGACTGAGTCCACCGGCTGGTACGGTGATGGGATCAACGATGCTGGTTAATACATTCCCCGTTGCCAAACTCACTGCATGATCGAACGTCGACGTTGGCGTACTACTAGTACTTTCGTAGATGGCACCCTTTACATTCTGGTCAACCTGATTGGTGAGTGCGATGACATAGGTATGATTGGCAAGCAACGGCGTAGACAACGTTTTAACCCAGTTGGCATATCTCACTTGAGCTAGGCATGGATTATAGGCCAGGTCATCTTTGCGGCTGTATGTGATGGCTAGTTGTTGCCCTGCATTCGCTGTTGCAGAGAACACCGTTTGATTGTTACAGGCATCCGTCGCCGTAAATTGCCCCAGCAATGTGAAATTGTGGTTGTTGAATAGGTTGACGTATCCTGCAGTAAATGTATGGGCATTATTGGCATATGTCACACCAAGCTGTTGGTCGCCGCCATATACCGAGGCATCAACAGTTTCACTTTGTGGGGTGATACAGGTCACCAGCAAGGGGTCATCACAATTACGCCCCCACGCCGCCATTTGCGTGTCTGTCAAGGCCGTCGCATAGATTTGCACATCACGGATCGAGGCACCTGCTTGATTATTGCTACTATCAGCACCGAGATACAGCGGATTTTCCGTTGACAACGTCACCGGCGTAATTGCCACGCTATCACGGGCAACTTGGATACCATCGACATAGATAGCACGCCGATTGTTTTGCAGGCGATAGGCCAGGTGATGCCACGCTTGATCAGTAATTGCAGTCGCGCCAGACAACGTGTTGGCCGCCCCAAAACTCGGCACATTATTGGTCAAACCCAATCGCAAACCAGTACTACTCAACAAGCTCCGCGTTTCAATTATCTGGCGGGCAGTCAGCTTGACCCACATCCCCACGCTAAAGTCGTGACTTGATAACTCTTGGGTAATTGACGTGGGTAATTGTAATTTTGCGGTGGTATTTGTCGGAAAATCCCATGCGCCATTGCTCAAAACAGGACAAGTGGTACTGCCGGAATAGGCACTATCACAGCGAATGGTATAGCCATTGGCAGACAAATCACTAAATGATTTGGCAGTCCCTGCCACCGTATCGTCGAGTTTTAGACAGAGTAGATTATTTGAAAACACACACCCTTGGGCATACACACTATTTCCCGTGCCCGGCAACAATCTCCCTGGCACGAGGAAGGTTGTTTCTGATTGGGTGGTTGCATCGGCAGCTACCGCAAAACTTTGCAAGTTGCTATTGGGTACCGGCGTATGCGAGCCCATCACCGAATAAAAGGCTAATCCTTGTAAATCGCGGCCAAGAAGTTTATTTCTAATCGTCGTGCGCGTACTAATACGATCTCCCGGACGCAGTACCATATCTGTTTTGCGCGCTTGATACAAATCAGCCCGCTTGGCACTCAATACCTCACTCGGGGTAAGTGCCGTACCAAACACCGCCACATCGTCGAGGTTCACCCCATTTGCACCAATCGTTATATCACCGAGCGTGTTGTATGCATCCGCACGGAAACGAGTGGTTTCAACACCGTTTTGATAAATGATATAAAAATCACCATAATAGACCACGGCAATATGCGTCCAAACGCCACTGCTCGTTAATACCACCGTATTGTCTCGCGGTGATGGAGGTGCTCCTGCATTCACATTGACATTAATATTGATATTATTGGATTGGAAGAAATAATCACTGTTTGCCGTGGCAGACTTGACCCACATTGCCACACTAAACTGTGTCACAGGTGCACTATTGGTCACCACACAGCCACCAGTCCCAAAGATGGCAGCATTGGTCGTCCGACTATCGATGGTATCAGCCGCTACCGTTATATTATTACTACAACTCACCGGCGCATTATCAGTGCCATTTGCCGTGGTAATCAGGCGAGAACCGGTGGAGTCTTCGAAATTCAACAACATCTGCGGTGCTAAGGCATCGTGAATTTTGACATCTTCGAATCCCACGATATCGGCACTGTTTTTGGCAAAAGGGCTCGTCCCGAGAATCCGCTCACGCAAATCGATGAGCCCATCACTATCGGCATCCGGATTGAGGGGATCTGATTGCACCCACGTCACCAAGGGATTTGCTTGGGGTGTACCACGGTTTTCAATGAAGTAGGTCACATCCCAGCCACCCACCCGATGACAATTCAGCCCCACAGATGTACATTCGACACGGACAATTTCTTCACCATCACGCAACCCATCACCATCGGTATCGGTTTTGTTTTGGTCAGTGCCATATTGCAATTCTTGATAGTCATTCAAGCCATCCCCATCAGTATCGTCATATTTCAGTGAGGTCTGGAGTAATTTTTCGCGATTATCACTAATCCCGTCACCATCGGTATCAAATTTACTATCATTACTTTCCAAACCGACTTCGGTTGCGGCAGTCAAACCATCATTATCGGCATCAACAAAATCAGGGAATTTGATGGAATTCGCAGTATCATTCCAAGCAAAGGTATACCGTCCCGTCGCCACGCCTGGCTTCATCGTCATAAAGCCATCCATGGTCGTCGGGAAAATGTCATTAATCACACTATCTGACTGATATACCGCGAGTCCATCTTCTTTGGCATCGTGCGTGCGTAAATAACAGACTGGAATCGGAATGAAAATAAATATCAACACAAGCGGGATGGTAAAGCAAACCTGCTGACGTACTTTATAGGCTTTCGAAAGATATAAATCTGGTAATTTTTGATTGATGCCTGTTGTCGCAAATGGTTGACGCACCAATAAATTAACATCTTTTTTATAGGTATAGGTATAGGTTTCGTCATCAGTAACGATTGTGTCATTATCTGCAACCCAATTGTTAAAGTCGCTACCTACATCAAATGAACCACGCAAATCGACATCACTTGTTCCCAATGCATAGCGATATGATGTTTTTCGGATATCATCGTTCCATTGCCAAAAGAAAAACAGCGCTTGCCAGGCAGCCGGAAAGGGCATTTTTTCGATGTGATCGGTAACTTTCAGCGTATAGTCAAAGGCATTATCCTTTACGTATCCTTGTATTTTATGTTGGAGCGCTGAATTGTCATCAATTTTGCGATAATGCGAATATATGTCGTCTGAATCAACCAGTACTGATGTTTTGGAGAACGTAAAGAAGTTAGCGAGGAGTCCAGTAATCCCGCCACATAACCATTGGGCAGCAGTGCTCCGTAGCTGGCGTGTCGATAAATTTGCACAGGCAATGGCCGCAATACCATCGAGCACCGCCACAACCGCTGCAATCACCTGGCCAATTACCGGAATAAAACTAATCACGGCTAATACGACGATTGCAATCGTCATGCCAATTGCCGATGCGACGGCATTCACAATTTGATAGGCAAATTTGGCATTGGCAATCGCAAATCCTGCGACCACCCATGTCGCCGCAACAGCGATGATAGCCCCCACAATTGCACACGCCTTGGCAAATTTCGCTAAGGTGGTGGTGGTTTTTGCCGCACCATTCACCGCCGTAGCCGTGGTAGCCGCGGTGGTGGCAGCAGTACTTGCCGTAGTCGCAACAGTGGTCACGGCACGAAACTCATTTACAGCTTGCACGAGTGCCACAATCCCCAATACCAGACTAACTCCCCCCAAAGTATTGTTGATAATGAGCGTGTCTTCATCCGATGTCAATGACCCACTCAGTTGCGCAATCGAAATAGCCAGCGAGGCCATCGCCACCGCTATCCCTAACCCGGCAATCGCCGTTGAACTGTTTGCCCCAAATGAGTTTTCTGCCTCAACATTAAACTCAGCAACAGTTTTCATGATATCCGCGAGTTTGGATACGCTATTTGATGCATAACCAGTATCATCAATTTGCGCTTGATTTTCAGGGTCATCATTCGTACTTTGTTCGATAATCGATCCCCACATACTCCACAACTGCACAATTTCGTTGTTCCACGTTGCATTGAGCGGGATTACCTCAGTACCTGGTGGTTTATTTGCGAGGGCGTCCGCAGTACCCTGCATAAACAGGGCAACATTGGTCTGAGCAAACGAAGCAATATAACTCTGAATAAATAATCGGAAATAGGTTTGCCATTCTGGCAATGTGAGCGTTGCGTCAGGAGATACCGTTGGCGCCGGGATATTTGCCTCTGCAATGGCAATTTCGCTCACCAAATCACTCTGGCTAAAGGCCTGCCACTGCCCAGCACTCACCGTAAACATCTGACCATAAAACATGCGTGACGCGCCAACAACAATATCACTCGAAAACGCCAACTGTGTGGTGGCATTATCGAATGTTGCCTGCCGGCTGCGCACTTCGTTCATCACAATCATACCGGGGCGACAAATCACCGAGGTATTGTTTTGACATGCAGTCATGGCCGTCGTATTGGGCGTATTGACGCCATTCACATTGCTACAGTTGACTTGATTATTTGTTGCACACAAATTCGCATTGAGGAGTTTGGGCACTTCTGCCAAGATTTTGATAAAGTCTTTATCCGTGGGGTAACTCGTCGTATATACTTTCGTGGCAGTACCATCGATACCATACGTGTTTGTATTGGCATTATTATTAAATATTCCCACAATTGATTTCTGCGGGTTACTATCAGTCACATTTAAATAGGGCGTATTGAGATAATGCATTTGCAATGCTTTAGTGATTTGGGCAATGCTCAAACGGCGCTTCTGGGCATCAATTACGCCAGATTTACTCGTGTCTTCGTAGATAATTGCAGCATCTACGCCACTTTGTTCGGTCGCTGTAATCCCCGCAAGCTTCCAATCGCTATAGTATGAATGCACCCGGCTTATTTTTTCTGCGCGGTTACTCTCATCACAAGCCGCATCTGTTTCGGTACATTGATTTTGCAGCGACGAAATAAGCCATTGCAAACGATATTTATGTGAAGTGCCCCACACATGATTATTGGCATAATACATGATGGCGTTATAGGCGACTGCCGTACCACTATCATCAGTAACCGTAGATAGTGGCACATTCAACGTCAATTCAGTTGTCTTTGATATACCTTCAGTATCATAACTCCACCCCACACTAATCCCATATGGGGCAAGTTTGGTAGTGTCAATCCAACTCGGGCGAAGCGATTGATCGGCCGCACACGTATTGGTCGACTTACATGGTAATACGGGCAAATTTCCGTAATCACCATTGCTCACATTACTAATATCAATCCGGATTTCGAGGAGTGCGGTGACCTTGATATCGCCGTTTTGCGACGCAGTGTCGTTTGCAAGCGGATTGATACTCCCCGTTGGAGTCACAATATCTGTACTGGTCGTGGTCGCAAATGTCGTATCGGTTGTCCGTTGGATACGCCCGTTTTTATCGTTGCTTGGCCAGTCCAAAATCGCATTATTGGCATAGAGTAATTTTGCATCAGTGGGTCGGATTTGTAGCTCCAGCGTCACCGGTTTGTTGTTGGCCGGCAACCCATTGATGACCAAACCATATGGATTGGCATCGCCAAACACGGTGGTGCTGTTGTTGAGCGGGGTCAAATCAGTATTATCGGGTACGCCATCATTGTCGTCGTCGTTATCAAGGAAGTTGGGGATTTTGTCGCTATCAGTGTCATAACACGCTGCAGTTGGGGTCGCGCTTTTTAATCGTTCTGCACATTCAACCCCATCACTAAATCCATCGTTATTGGTGTCATTTACAAATGGTGATGAATAATAGGCATTCCCGTCAATAGTGGTTGGGGCGGTGACTTCTATAGAGTCTGACAGCCCGTCATTATCGGTATCTAGTTGGGTAGGTTGCGTTCCTAGCCGGATTTCTTGCAGGTCATTCAGATTATCATTATCAGTGTCGGAGCGTGTAAGCGATGTGCCATAGATACACTCTTGATCGTTGGTGAGACCATCACTATCAGTATCAGCAGTTTTATCGTCTTCAACCAGCGCACTACAATCAGTATTTGTCCCAGCTTCAACCACACGCAATCTCCCCGCAGGGACGACCCGCATGTTACTCGGGCTCGTTACCCCCGCAGCCGGGAGCATGATGCCCATAGGCTGATTCAGTGGTGCCACTAACGGGTTAAACACTCTTGGTTTGCTCGGTGGGGTCGGCGGGGTTGTGGGATGGTTGGATGATGTCGTTGTAGCCTGTGTCACGGGGATATTGCTAAATGGCTGATAAATAGTCATCGCCACCACCAGCATGGTAATCGGCAAATACATCCGCCGCCCAAACAGCTGAATAATGGAAATCAAGAGCAATAATGCGGCCAAACTCAACGCCACCATCAGCCAGCTCCGCAAGCTAGATGCATCGATGCCCACATACCGACTCAACACAAACAATGGCTGATTCCATAATGCCCGGAGCTCGAGGCCCGTCCGTGCATATCCAAAAAACTCCATGCGAATATCAAGATTCGTCGCCGTCTCACGTGCCGTTTGCGGTAAGAGCAGTTGGAGCACCAATTGCTTGGGCAGTCCTTGAGAATCAATGTTTAGTTGACCATTGCCACTACTCAACCGCAATTGTTCGGACTGAGCTGCCTGATATGTTTGATCGTTGTAGGTAATGCCGTGCAGTGCATCCATATGGAGCAAGCGTTGAATATGATCGGTAAATGCTTTCCCATCAAAGTCAAATACATATCCGACGGCCCCTTGTAAGCGCACATCCTTCATGCCTGCCAAATAGGTCAACCCACTTAATTGCCCAACGAGCGCATCAGCGGATGCAGGTTGCCACGTTCCATCGTCACGCATAACATAGGTACGACCATGCACCCGACGGATATACATACGCGATTCGCCGGTAGGCGTGATGTTGGTCAAGGTTAATTCTGCAGATTGCGTCGCTTCGTCTGTCCGCCCCTCGATGCGTAATTGCGTGTGTTGCGCAGGACGACCATAATTCCCAATATTTGGTACCGGCGCAGTACGCTGATCAATGTCAGTGCGAAACGAATAACTGCCGCTCAGTTTTGCCATTTCCCAGGCATTTTTGGCCTGGCTGGCAGGAGATAAATTGTTTACAATATTAACGAGGGTGTAGCCGATAATCGTTACGATTATCAATATAGCCAAATATAGCCATGCAATGCGAAAATGAAATTTTGGCATATTATTCTCACGTTAATTCTTCTCTGGATTAATTCTAAATATTAATCATTACGTTGTCAATCATTTACTATTACTAAACAGTTAACTATCATTATACAAAAGACGTCGATTCCCACTAATAATATGTGCGGTTATTCTTTCATTTTACTAGGATAATATAGCGTAAAATAAGTCTATACCTACATATAATTGTCAATACATTTACTCCTATACCCCCACATCATAGTTGCACGTTACTGATTTGGTTTGTATGTGCAAAGTATTTATACAAACATTCATTCTCCCATTTTTTACGCAATCGGATGAAGGAATGAGTATTTTTGGCGTTTAGCGTTTGCATAAAAATCCTTAGTTAATTTATGCATTTAATAAAATTGATGCTATTACAATCGGATTGTCGACAATAAATAATTATTTTCAAAAAATACAAATTTTGTCTATATTCATGAAAAAAATTGATTAATTTGCATTTTCACCATATAAATATCAATTATTTACTTGTATACAAACTAATTTGTACGTTTATTTTCAGCACATCCGCTGTACCAGATGTGGGTACCGCGCACATTAACTCATGCGTTGCACCCACCACCACAGCAACGCCAGCAGACAAAGGATGGCAATCACCACGAGGATGGTGGGGAATTCGAGTGCGGGCGCTGGTGCTGATGTAGGTACATTTATCGCGCTCGTGCCATAGTTTGTGCTGGAGTCAATTTCTTCGACTTCCATCCATTCACCGGCATCAGCCACCAGCACCGCTGCCGCCGCATCTGTGGTGGCGGCGGGGAGCTGGGTATAGGCGGCGCGCCAATCAAACTGGGGGTGCTGCTGGTGGTGGTACCACAAGCGCAATCCCGCCATCAGATGCCCTACATTGCCGCGACTAGTTTTCAACAAAAAAATATGCGCATCACGGTCGAGCCGCGACCCCGTATCACCTAATTGGGTCTCGACTATGTCCGTCAGCATTGTGCCATCGACGGCCCGCATCGGCACCGTCTGCCACGGCATGGTGGTGAGGGGCAGGGTCTGCGCCACCGCCACACAGCGTAATTGGCCTTGGCGCACTGCCGGCAAGAGTTCTTGCCACCAGATATCGATGGTGTCGGCCAGTTGGGGCGCATCACAATTATCAAACGCCAACAACGGTGGCGCCGGCAATTCAAGTAACGCCCGTTGCCAATACGCCGGTTGTTGGGTAAAGGCAGCGGCTACGGTGGCACGCACTGCGGCAATGTCGGGGAAGTCGGCGAGGTCGATGTAGTAGGCCCGCATGGTATCGTGGTCAAATAGCGCCCCAGCAGCATGCACAAAGTGATAGAGCAACGACGACCGCCCACTCTGACGCGCCCCAATCAACAACGCCGGTGTGCGTTGCTCGAGAACTTGACAGAGCTGGTTGAGTTCACTCCAGCGCCCCACGAAATATTCATGGGTGCGGAGCATTTCGAGAGCAAATGGTGGCATTGACAACATCCATCATGCAAAGCGTCTGACAACAAAATTGTACGCTATAATACCCTGTGTACGCCACAGGTCGTGGCATACACAGGGAGAATCGTGATGACATCCAATCAAATCGAAGCCAGTGTGGCGACGTTTTTTTTCAGTTTATTGATTATTAGCGGCATCATGTACACCCTCAGCATCCGCTTCCACTTCGAGTTCCCGTGGTTATTGATGCCGCTGGGTGCCTTGGCGATTACTGGTGCACTTATTTGGCGGGCTCGCGCTCGCCGCGGTGCATCGCCAAAAGATCCCCAACCACCGCAAACCCCGTAGCCACGCCACCCGCACC
>DBCF01000264.1 GCA_002292925.1 Roseiflexaceae bacterium UBA965 | reverse complement strand
CAAAACAAACCCGATCACCACGTTTGGCCCATAATGCGGCAGTCCCTGCGGCAGTGAATTCGCAATCATCGGGATGGGCACCAATAATCAAAATACGGAGTTGGTTTGACATAAAAAATCCTTTATTGTTACAGATTAATACACGATTCATGGCTACGAACAGTAACTTCTATTGTTTACATAGTGGCGCAGTCATTGATGTTGTTGATTATAGCACTAGCACTATTTCGGTATATTTCAAGATTTGTTTAGCGCACAATATAGTTGTATATAACCTTGATTGCTAATTGACGCCTAGAGAAATTTTGACATGATATGTGTGCATAAAACCCATCTGCAACGGAATTTTCAGGTACGCGATTTGGATTAGCACAACTTTTGTATTGAACAATACTGCCATGACTAAACTTGCCCACTAGATCGATGTGCGTGCAAATGTTCCTTAATAATCGGTGCACTTGTCACATTAAAATACGTTGCGAATAACCATTGGATCGTACTCGCGGTGATGCAAAAATTGTATTATTCATAAGGGTTAATAAGCTATTTGCGATTCAATCGCCGTCTCTATATATTTACCGACTAGATATTTCCCTGAATTACTGTCAAATATGCTCAGTGCATCAACTCGCTATATATTATTGACTGCTCGGTGATTGTTGCTGGCGTATCACTCAAGATTGCCGCATCACGCGGTGCATTGAGTATGTCATATTACTACTCAACGAGTAATCAGAGTGCACATAATTATTTGGGTTTATCCTGATTATCTTGCTCTTCTTGAAGATAGAGTTGCTCTAATTCGAGGAGTTGTTTACTGCGGTTTTTTACTTTGCGTGCAGGAATGCCCATATAAATCGACCAAGATTCGGTGCTTCGGTTAACTACAGACATACTTCCTACAGCGGTACCTTCGGCGATTTCGACTCCAGGATAAACAACGACTGCCGTACCAAGGATACAGTGTCTACCAATTACAACTTTTGCCTTAGTTTCGCGTTTGAATTTATCGGGTACGGTGGGATTTGTCAAGGTTCGACCCGAGTAGTCATCACTCTGGGCAAAAACTTGACATCCATATGCAAGCCCTGAAAAATCATGCATAAAGACACCCGGTTCACCGCCTGCAACATTGCAAAACACTGCAATATGAATATTGCGACCGAGTACAACTCTTCCAGAAATTACACAAAAATCATCGATTCTGGTATTATCACCAATCTCAATTTGATGATGGTTGTAAATGGCAGCTGATTTGCTGACTAAGACATTACTGCCAACTTTTTTGAAGCCAAGCGTTGCTAATTCGCTATTATTATAATACGCCATAAATACACCTCATTTCAGGAAGTATAAGTAAGTATATCACTCTGATTGCTAGTTGACGTTCATGAAAAAAAACTGACACGATGTGTTTGCTAAGCACTCATCAGAAAGGGATTTTTATGAACGCCATTCGGATTACGACAACTTTTGTATTGATCGATACTGCTATGACTAAGCTTGACCACTAGACCGACGTGCGTGCCCATGTTCCTGATAGTGAAGTGGTGACCGTCACACTTGTCGCAGTGAAATACGTTGCGAATAATCATCGGATTACCCTCGTTGTCATGCAAAAAATAATCGCCATCCAACGTACCAATATGCATCCCAATGCCACGGTAAACCAACAACTCCTGTGCATGCACCGCAAGCGTATTGAGGCTACAATAGCCAACTGGGGAAAGTAGGAATTGGACCACTCGATACACAGATTGCTACCGGTGTCTCATTCAAAATCACCGCATCACTCTGAGTGCTGCGTGTGTCAAATCACTGTTCGATGAGCAATCAGCGTGTATAATGTACTTCGGCTTAAAAGATTGACGAAATTAGGTTGTGTCTGTGTGTCGCTAAATTGCTGATATGTATTGCTGATATGTATTGCTGATATGTAATGGGTGTTATTATCATATTAATCGATACTATGTGATATGTATTACATAATTGAGGAGTTAGGATATGAAAATTTCGGTAGTTTCAACGCTCTATTATTCGACTAATTATATCGATGAATTTTATACACGTGTGTGTGCGGTAATAGACGCGTTGAAATTTGAATCATACGAAATTATTTTTGTGAATGATGGGTCGCCCGATAATTCGTGTGATCACGCAATTGCGATAGCCAAGCAAGATCCAAATGTGGTGGTAGTGGATTTGTCGCGTAATTTTGGGCATCACAAAGCAATGATGACTGGATTGAGCTACGCAAAAGGTGATTATGTGTATTTGATTGACAGCGACCTCGAAGAAGAACCAGAATGGTTGGTTTCGTTTTACGAGGTGATACAGGCTCAATCTGCTGACGTGGTATATGGTATGCAGCAGGTGCGACGTGGTAAGTTGCTCGAACAAGTATCGGGTGCAATGTTTTATAAACTAATGGATATCGTTAGTCGATCAGATTATCCACGAGATGTGGTTACTGCGCGTTTTATGACCCAACGCTATGTCGCTGCGTTGATCTCACATCACGAGCGCGAAATATTTATTGTCAACTTATGGCATATTACCGGGTTTAATCAGATTGCGATAAATGTCAAAAAACATTCAACGAGTCCTTCGACATATACGCTCAAGAAAAAAATAAATCACCTCATTAATGCAGTGACTTCATATGAAGCGCCATTGATGTGGATTTTTTATGTGGGCTTTTCTATTTCAATAAGCGCATTTTTGGCTGTACTTATTTTGGTGATTAATTGGCTTGTCAATAAAAACACCTTAACTGGGTGGACATCACTTGTGGTGTCGATTTGGTGTGTTGGTGGTATTATTATCACTGCATTAGGGTTTATTGGTGTCTATTTATCCATGATTTACTTGGAAGTAAAGCAACGCCCGATTACGATAGTGCGTGATGTATTTCGTTTTTGAAGTGCAATGTAATCTTGGTGTGATCGTGTGAGTTGTCATGGGGGCCATATGTTGTACTAGCGGAATTGTCAGTACAACGGGCAAATATGTATAAATGAGTAATCACCGTACTGTATAATACATTTCATAATGCATATGGTTATTTCTGTGTTTATAAAACGATATTGGCAGTGGTTGCTTATTTTGCTCAGCATGGCTGTTGGGCAATTTGTGTTGCTAGCGACACACGCGCCGGCAACGTTTTTTTATGATGCGACCATGCCCCAAATTCGCACGGTATTGCCCAATATTGGCCCACTTGAATACGAAAATGACGACGCGACCAATGGATTACCGTTACGCTGGACTTCTAATACTGGCGAATTGCGCATATTGGGTGGGGTAACGCAATCGGACGTGCTGTTATCGTTGCGGGTGCATACCGGGCGACCTGAGGGGAGCATTACCACGCTCCAAATGCAAGACCACGCAGGCAATGTGGTGCTCAAAAGTAAATTAAATGCAGGGTGGCGGCGGATTTGGCTGTTGCTACCAGCACCAGCATGGCACGACGGATATCAGACGATTCGTTATCAAATCGAGGGTGTGGCCCTCGCAGACCGCCGTATGTTGGGGTTAACCGTTGTTGATATCGCACGGATGGGTCTGACGACCGCTCCAGCGGTGGGGCAAATGTTGGCCTCGTGGAGTTATGTGTTGGTGTTGGGCGTTGGCATGCTCTTGTTGGCGCAGCGCCAACGCTGGCACTGGGGATTTGCGCTGGCAGGCATGTCGTTACTTTGGCTCGTACAACTAGTATTGCCAATGCAATGGTCGCTGTTTATGCCAACCGCATGGTCGTGGTTGGCGTGGGGGATGGTGTTGTGTGTGATGTGGTGGGCTGCCCCCTATCGGCGCCCCTTTCTATCACTCTGGCCAAGTGTGGTGGGTGTGCTGTGCGCAATCACATTACTCCGTGTCGGCTTCGTGGGGAGTGGGGTGGTGTTGCTGGGCGGGGTATGGTTTGTCATGCCAACCAGCACCACAATCCGTGACAGTGATTGGATGCCACAGTGGTGGCCTTGGCTGTTGGTTGGTGCGGTGACTGCGGGTGCTTTATTGCGGATTGTGGGGCTCGATGGGCTACCACAGGGGATGTTTCGTGATGAAGCGCGGCACGGGGGCTTAGCCCAACAAGTACTCAATGGCGATTGGATGATATATAGTCCATTCGCGAACCTGCCTGCAGGGTACTTTTATCTATCTGCGTTACCGATTTGGCTCTTTGGACCATCTGCATTTGCCATCCGGATTGTGGCTGCAGTCGTCGGTAGTGCAACGATTGTAGTGGCTTATTGGGCGTTTTATCCGTGGTGGGGCAAGTCGTTTGCGTTGTTGACGAGTGTGGTGTTGGCGCCGTTCTTGTGGCATATGGGTTTGAGTCGGATTGGCTTCCCAACCACGTTAGGACCGTTTTTGACGTTGCTAGCGATCGGCATGATATGGCGTGGACTGACGCACCCGAATAGCTGGCGTGCGGTGGTGTGGGGTGTGGGGGCTGGACTTGCCACCGGTGTGATGCCGCTCGGGTATCATTCGGCCCGCTTGATGCCGATTGTAGTGGGATTGACGATTGTTGCCCATTGGTCTACCTACCGCTGGCGCTGGTTGGCACAATGGCGGGTATTGTTGAGTTGGCTGGTGGCTACTGCAGTCGCTGCGGCGCCGATTGTATGGTATGCCACCATGCAATCATATAATTACATGAAACGAATTGATGTAACGTCGTTGGCAGGTAGTGCTGTCGCTGCCGGTATGCCGTTATGGGTGGCACTCCAACAAAATGTGATTGCCTATGCCGGCATGTTTTTGCTGGTGGGTGATGATAATGCGCGGCATTTTTTTATGGGTATGCCCCAACTCAATATCATCGAGGGATTAGGATTTGTGGTGGGCATCGTGGCATTGTGGTATCGCCGTGATGTTGCTGCGGTATGGTTAGTCGCCTACCTCACCATCGCGATTGCACCGGGGATTTTGAGTGTTGATGCGCCACATGCCTTGCGTACTGTCGAAGCAACTGTCCCCACCGTAATGATTGTGGCATACGGATTGTGGATGTTAGTTCAGGCGATATCACCACTGTGGCGTGCGAAGGTAGTCGTGACCATGATGCTGGTGGGCGCTTTATGGAGTGCGGGTACCTATTGGCAATGGCAAATGGACCCCCGTAGTTATGCGGAATTTGATGGCGAAATAACCAATGCCGTGCGCTATGTGCAACATACACAGTCAGACGCAATCAGACATGATACGCAGTGGTATTTGCCAGCCAAATGGCGGAGTGGCGATGTGGGGGTTTATTTGTTACGGGGGATGGACGTTGGTCGCTATGACCCCGATCGTGCTCAACAACTCCCCGCCAATGCACCGACAATGCTGTTTCTATTGGATGCCCAGATGCCGGCTCCGGCAGATACTCATGAAATAGCATTGCCGCGATCAATAGCGGGCCATGGTGGTGAATTACGTTTGTGGTGTGGGGGGCAATGCAACGATATATCATGGCTCCCCTGAGATTTGGGCAGGGTGTATGATGAAATATATATGCAATTCTAATATAGAATTACTTGACGTGTATCGATGGTATGCATAGGCTTAACAGAGTATGATTTGATGGGTACTGCGTGGGATGCTGGTGGAGCGTGTGATGGTGATAAATTGATTGAATCTTCTTTGGGGCACAAATAGTTGCACCAACTGACATAGTGAGGCATGTGGCATGGCACAACGTAATTATTATGAAGTATTAGGTGTCCCTCGTGATGCCAGCGAAGAAGAAATTCGCAAGGCGTATCGGGCATTGGCACGCAAATATCACCCCGATGTCAATCCCAATAATCCACAAGCCGAGACCCGCTTCAAAGAAATTAACGAAGCGCATACCGTGTTGTCTGACAAAACCAAACGGGCACAATACGATCGCTTTGGTACGAGTGGTGGCCAATCACCCTACCCTGGGGCAGGGAGTACCACGGGGTCGGCGTATGGTGGTGGGGCTGGTGGCCCTGGCAGTTTCGATTACAGTGATATTTTTGAATCAATTTTTGGTGGAGTTGACCCACGTGGTCGCGCCGCTGCTGCCGGTCAAGATGTCGAACAAAAGGTCGAAATCACCCTTGAAGAAGCATTTACTGGCACTGATCGCCGCTTTCAGTTCCATACCGCCAATGGCCAAGCGCGGACGATTACCGTCAAAATACCCCC
>DBCF01000037.1 GCA_002292925.1 Roseiflexaceae bacterium UBA965 | reverse complement strand
AGTGGCGGCAGCAAAGAAGACGTCATCGTCGCCAATGTCGACGTGGCAATCATCGTGGTAGCCCTGGCCCAACCCGAGTTCCACCCGCGCATGCTCGACCGCTATTTGGTAATCTGCGAAAACAACGATATCGAAGCCCGCATCGTCGCCAGCAAAGCCGATTTGGTCACCCCAGAGCAAGCCGAAGCCGCCCTCGCCCCCTACCGCGCCGTCGGTTATACCACCTGTGTGGCCAGCGTCCACAGCAGCCAAGGCCTCGCCGAAGTGCAATCGTGGTTGCCCGGCAAGGTCAGTGTCGTCACCGGTAAATCGGGCGTCGGTAAATCGTCGCTTCTCAACGCCATTAATCCCAAATTGGCACTAGCCGTGGGCGATGTATCGAGTGCCGTCAACAAAGGGCGCCATACCACTACCGTCGCCCAACTCATCCCCCTCGGCAATGGCGGTTACGTCGCCGACACCCCTGGTATCCGCGAAATCGCCCTCTGGAAGATCGACCATGCCGCCTTGGCCTACGGCTTCCGCGAATTCCACGACTACCTCGACGAATGTCACTTTGGTAATTGCACCCACGCCCACGAACCCGACTGTGCCGTCCGCGCCGCCTTGGAGCAGGGCGACATCAACCCAGCCCGCTATGCCAGCTATTTACGCCTACTCGCCGGCGAAGAATAGGAGTCCACCATGACCACTACTCGCCCGCATATCGTGTCCGGTGAACGGTTGTATCTCAGTCACTTTCAACGCAGTGACGTCCCCGTCATTACGCACTGGTTGAGTAATCTCGAAACAACGGCGTATTTGGGCATGCAAGGGCGTTCGTTTTTGCAAGAACAAGAAGAAGACTGGTATACCAACTATACCCGCCTCGATGACAAAAACTTCCACTTTGCCATCGTCGCCCGTGACAGTGACACCATTATCGGCACCGTCAGTTTGATGGACATCCGCCGCCCCCATGACCGCGCCGAGCTGGGGATTGTCATCGGCAATACCGACTACTGGAGCAAGGGCTATGGCCGCGAAGCCATCCGCTTGATGTGCGATTACGGCTATACCTTCCTCAATTTACACGTCATCTATTTGTGGTATGTCAGCTATAACCTCCGTGGCCGCAAATGCTATGAAAAATCGGGCTTTGTCGAAACCGGTCGCATACCCGAAGCCCGTGTCTTTAATCACCAACACTACGACGATGTGGTGATGACCATGACCCGCACACAATTTGGCCCTAGTCAACTCGCCGGCAAATACGGCCAATTACCAATCTGACACCTGAGAGGATTGTATGTACCCATTCCATCCCGAAGATTTGGGCGACGGCTATACCTTACGCTGGGGCACCCTAGCTGATGCCGAAGGCTATGCCAACCTCGCCGCTCGCTCATTCAAAAAAAGCCATAGTGAACCCGACAACCAGATTGTCGCCAATTATGCCCGTGATTTACTTAGTAGTTTACATCCGTTATGTCCACCCGAACGGGTGGCAGTGGTGGTTGATGCACAGAACCACGTCGTGGCTGCCGCTGGACTCATGGATCAGCCATTCTCGTATGCCGGCATCCCGCTATCTGTTGGTCGGCCGGAAGTAGTGGTCAGCGATACGGCAGTACGCAAACGGGGCTTTATCCGCCAGATTATGCGCTGGTTGCACGCCAAAAGCGTCCAAAACGGCGACATCGCCCAAGCCATCACCGGTATCGAATACTATTACAAACAATTCGGCTACGAATGGATGATCGACTTCCCAGGCGGTGCCAAAGTGCTGTTTGCACAGTTACCCGCACTCGCCATTGATGCGCCGAGCGTGACACTGCGGGCCGTGACTGTCGCCGAGCTACCCCAATTCATCGCCCTGTACGACGCCGACCGCCACCGCCCAAATGTACTGGTGACCACGCCACTCAGTGCCGAATATTTGGCGTTTACAATGGCGCAAAGTGTATCGTCCGAAGGCAATCTACCCTATTTCATCGTTGATCAGCACGACTGCGTCATCGGCTACCTGCTCATCGGCAAGTGTTGTTGGCAAGGTGAAATGGATGTACGGGGCTGGGGTTTTGTACCCGGCGTGGTCTGGGCCAATCACCTCTTGGCGACGATGCAGGCCTTGCCATCGATCATCCCCGTGCTCCACAAAAAACCAGGTGAGGAAGTGGTCACCGCCGCCACCCTGATGCTCGATACCAGCCACGTGATTTATCCCCTACTCAAAAGCTACTTGCCCCACACCGCGAGTGACACCTATGTATGGTACGTGCGGGTACCAGATCTCGTGCCGCTGTTGCAACAAATCACACCGGCACTTGATGCACGACTGGCAAGTAGCGCATTGGCGGGTTATAGCGGCACCAAACAAGTGTCGTTTTTTCGCGGTGGCCTTGAGCTGACCTGGCAACAGGGACAACTCACCAGCGTTAGTCATTGGCAGCCTCCAGTCGAGTTCGGCAAGGCAGAGGCCTATTACCCGCCAGGGATTATGGCCCAGCAGATTTTTGGCTGGCGTTCGTTGAGCGAGCTCCGCACCCTTGGTCCCGATGTGTATGCCGACAATCACACCAGTCAACTCTTTGAGATTCTCTTCCCCAAAACACCCTCGTGGTTTTTGTGGTCAAACTAAAAGGCACCGTAATGCAGATGCATGAACAACACTATCAACAAGACCTCGGCGACGGCTACACCTTGCGCTGGGCAAACGCCAGCGACAGAGATTCATTGCTCGATTTATACGGCTATGTGTTTCGTGACGAAACTAGTGGTGCACACAACACCTATACCATGGCCTATGCCGACGATTTACTGAGCGGCCGGCACCCCATGAGTTCCCCCGACGATTTTGCCGTGGTGGCCGACGCCGACAATCGCATCGTCGCCACAACCGTATTGATGCGTATGCCCCTCGAATACGCCGGTGTAGCGGTTCCCAGTGGTCGCCCCGAGCTGGTGGCGTCGCATCCTGACGTGCGTAATCGTGGCTATATCCGCAAAATCTTCCAACTCATCCATGCCAAAAGCACCGCCCGTGGCGATTTGATGCAGGGAATTACTGGGATTCCTTATTACTACCGCCAATTCGGTTATGAGTATGCGCTAGCACTGGGAGGTGCGCGCATGGTGCCAGTCCAATCCATCCCCAAACTGGGAGCCGACCAAAGTGAACCCTTTGTGGTGCGGCGGGCCCAGCACAGCGATATCATGCAACTACTGATACTCTACGAGCGCGAGCGTAGTCGCTTGCACAACCAGCTCCCGATGTTGGTCACGTCTCGCATCGATGCCAGTTATTTGCGCTACACGATGAGTGATGCCGTCACTGGCAATGAACCGTGGCTCCCCTACGTGATTGCGCGACCCAATGGCGAAGTGGTGGGGTCACTCTGGAGTAACCGCGTCCGGGGCGTATCGAGCATCGGTGTCTTTTCGTTGAGCACCGAGCCCCACATCCAACTCGCCGAAATCTATCCGTCGATTTGTCGTCAACTGGTACAGATTGCAGACACAATTCCGATTTGGGACAACAAAACTGGGAGACCCGAGCAAATCCAATTTGGGCTGGGGGTCGATCACCCGATATACCGCATCATCGAACAAGGCATGCACAAAAACAACCGCCCCTATGCCTGGTATATCCGCGTCGCCGATGTGGCCCAACTCATCCAACACATCGTCGCCCCCCTTGAACGGCGTTTGTCACAAAGTGCCATGGCCGGCTACAACGGCGAATTAACTTTTGATTTCTATCGCAGTGGCTTGCAATTAACCTTTACCAAAGGCAAAATCAATGCCACCACCCTGCCCGCCAATGATGGTAGTCGCAAAAGCACCGCCGGCTACCCACCCCATGTCTTTTTGCAACAATTGTTTGGGTTGCATTCCATCCACGAGCTCAAAGCCAGCTACCCAGATGTTTATTCGTCAGCAGAATCTGAAGTATTGCTCGATATTTTGTTCCCCAAACAATCGTCTTGGTTAGCACCATTGGATTAAACAATATGCATTAGGCGGAACTACCATAGTGCGATTCGTTGCGGCGCAACGAATCGCACTATGGTAGTAGCCACAATAACGTCGGTACCCTCACGCTTAACGCCACCACAAGCGGCATTATTGGCACGGCGTAATCAGCGCTATACAATACGTCGTACCTATTTGCAAATAGACTCCATTTCGCCATCACCAAATTAAACCGGTATAATTACATATGCGGGTAATTTACAACCACACAGAAGCAAAATAGTGTAATTTTATATACTTATCACATGTATTATGTATACATACAAAGGATCAAAAAAATGGGAATCGCTGCAGATATTGCCTTAATTTTGATAGTTGCATTAATTGGCGGGATGATTGCGCAGCGCTTGGGTCAGCCATTGATTATCGGCTATCTTGCGGCCGGCATTATAGTTGGACCATATACGGCTGGACCAACCGTAAGCGAGATTCACGATATCGAAATTTTGGCCGAAATCGGCGTAGCGCTGTTGTTATTTGCGTTAGGTCTCGAGTTTAACTTTCATAAGCTTGCAAAAGTCAAATGGATAGCCTTCATTGGTACTCCCATCCAAATCGGTTTGAGTATCCTGATTGGCTGGTGGGCCACGGTAATGCTCGGCTGGAACAACACCGCAGCGTTATGGGCTGGTGCGATTGTGGCGCTCTCGAGCACCATGGTCATCCTCAAAATCCTTGCGGCACAAGGTGAACTTGGTTCACTCGCCAGTCGCATCATGATTAGTATGCTCATCATCCAAGACTTAGCCGTCGTACCGATGATGCTCATTTTGCCTGAACTCAATCAAATCGAAAATGGTATGAACAACCTAATCTGGGCTGCCCTACGCGCATTTGTTTTTTTGGCGGTGATGGTAGTAGTTGGCACACGTGTTATGCCCTATTTGTTGCGTCGTATCGTTCAATGGGGTTCGCGTGAACTGTTTTTGGTGGCGATAACGGCAATTGGATTAGGGATTGGCTACGGCACGTATCTTGTTGGTTTGTCGTTTGCATTTGGGGCATTTGTGGCGGGTATGGTGCTCAGCGACTCTGAATATAGCCATCAAGCATTAAGTGATATTGTGCCACTCCGTGACATTTTTAGTATGCTTTTTTTCGTGTCGGTCGGTATGCTGATTAATCCCCTCTTTTTATGGCAAAATAGCCCTACCATATTGCTATTTGTCGTGATTGTAACGGTAAGCAAGGCGATAATTTTTGGTGGTATCACGCATTTTTTTGGCTACCGCGGTGACATACCCCTCACTGTCGCACTCGGTCTATTCCAAATTGGTGAATTTGCGTTTGTGTTGGCACGTGTAGCACTTGACAAGCAGATGCTCGATAGCAATCAATATAACTTGGTGTTAGCGACGGCACTCGTTACCATGATTTTGACACCAATCGTGATGAAGCTACGCGACCCCTTACATTCCCTCAAAACACGTATCTGGCCTGAGCCCTTACCGCATGTAAGTAATGAACTACTCGATGTAACCATACAAAATCACGCCATCATTGTAGGGTATGGTCGAGTTGGTCAATATACAGCGCAACTGTTACAACGCTTAAATCTATCATTTGTAGTGATTGAACGCGATCAAAATCGCCTCGATGAACTCAACGCTGCTGGAATGCCAGTTATTTATGGCGATGGAGCAAGCGTTGAAGTCTTGCACGCGGCAGGTATTGACCACGCACGACTAGTCTTGATTGCAGTTGGTTCAGCATTCGATGTAGAATCCATCGCCCGCCGTGCACGTGAATTAGTACCTAGTGTGCATATTGTGGCTCGTGCCGCCAAAATTTCGCAAATCGAGGTACTACGCAGCCTCGGTATTCATGAAGTTGTGCAACCCGAGTTCGAAGCCGGACTTGAGATGATGCGCCAAACACTGTTGCACTTTGATGTGTCGGCGGACCGGATTGAGCAACTAAGTGATGAAGTGCGGGCAGCAGCCTATATTCCAATTTTGTCACCACATCTACAAACGAGTCTGCTCAGTTCAATGGTACAAACACGCATCGATTTGGCATTGCATTGGTACACACTTACTGCCAATGCCTCAATCGTTGACCAGTCACTTGAACAAAGTGCCATTCGCGAAAAATCTGGAGTTCTAGTAATCGCCGTCATCAAACGGGGCGAAGTACAGATTACACCAAATGCCCAAACCATTCTTGAGGCTGATGATATCGTAGCGGTGTGTGGCACTTTCGCACAACGCCAAACATTTGAGCAACTGATAAAACATCCATTGAGCAGCTATACACTCGCAACAGACCAGCTCTGACAAGTCTGCGGCACCAACCACTGAACGTTTGGTGTAGTACTCATTTGCTACACCACCCCCCATATCACCACATAATCTACCACTGCCGATGATGTATTGATTGGTTTTATCAACCAAACACAGTACCCCAAATTATCCTAACGGTAGTTTCTATGTTATAGTTCACACGCCGTTCATTCACTACTGTTCACTACCACTCATGCTGATTGTATGCTTGCGTTGTATGGTTTTGATTGCAGGCAACCACAATCAGCCAAATCGCTGTGAGTACTAACGACGGTTTTGTGGCATATAACAAAGGACAATAATGAATTGGTCAAAGATTCGTGCCGAATGGTTCGGCAACATTCGTGGTGACGTATTATCAGGGATTGTGGTTGCACTCGCACTCATCCCCGAGGCAATTGCCTTCTCGATCATCGCTGGGGTTGATCCCAAAGTCGGTTTGTATGCCTCGTTTTGTATTGCGGTAGTGATTGCCTTCGTAGGCGGACGCCCCGGCATGATTTCGGCGGCAACAGGCGCAATGGCGTTAGTAATGGTAACGCTGGTCAAATCACATGGCATCGAATATCTATTGGCAGCAACCCTATTGACGGGAATATTCCAGATCATCGCTGGCGCATTACGTCTCGGCGATTTATTGCGCTTTGTGTCACGCTCTGTAGTCACTGGGTTTGTCAATGCACTCGCAATTTTGATTTTCATGGCGCAACTCCCCGAATTCAATGGGGCGACGTGGCAAGTCTATGCCATGGTAGCAGCCGGACTTACGATTATCTATGTGCTACCACGCTTCACCAAAGCTATTCCGTCACCGTTGGTGAGTATCATCGTATTGACCATCGTTAGCGTCGGATTGCAACTAGATGTACGTACTGTCGGTGATATGGGTGAGTTACCCGATGTATTCCCACTCTTCGTATTCCCCAATATCCCACTCACATTCGATACACTGATGATTATCTTGCCGTATGCACTGACATTAGCAGTAGTCGGTTTACTCGAAACGTTGATGACTGCAGTGATTGTCGATGATATGACTGACACGCCCAGTGCCAAAAACCGCGAATGTGCGGGACAAGGTGTCGCCAATATCGTAGCTGGCATGTTTGGTGGCATGGCTGGCTGTGCCATGATCGGGCAATCGGTCATCAACGTGAAATCAGGGGGACGGGGACGTTTATCGACATTTATCGCTGGGGCTTTTTTACTCTTTTTGATACTCGTACTCAGTGATTGGGTACGGCAAATCCCCATGGCCGCCTTGGTAGCCGTGATGATTATGGTATCAATTGGTACCTTTCGTTGGTCGTCGGTGCTCAACTTACGGACCATGCCCAAGTCATCGAGTCTTGTGATGATTACCACTGTAGTGGTTGTGGTGTTTACGCATAACCTTGCCCAAGGAGTATTTGTGGGTGTCTTGATGAGTGCGCTCTTTTTTGCCCGCAAAGTCTCGCGCATGCTACAGGTTGAGTCTACACTTGCCGAACATGGGCGGCAACGCACCTATACAGTCCACGGTCAAGTCTTTTTTGTGTCGGCCACCCAATTCAGTGAATCATTTGACGTCAAAGAGCGACTCGACACGGTGACCATCGACGTTTCTAATGCGCATTTTTGGGATTATACAGCGGTGGGAGCACTCGACAAGGTAATCCTTAAGTTTCGTCGTGAAGGTGTCACTGTCAACATTATCGGCATGAACCAAGCAAGTACTACCCTCATACACACCTTAGCAGTCTATGACAAGTCCGAGGCACCAGAAGCGCCTGCACTTCACTAGAAGTGGTGTAAATGACTTCGTGTCAGGTGCTCGATTAGCGGGCAGGTGTGAGTTGACCATATCAGCTTGCCAAAGGCGCATTGTACGGGGGTGACGCAACTTTATCGAATTTACCCCAACCACACCGTTTGTTTCTCGCTATTTTTGGGGAGTTTTTCACCATAAAACGCCGACACAATCAAAAAAACTCCTACCCGTCCCCACAGCATCCCCACAGTGAGAATCGTGGTTGCGACCCCACTCAACGGCACTCCTGTAGCGTCCACACTCGTCGTGGCAAAAGCCGCCGTCGCCAGCACTACCGCCCGATCGAGCGCAATCTGGTCGATGGCCGCAATCAACACCGTCGACACGCACACAACCACCACGCCACTCACCAAAATAAGGGCTGCTCGCCGTACAAACGGTTGTGGCAGTGTCTGGCCAAAGAGTTGCACCCCACGGCGTTGGTGGATGAGATTCCAACCAGCCAGCACCATCACCACCACCGTCGTCGGCGTCACGCCCCCACCCATCGAGCCCGGCGCACACCCCACAAACATGGCAACCAGCAGACCGACACGAGTCAACACGGGTAATTGCATCACGTCATCATGTTGGAAAATCCCCGCCGTCCGCCAGGCTAACGCATCAAATCCGGCATAAAGTACTTGCTGACCCCACGATTGCTGGGCATGTGCTGATTGCCATGCAGGGCTTATCAACAAACTCACCATGCCACCAGCCAACAACAACCCCATCACACTGAGGCTAATCGTCGTTTGGGCAAGTTTGCGACGTTGGCTAATCACATCGACAATCACCGGTAACCCCAGTGAACCAATCATCACGGTGGTGCCGATAATCGCCAAACTAGGTAAGTCATTCATCATTGGCAGCAATGGTGACGTGGCGGTCATCCAGTCAAATCCCGCATTGGCAAAGGCACTAGTGGCGTGAAATAGGCCAGCAAAAAACGCTTGGGGCAACGTGTCATACAACCCGCGCCAATGCCAGCCTAGCAATGCCCCCGCCCATATTTCGATGAGCAATACTGCCGCAAACAAGCGCCAACCACGGATTTTGGTGTGGGCAAAAATCGGCACGCCGAGGCGTTGCAACACGCCTATCGTGATGCTCATAAACCCAGCACCACCGCCGTGGAGCAATACCACCACCAGCCACATCCCCGCCGGGGTCAAGGTCGTTGCAATGGGCTGGATGGCAGCACCACTAGCAGTCAACGCTGATACCGCGAGGAACCAGGCATTGCCGAGCGACATGGCCTGCTGGCTAAAACCGAGGGGCAACCAAAACAACATGGCAGCCACAAACGCACTCCCCAGAAATGCACTACCCACAAGGGCAGTGCGTTTCTGGGGAGGAGTAATGCGTTTTACCGGAATCAACGCTTGGGCCATGAATTCACGCACACGTTGCGTTAATTCCGGTGCATTCATCAATTAACCTCGTTGCGCCAATGGGACATAGGGGACGTCGTTTGGCCCGATGTATTCTGATTCGGGGCGAATAATCCGGTTGTCGCTATATTGTTCATAGACGTGTGCCGACCAACCAGCCACCCGACTAATCGCAAAAATAGGCGTAAACATGTCGATGGGAATCCCCAACGCATAGTATACCGACGCAGAATAGAAGTCAACGTTGACCGGCAAGGCTTTGGATTCTTGCACCATATGCCGGATTTTTTCTGAGATTTCGTACCATTTCTTGGGACCGACGGTCTCAGACAATTCTTGTGACAAGCGTTGCAACCAGGCAGCCCGCGGATCGTCGGCCTTGTAGACGCGATGTCCAAAGCCCATGATTTTTTTCTTGGAGTTGAGCATGCCACGGACGATTTGGTCGGCGCGGTCGGGGGTACCGATTTCGAGCAACAAACGCATCACTTGCTCGTTGGCACCACCATGCAATGGTCCCTTGAGGGT
>DBCF01000088.1 GCA_002292925.1 Roseiflexaceae bacterium UBA965 | reverse complement strand
GTGATTGGCAGGCGTGGCCATCGGTGGTGCCGCGGTAGGCTAAATCGTCAAAAATTACAAAAACAAACTCTTTTTTCTGTGATAAAACACAATATATACGAGTGGTGTTTATTCGCCTTGCTGCATCAACGTAGTGACACTCATGACGTGCATGGCGATGAGCTCTTGATGGGGGAAATCCGGACCGTTATAGCCACCAGCTAGACACGCTGCCACGTGGAGCTGATGCCGGCGGATCCACGCCGTCACCAACGCCTCACGTTGTTGCAAGAGTGCTTTATCTATGCCAGGCATCCCACCGAGGTCACACCCTTCGTAGGGGTCCATCCCCGCATTGTAAATCACCAAATCACCAGCCTGTAAATCAACTTCTGCATAGCTTAGTAGCTGTTGCAGGCGTGTGAGATAATCGCTGGCATGATTGACAAACAATAATTGGTGCGGTGACGTGGGGGCGTATTGGTCATAGTGATGGACGGATAGGTCGAGGTGTACGATGTGTGCATAATCGTGTACGATACTATAGGTGCCGCCGCCACAATGGGCATCTACATCGAGGATAAACACCTTGCGGACACCGTTTTTTAAAGCGATATCTGCCCCAATCGCCAACCCATTTAATGTACAGAACCCTGCGCCGTGAGTACTACGGGCATGATGAAATCCCGCACTAATGGCATACGCTGGAGTCCCGGTGATGGCGGTGAGGACTGCATCGCGCAACGCGCCGTTTTGGGCAGCTACAGACGCCCACATCTGATTGTCCCACGCAAATCCTTGTGACTTGGCTAATTCGCGCGGTGTGCCATGCACTATCGCATCGACGTAGGCTGCGCTATGGGTCTGGATGGCTTCTTCGACACTCAATGGTGTCGGTGTGCTAATCAGCCATCCTTGGGTTGTTAATGCCGTTGCGACATCGGCACCCTTGCGGGTGGTGTCAAATGCGTGGCCAGTGCTTACGGTGTCTGGGTGATAAAATAGACGATAATTTGACATTTGGATTTCCCCATCTACAATATAATCTAGCGTAATACGTTAATTATACCTGTATTTTCTCACGACCACATATGTGGTCGTGATAATGCGCTATCATGCTATTTTCGGCATCATGTAATTCAATTACGCATTACGAAGAGTGGTGGAGTATCTATGCGGCGTACGTTGGCTTTGAATTTGCCTCTACTCGTCAAAGAGGATTTTTTGATGGAACCCGATGCCGCAAAGATGGTCGGGCAAGCGACGCAACAGATTATCACGCGGGGGAATTACCTGACCGAATCGGGGACAGAGCACGATATCGGCGTGGCGTTAGCCGCTGCGCATGCCCAAACCGTCACCTATGCACCTGACATAGACATTCCCCCCGGCAAAGCCAAATATACCCAAGCGATGACCTATGTGCACAACCAAACTACATTAATGGTAGCACAAGCCCGCCAACGACGTGGTTATCGCGTGGCAGTTTTGAATTTCACTAATCCCCGCGATCTTGGAGGCGGCTGGTTGCAGGGTGTCTCATCCCAAGAAGCGTCATTGGCGCGTTCATCAGGGTTGATGCATTGCTTGGGCAATCATCCGTGGTACCAGAATCGTGCCCACCGCGTAAACCCGTTCTACGATGATACGGTGATTGTCGCCCCCAATGTGCCGGTATTTCGCGGGCACGAAGGTGACTTACTCGAAACGCCGATGCACCATACGATGATTAGCGCGGCTGCCGTCCATGCAACGAACGTGCGCTTGTACATGCCACCGCGTGAAGCCGAAATTCCACTCAGGATGGCACGGCGGGCCACGCGGGTTATCGAAGCCGCAGCCACCACGAAAGCCAATGTCTTGGTGCTGGGGGCTTGGGGGACGGGCGAATTTGGGCACTCCCCCGAACTCATCGCTACCGCCTTCCAGGTCGCATTAGAGTCACCGGCCATACGCTCATTTGCGATTATTGATTTTGCTATCCCAGACATTACGCCACAAACCCCGGTCTATGCGGTGTTCCGGAATCGTTTTCACGAGCAGAGTGTATGATAGTTGTATGAAAAAAACACCTGCACAGACGTGAATCGCGACACCGACAATAGATGCGATGTGCGATATCATCGCGACAAGGAGATGCTTGGTATGACCAGTGATCCGGTGCGACGCATTCAAATAGATCAACTCCTCGCGGAATTCCGCCAGGGATATGCCCCATTTGTGATGGCGGTGCTCAAAACAACCCACGGCACCGAGTGGTATGGTGTGCTCCGCAATACTCCCGAGGTGCGCTTGCCTGCCGATAGTCAACAGGCCCAACTCGATGCGACTGCCTTGGTGCGCGTGATTTTAGCGCACTGGGATTCGACGTTTAGTCGGGTATTAACGCCCAACGAGCGCAGTCTGCTGTTTGAACTACGCACGATTCGTAATCGTTGGGCGCATCAAGCCCCACTTTCGGCCGATGATGTAGACCGACTTGCCGACAATATTGCCCGCTTGTTGACTGCTATCCGGGCGAGTAACGTCGATCGAGTAGTCGCCTTGCGTGACGAAATGCGCATGCAGCGCTATCAAACAACGCATCAGGCGACTGTGCATCCAGCCCCAAAGTTGTCTGGCCTCATCATGATTTCGGGTGCAAGTTTGCTGATTGCCATCCTCGTAATCGGACTCTATTTGTGGGAGCATGTCCCCGACACTGCACTCGCTGCTCCCACCGTGACCATCCCCGCTGCCACGGTGCGCCTCAAGAGTGGTAGTGTGGTGCATACGGCAAGTGCGACACCCCTACCCGTCGCATCTGCACCTGCCACAACCCCAGCGCTGACTGACACCATCAATGGCACGCCGACGGCAGTCGTGATAGTGCAAGTGGTACAAATCACGGCGGCATTAACAGAGACCCCTGTGCCGAGCTTCCCGTGTCAAGACGGGCAAGTCAAAGCCAACCCCAAAACGATGATTTATCATGTGCCAACGGGTGCGTTTTATGCCATGACCCGCAATAGTGCCGTGATTTGTTTCAATACGCCAGCCGAAGCCGAACAAGCCGGCTATCGAGTGTCGAAACGCTAATTGCACAGCAGTCTGATAGACCGAGCGGGGCGACACCAAGGTCGCCCCGCTCGTTTATTTATTGTGGTTGATTGAGTCGCGCGATGATGCTGTCGGCATCATAGACGCAGCCGCCCCACGTGCCACCACTAACATGTTGCAACGCCGCCCACAAGCGGGTGTCGTCGGGTAAATTGGGGTGGGCTTGTAAGTCAGTGCGCATGCCACGGGCAGCCAGGATGGTAGCGCCGGTTTGCCAATCAACGGTGACGTTGTTTTCACCAATTAAATTGACACTCCCCACCAAATTATTGCGGTCGACGATGATTTCGATCATGTCACCATCGAGTACTTTGCCAATTGGTCCACCAGCCAAGGCTTCAGGCCCGACGTGGCCGATACAGGCGCCGGTACTCACTCCCGAAAAACGTGCGTCGGTGATGACGGCCACTTCGCGGCCCCAACTGAGGTGCTTGAGTGCCGAGGTGACTTGGTAGGTTTCTTCCATGCCTGTCCCAAGCGGCCCACCACAAATCAACACGATGATGTCACCGGGTACGACCTGTTTGTTGCCTTGACCTTTGATGGCTCGCACGGCGTCACGCTCGCGCAAAAACACCTTGGCCGGACCGATTTTGCGGTACACCCCATCAGCATCCACCACCCGGGCATCGATGGCGGTACTTTTGATGACCGAACCTTCGGGGGCCAGATTGCCTTGGGGGAAGGTGACGGTCGAGGTGAGCCCGCGGGCCTGCGCCAAACTCGGTGACATAATCACATCATCGGGGTCGACACCGTCGCGCTCGCGCAGCATTTGGCGCACCGTAGCGCGGCGGGTGGAATGTTGCCACCAGTCCAGCACTTCGTTGAGCGTTTGGCCACTCACGGTTAGTACCGATGTATCGAGCAACCCCAAATCGCGTAGATGGAGCATTACTTCGGGCACGCCACCAGCCATGTATGCTTGGACGGTGACATGGTTGCGTGGGCCGTTGGGGAGCACATCGACGAGTCGGGGGACTTGGCGATTGATGCGCTCCCAGTCTTGTACCGTCGGGCGGGGTAAGCCGGCGGCGTGGGCAATTGCGGGGATGTGCAACAGCAGATTGGTCGAGCCCCCAAATGCCGCATGCACCACCATGGCGTTGTGGATGGCGCCGGGGGTGATGATTTGTTTGGTGGTGATTTTGCGTTTCTGCAGGTCGAGGACGGCATGGGCCGAGGCGGTGGCTAGCGCCAGCCAAATCGGTTGCCCTGACGGGGCGAGGGCTGAATGTGGCAACGCAATCCCCAAGGCTTCGGCAACCACTTGGGCGGTGGCAGCTGTGCCAAGGAACTGACAGCCACCGCCGGGGGAGCCACAGGCCCGGCAGCCGAGGGCGGCTGCCTCTTGGAGCGACAATTCGCCTTGGGCGAAGCGCGCTCCGATGGTCTGCACTTTGCCGGCGTCCTCGCCATCAGTAGGGGGCAAGGTGACGCCACCCGGTACGAGGATGGTGGGCAGGTTGGGTGTGCCAGCCAAGGCGATCAGCATGGCAGGCAACCCTTTGTCGCAGGTGGCCACACCGATCACGGCATGGCGGGTGGGGAGTGAGCGGATCAGCCGGCGGAATACGATAGCCGCGTCGTTGCGATAGGGCAGGCTATCAAACATCCCTTCGGTGCCTTGGGTACGGCCATCGCAGGGGTCGGTGACATAGCCTGCAAAGGGCATGGCGTTGTTGGCCCGTAGTGTTTCGGCAGCGGCCCGCATTTGCAAGCCTATTTCCCAATGCCCCGTATGGTAGCCGAGTGCGATGGCTCTGCCATCGTTTTCGCGGATGCCCCCTTGGGTGCTGAGGATGAGCACTTGGGTGCGGGTGAGTTCGGCTGGTTCCCAGCCCATGCCGACGTTTTGGGTCCAGCCAAACAAATTGCCACTGGGACTGTCGCGGAGCATATCTTCGGTGAGGGGGAGCTCACCACTGGGGCCGGCGGCTTTTGAGATGATGTCAAACAAGGCAGGTGAGCCACCTATGAGGGATTCGAGTCGTTCGTTGCTCATTTGATTTCCTTTGTTAATCGTGTGTCTATTCTTACACAAAATATGGCAATGTGGGAATTATAAAAGTACGTGACGCTGTCATGGAACAAAACAGCCATATGTGCCGTCTAGACCAGAGCAGATGCTGTCGGTACGGGCATATGTTTGTTTGGGTATGCAAATAATTGACCAATAGGCGTTGACAATGCTATAGTACCTATTATATAAGGAGTGTAGTTATGGGGCAGCGCACCGTCATTTTAATGATATTTATGTGGAGTCTACTTGCCAGCTGTACTACTCCAGCTGTGACGGTGGTGCCTACTGCTGTACAAATTTCACGCGATGCAGTACCTTCATTTGCCTCAGTGCAAACCGGTTTTAACCCGCAACGCGATGGGTTTTCGTTTCGCAATTATGGTGTCAAATCAGATATTAGCAATCTCACGAGTAATGATATGCAACGGTTGTTTGGTGATGCAGTCTGTATGATTGCCACCGAATCCTGCACGTTGATTCCTGCGGCACGGATCTGGATGGAAGAAATCAACCGTGCCATGCAAACCGGTCATTGTGAAGGCATGGCCGTGTTGAGCCAATATTTTTATTATGGCGTGATTAACCCAAAAATGTTTGGTGGCGATAGTGTGGCCGCGTTGCAATTAGCAGACAATCCGCCGCTCCAACGTGAAATTGCCTATTGGTGGGCTACCCAAGCCACCTTCCCGACCCGGGCGCATCGGGTGGTGACCGATCCTGTCGAAGCCGTTGGTTTATTGCGTGCAGGGTTACACAAAGATGCCGATGTAGCGCAATTGTATACGATTGGTATTTATCAGACTGATTTCAATGGTGGGCACACCGTGACCCCGATTGGGCTCCGTGATATTGATGCGACGCATGTAGCGATCCAAATTTATGATAACAATATTCCCAACGAAACACGTGAAATCATCGTAGATACTGCCAAAAACACCTGGACGTATACGGCGCTGAATGTCGATGGCGTGGCGCAATCGTATGCTGGTGATCGCACATCCAAAACCCTCGAATTAACTGCGGCAGCACCACGCTTGCAAAAGCAAGTATGTCATTTTTGTCCGAGTAACCCGGTTGCGCAAAGTGTCGATGATTTAACGACGTTCTTTTTCTCCTCTTCGGCAACAGTGACGACAGCGCTGAGCAAACAATTTTCGGCCTATTTTGTGGATGGGCTCGGGCGCCGGGTTGGCATTGTGTTAGGCAAAGTCTACAACGAAATTCCCAACGCCCAGATTGGTTTTTTACGAGGAGCACCAGCACAATGGTCACCACTGGGGATGCCCATGTTGTCGGTGCCTGCGAGTGTGAATGGCTCGCTACGGATTACCGGTGTCCAAAACGTGCCGATTAATGTCACTGCCTTTGGTAAGGGCAAAGTGGTGGCGTTGCAAAACTTGTTGGTAGATTCGCAAATCGCAAGTGAAATCCGACTAGATCAAATTGGCAGTACGGTCGCTATTGCGAGTGGTACCCAATCGAGCCCTGATATCTATGTGGGCTATAGTGACGCTGACCAAAATGTCGAAATGACGGTCAAGCACGTTGTGCTACAAAAAGGTGCCAAAGCTGCCGCATCGGCCAACAAACAAACCAAGACATTGGCAATGTTGACGAGTGACCAGCAACAGGCGCAAGTACTAGTGTCGGCAACTGACGCAAATCAGTCCGCGCCGGTTTCTTCACAAACAACCGTAACCACCGATGACCAGTCGTTGGCTCCGATTATCGATGCGCTATCCCCAGAGCTAGTCCAAGATTTCTCGATCTCTCCAACTGCGACGCTTGTCATGCCATCTGCGACGCCAGTGGCGCGCCGCAATCCCCCCCGCCCTACCCAAACCAAACTATTGCCAACCCGATTGGTGCCGACCGATGATTCATCAACTGCAGGGGATGGCAAGGATGACTCGTCGAATGGCGATGGCTCATCCAAAAATGATGGCGGTGGAGAATCATCGTCAGACGACGCAACCCGGGTGATTACGAGTACGCTTGGTTTGACCCCCACTGATATCGGTGGAGGTAGCCCCGGTGATGATACCATCCGCCCGACACCAAGCGGTGATGATACCACCCTCCCAACCCCGGGTGGCGATGATACCCAACGCCCAACCCCGGGTGGCGATGATACCCAACGCCCAACCCCGGGTAGCGGTGACGACGACGACGAAGATGGCGACCGTACGCGTCCTACACCTGGTGGTGGTGATGATGATGACCGCACCCGTCCTACGCCCGGCGGTGGTGGTGATAATGACCGCACCCGTCCTACACCCGTTGGTGACGGCGGACGCCCGCGCCCTACGCGTGACCGCGGTGATCACGGTGATGGTAGTGATAGTGGTGACACGACGCGCAATAATACGCCAGATACTAGTGATGAACAAAAAATCACACCATTGCCAATTGTCAGCAACGAAGAGCAAACTGACCGTATGCCGATAGACAAAACGCCAGTACCTACGCAAAATGCGGACGATTTTTGGCTTATTCGCCAATATACCCCGCCTACTGCTGTTGTATCGAGTGATGATCGTATTGGAGAATTACGCGAATAACAGGGTAATTCTGGTTGGTAGTATATGTATGGTGATTATGAAAGGAACTCATGGTGTCAAACAAAAATCGTAGCAAATCCAAACAAATTACAGTATCGTCGGTCTTAATTATTATCGTGATTGCCCTGTGGAATGCATTCATGGGGGATGGTACTGATACAACTGCCAATCAACCAGTGATAGACGACACTGAAGTGGTCGTTGAAAATGATTCGTCAGGGAGTTCATCAGAATCAAGTGATGCCGCGCTCGCTCCCACCACGCCCAAGAAAAAACCAACCAAAGTCCCCGCTGCAGGCGGCAAATTTGCTGCAGATAGTGGGTTTTTGGTCGATAAAGACGGGTTTTCGTTTGAAAACTATGGCAATGATACTGGTGTCTCAAATCTCAAAGCCAATGATATGCAACGCTTATTTGGTGATGATGTATGTACGCGTATCAAAGATGGCAAATGCACCCTTACATCCCCAGCACGCCAATGGATGAAAGAAATCAATGAGGCGATGGATGGTGGGCATTGTGAAGGCATGGCCGTCGCCAGCCTGCACATGTTCCACAAAATCGAAGATCCCAATACCTTTGGGGCTGCGACGACCAATGAATTGCCGTTTGATGGCAACACGTCGCTCCAACAAGAAATAGCCTATTGGTGGGCTACCCAGAGCACAGAACCAACCATGAGCAATATGATTACGGGTAAGCCGAGTGATATTCTCAAATTGTTGTCGGCCTCGCTCGGTCAAGGGCAAAATGCCAATGTGTTTTATACCATTGGGATTTACATGGCTGATGGTAGTGGCGGTCATGCAGTGACACCTGTGTCAATTACGGATCTGGGCAATGGCAAAACTGGCCTGAATATTTATGATAATAACTGGCCCAATGAATTGCGCACCATTGAGGTCGACCTCAAAGAAGAAACATGGTCGTATCAAGCGTCCATTAATCCCGATGAAGAAAGTTCATTGTATACCGGTGATCAGCTCGAAATCACCCCATCAGCACCTCGCTTGCAACCACAAGAATGTGACTTTTGTGGTGGGAAAAACGGCCTCAAAAGCACCAAGACCTTTATTGTATCGACGGTTGGTGATGTCGTTGCCGATCGCGATGTCAAAGGCTCTACATATTTTGAGACACCAGACGGTAAGCGGATTGGGTATATCGATGGGGAATTGATTAACGAAATTGAAGGCGCATCGGTGCGCGTGTTCAAAAGTGCACCTACGTTATGGGATGAAAAAGGGCAACCGATTTTCCGCATCCCCGATGGTATCAGTGTCACCCTCAAGATGAACAATGATCCCCAATATCAATATTCGGTTAGCGCATTTGATAACGGTAAAGTTGTTGCAATCGATAAATTGGCGCTATCTGCTACCAAAAAGAGTGAGATCTATTTTGGTAACACGATCAAGTCGCTGAAAATCAAGAGTGCAGTCAAGACATCCCCAGATATTTTTGTTGGCGATGAAAAAAACGCCAACCTGAAAGGGTCAGCAACCCAAATTTCGAATGTTGATATCTCAGAAGATGGTGAATTTGATGTTTTCTTTGATGAAGAAACTGATCAATTTAGCCTCGATGGAGATGTCGATGGCGACTTTGACTTAGATGTCATCATTTCAGATGAAGAAGGCGATTATGCGTATTCAGCTGATGATATTGGAATCGAATCCGAGGTTGATGTCGCATTCGATATTGATGCAATCGATAGCGAAGACGATTCAATGGATTTCCAATATGACTATAATGATGATGGCGAATTTGAAACGCAAACTGATGTTCAAGACAATAACACGTCGGTGGAATCAGATAGTGCGGCGTACAATGATTTGACCGACTACTAAGCTGGTTGTGCTTCATGGTAATCCCCCTGTATGCGAGGCATACAGGGGGATTACTGTGTAGTGCAATTGTGGTATTTACGGTGTCTTGTTTCGTTATGCCTGGTGATATTATGGGAGTTGATTGATCAATACCTACGCCAAAATCCCACCCCGAGCGTCATTCCATGCAGGGTGTGCGCACCCTGTATGGAAGTATAAAGGTGGAAGTAGGAAGTAGAAAATTGCATATTGCGCCAGCGTACAGAGTGCGTATAGCGGCTAACATCCTCCATGCGGTTTATGGTTGATTACTGGGGACATCAGGGTGAGGGGGTAACGCCCGCTTTGATATAGAACAAAATCGTATTCGTAGTGCTATGGTGTGAAACCTGCTCGGGTGCATAGCGCATCCGAGCAGGTTTCGCTGTCAATACTACGAGTAGGTACCGTTAGTTTTCGTCACCGAGCTTGACGGCGTCTGCAATGCGCAGGCGTTGCACGGTATTGAATGCCAGCAACGCCGTCCCCGCTAATGCAACCACATAGATAAACACCATCACCGCCAACGTCCCCCATGCGGTTTGTGGTTGATTGCTAGGGACATCAGGGTGGGGGGCAACGCCGGCTTTGATATAGGGCAAAATCGTGCTCGCCGTACTAATTGCTGCGATTAAACCGCAAATGATGCCACTACCGGTGACAATGCTTTGTTCGATGATGATGACGCTCCGGGCACTGCGCATGGGCATCCCCATGGCTTGGAGCATGCCTAACTCGATTGAGCGTTGTCGAAGCGTCGCTAGGGCACTCACAAATATTGCCATGATGCTCAACCCAGTGGCTGCCACAAAGCCCACACTCAACATCCCAAACAGCCCTTGGCGTTCGGGGCGGGTAAATTCTTGTAAGCGGGCCACTTCGAGGTCGATGATGTCGAGTACGGGGATAGCGGCAGCGCGGGCAGCCGCATAGAGATCATCGAGTGACACGGTCGTATCGCGGCGAACCCAGACGTCACTGGGGGGCATGAAGCCGATTTCGTCGCTGATAAACGATAAATTGGTGACCACAAACGGATTATCGACGGCATATTGACCAGGCCAACCGGTGACAATCCCTACGATGCGCATGCGTGTTTCTTGTTCGACATCATCCACCACGATGGTCACGGCGATGCGATCACCAACGGCACTCGTGCCAGCGATGTTTTGGCTAATAATGACGCCATCACGGGTGCGAGCGAGTTGATTCATCAATGCCCCGAGTGCATTGTTGTTGCCCAACCATTCATCGTTGAAATAGGGCACGACGGCGGGGAAGCGCCGTCGATCGATACCTATCAAATTGGTGTCGATTTGTTTGCCCCCAAGGTTGATGCGGGCCGCATAGCTCCCTACTGGTGCATAATCGAGGATGCCGGGGATTTTTTTGTGGGCACCGAGTGGGGTTAGTAAATAGCGTTCGCCGCTAGTGGTAGCGCTATTGCGTGAGGCGGCGGTTTCGATGAATTGGGTATCGGTGCCGATGCGGTAACGCAAGCCGTCGAGACTGGCTTTATCGACTGTTGCCGCCATCGACGCCACATAGCCACCGACGCCGAGGGTGAGGGTGAGGAGCAGGATGGTGGTTTGCAGTCGTTCTGGGCGGCGTGCGAGGCTCTGTAGCGCCAGAATCGGCGCAATGTTGTCACCGCGCCGGCTGATTTTTTCTGCCAACACGAGCAGTAACGGGATGATGCGGTTGGCGATGAGCGCCATGGCGAGGGTGGTAATCACTGGTAAGGCGAGGGTCAATGGATTTGAAAACAAATCGCCTTCGCGTGATTGTTGTGATTGGAGTTGGTAGTAGCCGTACCCCACGGCTGCCACCACCAACACTTCGATTAATAAGCGCGCCACAGAGCGGAGCTGATCGCTCCGGCGACTTTTGCCGCTGCTGCTGAGGGTGTTGCGCCCAGACATGACGACGGGGCGAATCCCCAAGCCGATGATAATCAAGGCAATCGCACCAAACCCCACAAAGGCGTTGCTCGGCAGCCCCGTGAGTGGTGTGGCAATGGCGGTGATTTGCAAAAATGACTGCGTGCGTAGCATGATTTGGGTGGCAAATATCGCACTGGGAACGGCAATAATTCCTGTCAAGATGACATAAATTATCCACTCGAGTGCACTCACCCCAGCCATCCAGAGCACCGCCACGCCCCGGCTTCGGAGCAAGGCGTATTCGTCGCGGCGACGCTCATAGTTAATCGTGGCAAGTTGTACCACAAAAAACAATGCCAGCAGGGCGATGGGCGCTGCCACCGCACTGGTGCGGATGGTGAGTGCCGTAATCGTGGTTTGGGCATTACGGAAACTTTCGAGTGGGCTCCGTTCGAGTTTGGCGGGGACTTTGGCGAGTTCTTGGGCCAAGGTGCGGATGCGCGCTTCAAAAGTGCCAATGTCGCCAGGTCCGAGTGCCAGTGGTGCGGGCTGTAAATACCATGCTGCTTGTGCCACTGCATCGGGGAAGGTCTCACTGACGTCGGTTTGCATGCGTTGCGGGTCAACCAAGATCAACGAATCGAGTGTGCTGGGGTCATACAACCAATCGGGGCTGGTGGGGTTGATGGCTCGCCACAACCCTACGATGGTGATGGGCAAACTCTGCGTGCCGTTCGGGCTACTTGCTACAATCGTATCGCCCACGTTGAGCCCAAGGGTGTTGGCGCTGGCAATTGAAATCATGGCTTCGGTTTGAGTGGCGTCTGCTTTTGGCAGTCGTCCAGTGACGACACGCATATGATCTTCGACGCCGATGAGGGTGGCAATGGCGGCATTGCCGAGTGGGATGCCGTCACTTTGACCGTCAACCAACATGATTTGGAAGGGAATGGTGCGGATGTGCCTGGTAACCCGTTGGATGGGAATTCCGAGGAACTGGGGGGCGTTTTGGGCGACGAGATTATCGGCGGCCAAAATCGTCCGCCAGGGAGTCGCTTTGCTACCACGGACATGCCGAAAGAGCAACGACATGGCGGGGCGTTGCGTTTGGCGGGCTTGGCTGGCGAGCTGGTCGTTGAGGATGCGTAGCCCGGCGGCATCGGCATAACTTGGCACTAGTAAGCCGAGTGTGAGAGGTAAAGTAAGAGCCACCAAGAGCGCTAGCATGGCTGCTGGTGCTTGGATGGTACGACGCCAGGTGGCGGTTAGTAATAATCGTACAGCATGCCAACGTGCATTCATGGTTATTGCCCAACCACAACATCACCGAGTCGGAGCCCTTTGAGGATTTCGACCTTTTGGTCGCTCTTGATGCCGGTGACCACAGTGACGCGGCGTTCTTGGTCGGCATCACGGAGTATGACAAAGGTGCGCTCGCCAAAGGTGCGGATTGCCTCAGGGGGGAGCCATAAGGCGTTTTCGTGGCGTTCGAGGATGATGGTTACCTTGGCGACGGTATCACCTGCAACCAATGCGAAGTTTTTGTTATCGATGACGGTGAAGCGGGTGGTCTGGTCGGGGTCACCGAGTACACCGCCATTTTGGCCATAGGGTGCCGGCAGCCGGCGAATCACCGCGGGCAGCACCAGGTCGGGGCGGGTGACGGGACGCACTTCGACATCTTGGCCTTCGCTTAGTAGTTTCATGTTGTCGGCGCTGAGTGATGCTGAAAACTCAACATTGCTCGGGTCGGCAACTTCGATCGATGGGGCAAATGCGCTGACACTATTGCCTTCAAAAATCGCCATCGACGCAATCGTCCCCGCTTGGGTGGCAATCAGTTGGCCATCGGCTACGGCTTTTTGGGCTTTGTCAAATGCGCGTTTGGCCGCATCGACAGTTTTCTTTTCGCTACTCAGGGTATCGGCCATGGCGCTGGCAAGCTCGGCTTCGGCGATTTCGAGGGTCGTACGGGCATCGCGCAAATCGGTATTATCGCTCCCGGCGAGTAACTTGTCGCGCTCTCTGCGCGCTTTCTCGAATGCGGTTGTTGCATCGTCGATTTTGATTTGGCGATCTTCTTTGGCGCGTTGGACTGCCCGTTGCGCGGCTTGGACCGCTTTTTCGGCGCTACGGAGCGCATCAGTGGCACTCAAAAATGCTTTTTCGTAGTTGTAGCGCCCTTCGGCATTGAGGACGTTGGGAATGTATTTGCCATTGACAAAAATATACGGATTCTCCGGGTCGGTGCCATAACGATTTACCCAATCGAGATTCCAATAGGCTTTGCTATATGAAAACTGCGTATCAATCAGCGCATTGGTGGTCGTCGTAATGGCATATACCGCATCATCGGTGGCGGTGGCGGTGTCTTCGTCTGTGGTCCGCACATCGCGCTGCTTCTCGTCGAGCTTTTTTTGGGCTGCTTGGATGACATCGTTGTCACCGCCGGGTAATAGCAGATTGAGAGCTTCGCGGGCATTGGTGACCGCTTTGCGTTTGGATTCAATCAATTTGCCATTGAGCTTGGCTGCGTTCGTATATGCCACATTCGCAGCATCGAGGTCATCGCTGGCTTTACGGAGCTCTTCGTTTACTTCGTCTTGTTTGAGCTCGGCCAAGAGTTGCCCGCTCGTCACCGTGTCACCGATGGCTACATGGATTTTGCTGACCACCCCTTCACGCCCAAAACTGAGCGTGCTGGATTGTACCGGTACAACCCGGGCGGTTTCTTCGATGACTCGTTCGATGACTCCTTGGTCTACGGTGTAGGTCAGCTCGGTTAACCCGGGGTCTTCGGGTAAAGGGGTGGGCGTGGCTTGGATGGCCGACTGCCCACTGCTACAGGCACTCAATATCAAGGCAATACAACTGAGACGTAAAAACAGCACAAAAGGCGACAATTTCATAACAGTCCTATTAACGTGATACAGGGTTGGCTTCGTCGGTCATATACCCCATGTAGGTCGGGTCAGCTTTTTTGGCACAACTTGCGCTGGTATCGCCATTGCCAGCAGGGGCATTGGGGTTGATGTTGGCGACACATTCCATGTACGTATTGGTAGCGGTTTGGGCTTTGGTAAGGGCACCGGCGAGATCGGCTTTTTTGTTGAGGACCGTGTCTAACGCTTCGATAAGCCAGTACTGCTCAACCATGTATTGGCTGTTGCTATCGGTGGTGACGTTGAGGGGTTTTTCCATTAATGGCGCTAATGCATCGCGCAACGGCAGTATGTAGCGGTTTTGCTCTTCAAACAAGGCATCTTGTGCTTGGGCTGTCCGCGCGGGGATGTTGCCGTAGGCGTTGATGTTGGCTTGTTGACTCATGTAATTAATTACGCGCATACAGGCTTGGGGATCGGCTGCATCTGCCGAAACATGATAGCCAAGCATATACAAATCACTCGATAACAGGCCGATGGTGCCTACCGGCGGTGGGGCCATGGCTGCCAAGAATACCGGTTTCGTCATGGTCGGGTCATTGGACACATTGGCGGGGTCGTACGAGCCTAAGCTGGTATCGAACCACATGGCGATTTTGCCCTGTGATTGCAGTTCCCAGCTGGTGTCTGAGGTGGAATTGGTCGTATCGCGCCGATAATCAAATACCGGTTTGGGCATGACATTATGCATACTGCTGAGCTCAAGCCACCATGCGATGGCCTTGATGGTGTTGGGGTCAGTGTAATTGGCGCGGGCGTTTTTGCCGGTGCCCAGCACCAATGATCCGCCAAAGCGGTTGGCCCAAAATGCCACATCACCGGTATAGTTGCCCATGCTCGAATACCCAAATACGCCGTTGGCCGTCAAGGCTTTGGCCGATTTGAGGAAGTCATCAGGCGTCCATTCTGCGGTTGGTGCTGTGATGCCTACGGCACTCAACAGTGCCGGTTGATAGACTAATCCACGGGTGCTGTAGTTGTGGGGGAAGCCAATCAAGCGCCCATTATTGCGATAAATGTCAAACAACCCTTGGCCAATGTCGCTGGTCGTAATATCGCTATCGGCATCTAGTAGGGGTTGCAGATCGGCGAGGGCGGCGATGTCTTGTTCTGCCACGGGGATGCCTTGATTCCACAAGAAACAATCACTCCGTTGGGCGGCGTCACTGATGGTCATGGTAGTGGTAATGTTGTCGGTCTGGATGAGTTTGACAAAAATTCCAGGTTCTTGGGTCTTGAAGTTTTTGAGGAGGCGGCGCATATCGGTCAATGAAGAACCATATGAGGCAAATGATATCGTTGTTTGATCGGGCCCGGCTACTTGGGCTTCGGGGGTTGCAACCATGATGGGGCGAATGTCAGGGGTCGGGCTGGGGGTAACATATGGCGAATTGACATAATTGTCTACTAATGATTGGACTGTCGATGCCAATATTTCTTCAGCTGTTTTGGGTGGGGTTTCAAACAGCATTGATGTGCTACCGAGGATGCTATACGCTACCGTGAAATCTTGGTTGGGGTAATTTGCGAGGGGAGGCAAATTCGCCAAGGTATATTCATAGTCAGATTGGCGTTGTTTGTCGTCGAATTCACTGGCCGTTTGTGTGGCATTTAATGATTTGCGGGCATTGAGGTAACCTGGGTAGACTAGGCCGCTAAATGTGGTGACTGATTGGCGTGACAGCCACTCGATGAATGTCCACGCTTCGGCGGGATGTTTGGTACCACCGCTAATCATGTAGCCTTCGCTACCGAGGTTGAGGTCACTTGCTTTGGTAAATGGGAGCACCGCATGCCCCACTGTAAACGGCGGGGTGGGGCTGGTGGGGTCGCCGGTAAAGAGTGCGCCTTCGTTCCAGATTGCGATTTTGCCTTCACGGATGAGCTGGGCCGGGTCGCTCGGGTTGTCGATCGGCATTGTTGATGCATCGACTTTGCCCGCGCCCATGCCATCGGCCATGGCATACATGGGTTGCGCGTAGATAACCCCACGATTAATCAAATCGGCGTATTTTTTGTAGGCATCGATGATGCGGGTATCATTGGCCTTGAGCTCACTGATTTTCATGGCGAGCAGATCGACACCTGCTTGTTCGAGGAAATAAAGGAGTGCAAAATTACCGCCATTGTCGTACCATCCATAGCGGGTAATCGTGTTATTTTCTTTTTTGGCGAGTTTTTCGGCTGTTGCCAATAAATCCGCATAACTCCAGCTCTGGACTGGGTTGGCGACACTTTCGGCTGCAAACAAGTCTTGATTGTAGGCAAGCGACTGAATGCTGATATTGCGGGGCAAAATGTAGATACTGTCGTTTTGGGTATAACGCTCGAGGATGCCAGGATAAAAGTCGCTACGATCAAACCCCGTATCGGCATCCATGTAAGGCTTCATATCAAGGACGAGGGGTGTGCCAATCGCTTCTTCGGTGACCCACGAAGATGGTGCGGTGTCTGCCGCACTTGCGACGCGTCGTAACATGTTCATAACTGAATCAGTGGGATAATTCCCCGATTTATCTGGAGGTAATTGGGTGGCATCATCGAGCGACGTAATTACGACGTTGATATTGGGGTGGGTTTCGCTAAATTGTTTGGCGAGATTGATATAGGTATCGCGTTCGTAGTCGTAGGCTGCGTAACTAATAGTTACAGCATCGCCATTACTCGTCGGCGTGCCATTTGCCACCGTGTCCGTGGGGTTTTCGCCGGCGGGGATGGTGGGCAATCCACTGCTGCCATTGTTGCCACACGACACGAGCAGGGTGATTATGATAATCCAATACCAACGGGAAGATGAATGACGGCGCATAAAAACCACTTTCTGTCGAAAGAACTATTTTGAATTTGTATATAGTATAGCATTATCGACGTGAAAATTTGGATGGTAAATAAATGATAGTAACGTGTTAATGCATGTTGTGTATGCTATAATCCACACAAATAAATCTATGTTATGGAGCGTCCCAATATGCCCCAGTCACACGACCGCGGTGGGCGGGATCGCCTATCGGCGGTAATTCATTTTTTGGGCGATTTGTTGGGTGACGTGATCAAAACCCAAGCAGGCCCCGATGCCTTTGCCAGTGAAGAGCTGGTCCGGCGTTTGAGCAAAGAGCTGCGTGCCCACCCATCGCCAGCCCGTACCCATGAACTGCAAAAACACATTGCCGGGCTTGACGTCAATGGGCTCAATACACTCGTGAAATCATTCAGTACGTATTTTGCGCTGGTCAATTTATCAGAACAATTGCAACGCATCTGGGTGCTTGCTGAACGGGCGCGTCAAATGCGGCGTGCTCATCATCTGCGGAGCGAATCTGTTGCCGAGTCCATTCACAGCGTGGCCACCCAAGGGGCGAATGCGACACAGGTCCATGAATGGTTGGCGCAGGCCTGTATCCGCCCCGTCTTTACGGCCCATCCTACCGAAGCCCGCCGGCGCACCACTCTTGATAAACTACGCCGTTTAGCAAATCTCCTTGACCCACTTGGCCATGATTTTTCGTTGAGTGATGACCCCCAAGTACTTGCACAAGTCCAAGAAGAAATCGTCGGGTTGTGGCAAAGTGACGATGTGCGGGTTGTGCGTCCTACAGTAATCGACGAAGTCAAAAACGGCTTGTATTACTTCGAACAAAGCATTGTCCGCCTCATCCCGACCCTCTACCGCGACCTCGAGTACGCCCTCGCAAGTGCCTACCCTGACCAACAGTGGCGCGTCCCCTCATTGTTGAAGTTTGGCTCGTGGATGGGTGGCGACCGTGACGGTAATCCGTTTGTGCGCCCCGAAACCACCATCGCTGCCGTGCGCTTGATGCGGAGTGCCGCCATCGAGTTTTATATTGGTGAATTCGAACGGATTAGCCGACGGATGAGCCAATCTAATCGCCAAATCACCGTGTCACCCGAATTGCTCGCATCACTCGCACACGACGCACAATTGTTCCCCGTCATTGCCCAAGAATTGGTGAACCGTTACCCGCACGAACCCTACCGGCGCAAATGCTTGTTGATTGCCGAACGCTTGCGCCAGACGCTCCACGTCACCCAAACCGTGCAACCGACTTGGCCGCTCAATTTGACGCCAGTGCGTGCCGACATCTACCCCGATGTCAGCGCCTTACGCCACGATTTGCAGGTCATGTACGATTCCCTCGTCGCCAATGCCGGCGCTGCGGCGGCTAACGGTTCGCTCCATGACCTGATGCGCCAAGTCGATGTGTTTGGCTTGAGCTTTGCCTCACTCGACATCCGTCAGCATAGCGAACGCCATAGTAGTGCCATGGCCGAAATCTTGGCACATGCCGGAGTCCACGCCGACTTTTTGGCCTGTGATGAATCCACCCGGACTGCATTACTGAGTCACGAATTACACGCCCAACGCCCCTTAATCCCGGCGCGCTTACCCTATAGCGAAGCCACCAACGAAATCATCGACACCTTTCGGACCATTACGACCCTCAACGAGCAATTATCCCCAGGCACCATCCAAACGGTGATTGTCAGCATGACGCGTGGTGCGTCTGATGTGCTGACGGTGTTGTTGTTGGCCCGTGAAGCGGGCGTAACCGATTTGCCCAATGCCGGTATCGACATCGTGCCCCTCTTTGAAACAGGCGCCGACCTGGCGCACTGTGACCGTATCATCACTGATTGTTGGGCGGTACCCAGTTATCGTGCGCATGTCATGCGGCGCAATAATTTGCAAGAAATCATGATTGGCTACTCTGACAGCAACAAAGATGTGGGATTTGTGGCAGCCAATTGGGCGCTCTACGAAGCCCAACGCAAGTTGCGCGATTGTGGCGTGACTCATGGCATTACCATGCGCTTGTTCCACGGTCGTGGCGGCTCAATTGGGCGCGGTGGTGGCCCTGCCAACGAAGCCATCTTGGCTCAACCACCAGGCAGCGTGGGTGGCCAAATCAAAATCACCGAGCAAGGCGAAGTGATTTCTGACCGTTATAGCCTAGCGGTTATCGCCAAACGCCACCTCGAACAAGTGCTCCATGCCGTCATCAAAGCCGGTTTTGCCCATACTACTGATCCCCAGCCCGAATGGACGCAGGCGCTGGAGCAACTCGCCACCGCCTCACAAGCGAGTTATCGCGGGCTGGTCTATGAGCACCCCGATTTTGTGCGCTTCTTCCGCGAAGCTACTCCGATTGCCGAAATCAGTCGGCTCAAAATCGGTAGCCGCCCTGCCGCCCGCAAAAACAGCCAACGCATCGAGGATTTACGCGCTATTCCGTGGGTGTTTAGTTGGATGCAGTCGCGCTTTACGTTACCTGGCTGGTATGGCTTGGGGACGGCGGTCAATCAATTTGTCGCCAATTACCCCCATGGTACCGATGCTGCCCATGCGCTGTTGCAACAAATGTACCGCGACTGGCCGTTCTTTCGTACGATGATCGACAATGCCCAGATGATTTTGGGCAAAGCAGACATGTATATCGCCGAGCGCTATGCCACGCTCGTCACTGACCAGACCCTCGCCGGCGAAATGATGACGATTATCGAACGCGAGTACCAACAAAGCGTCGCTGCCGTCTGTATGATTGCCGAAAGCGCGCACTTACTGGCACGGAGCCCCGTCTTGCAACGCTCGATTGCCCTGCGCAACCCCTATGTCGACCCGATTTCGTATGTGCAAGTCGAATTGCTGACCCGTTTGCGCGCCCATCCTGACGATGCCGATCACACCGACCTCGAGGATGCGATTTTGTTGAGTATTAGTGGCATAGCTGCCGGTCTCAAAAATACCGGATAATTGTGAGGATGTTATGACATTACCCCTTGTGGGATTACGCGTGCTCGATTTTTCACGGGCACTCACCGGCCCCTACTGTACCCAGATGTTGGGTGACATGGGT
>DBCF01000251.1:6432-29579 GCA_002292925.1 Roseiflexaceae bacterium UBA965 | reverse complement strand
GCTGCGTCTCTACTGCGCGTTATGCCGTCATCAACTGACGGCGCATAATGGCGACGACTTCGTAGATGTTTTGATTGGGCATAAACAACCCTAGATCGCGTGGCACAATCTCGGTATTATTGGTGGCAAAGGCGAAATATTGCTTGAGCATACCATCAAAAGTACCGCCACGGTAGATTTGGCGTTCGTGGCGCAATTGATCACAGATTTGCAACAGCATGCGGGCATCATTGAAGCCTCCTTGGGCCAGCAACACGCCACAATAAATATCGATGCTATACAACACATCTTTGAGGCCACCGATGCGCTCCAAAATTTGGACTCCTTCGCGCAAATTCACCACCGCCGATTTTATTTTCATCTCCAACACATCGACGACGGCGACCCGTAAATAGGATTGGGCTATTTCGGAGACTTGGTCGGAATCCTTGTAGGCATTGATTGCATATTCGAGGTGTTGGCGGGCACTGGCAAAATCACCTATCGCCGTCAAAATCAAGCCCCGCGAGCGCATCGCATCGCTGAGCCAGTTGGATGGCGTCAATTTGCGCAACAAATTCACGGCCAAATTATTGTATTCGTGGGAATTACGTAAATCACCAATATGGAAGTACATGTACGACAGCCGGTGGTAGGTCCATGCTTGCCAGGCAAATAATTGGTGATTGCGAAAGTAAGTGACAGCTACGACTAATTCGTCACACATGTTGACAAATTGGGGGTCATTTGCGCTATTGATGTTTTCTAGTTCAATCAAGCACTGACTCACCGCAATCCGCGCCCGTAAATACCCATCGGTATGAATCGCCTCATTGGCACGTAATTGGGTAAAGTAGGTCATGGAATAGTGGGTCAAGCCCCGTTCGCTGTACAAAGTCCCCATGACTAGTTGTAACTCCACGCGCATATGCGAAGTGGCAGCCAAGGCAACCATACATTGCTCACCCAATTGAATGGCTTCAGCAACCAATCCATGCCGGATGAATGCATCATGCCAGACACAAAAGAGCGTAGCGGCTTCTGCGGTCATGCCCGCAGTGAGAAGATCCTCTGTAAAATACAGCACAATGGGTAAATCGGTGCGGTAGACCAAACGCTCACTGGTATTGGAGGTTGATAACAATACATCGTTGTCTTGACTCAACGCCGTGTAGACACACCGAAGTATATCGATAATCTGCGTCTCGGTAATCAGCGGTTGCAGGCGTTGACGCACGATATTTGATACCACATGCATCGGTTGATCATGTTGCACCACAGTGGTATAGCCAGCAATGGTAAGCTGTTGGAGGTAGGTACCTACATGTCCACTGTCAATACCAACAAGTACGGGGCTTACCGCCCCAATAAAACTCTGCGTTAATTGGATGTTGGCAAACAGCATTAATTGCAATAGCGTTTGCGTCACGGTATTGAGTTGCGTCACCGATGTGGCGACAATGTCGTCTTGTAAATCAACCGTCGCATTGCGTACGATACTGCCGGCCATCATTTTGATATAGAGCGGGTTACCTTGGGAGTGCGTACAAATCATGCGGATATCGTGGTCGTGGATTTGCGCTACCCCTAATTCCAACGTACAACGCCGTACCAGGTGATACGCAGGCGAGGTATTGTCACTGTAGGCCAGTGGCAAGACTTCGCTGATATGGTCAGCGAGTTCAGGATAGCTTGTCGTTGTCAGTTGGGTGGTCAACACAAAAATCATGGCCGGGAAGTGAGTTTTGCAGTAGGCCATAAATTGTGGCAACGAAAAACTCGGCGAATCTTGGAAGTCGTCGATGAGCAGACACGGCGCATGATGCTTTACAAAGGCTTCGAGCCGATACAAAAGGGGCTCGTTGCCCATGGCGCGCACTTGAAAGACGGTGGCGAGTTGATCGAGGAGCACCATAAATGTTGTCGTTTGGCGCATGTCGATATAATAGGTGGGTTTGCCGGTGTGCAGGCTATAGCGCCGCAATACTTGTAGTGCAACAGCAGTTTTGCCTACACCTGCGGAACCAACCAAGATTTTGTTGTAGTGGCGCACAATATGTTCGTAGATGACGTCAGTGATGTCATCACGACCAATCAGCGTATCATTCCATGTAATTTGATGAAAGCCATACGCCTTGAGGACGTTGTTCCATTCGTTGGGGGGGAAGTAGCGGGCGTATTCTTGGATGAAATTGATGGGAATGCGGGTCGCAATCAGCAACGAAAAAAGCTCAGTGGCGGTCATGATTTGCGGTTGCAACGCAAAAAGCACATCGAGCAATGCATTAAATACCGCAATTGGGGCAGTGGTATCGCGGTCGGGGCGGGTCATAAACCAATCGTCGAATTTAGCACGGGTGACCGCCACCCCTTTGGCATTGAGTTGGTCAATGATGTCAGGGACGGAGATTTTTTGTTTGCGCAAGCGCCCGACCACGCTACGCATCAAATCGTTAATGGCGATTTTGTCAAATACGAGTGATGAATATGCATCCATAATAGCCTCAACATGACAAGCAGGTGCGACATAACATATATCAAGGGGGGTAATTACAGCTTCTATGTACAGTATAACGAGTTACCTCCTACAAATAACCATATTTTTCCGTCGTTTTTCGACGTAAATCTACTGACACCCAACAGCCTGCCACGAAGTGGTCACACGAAACCTGCGCAACCGAACGAGCCTATCTCCGGCCAATTCACGTCAGCGCACTACGTGTTTTCCATAAAAAATAGTAATAATTGACTGAGTTGATCGTATATCCACGAACAAACGTACAATAAATTATCTAAAAAATAGATATTAGTCGTTTTGCGACTAAAAAAATCAATACAAAACCAATTAAAAAGTATATGCTGTAACTACTTATATTTATGCTCATCCATCAAAGGACTTACTATGCGCTACCGTACATATGCACTCATGATAATCACTTGTATAACATTAGTGAGTATCATTGGGTATCTCGGTGTTACCGCATTGCATAATTCATCACCATTGCAACGGATAAAAACCGCCCAAGAAATCGCCAAATTAAGTGGTCAATATCAATTCCGGAGCGAGATAGACCAAATCCGCAATTACGAGCCCCGAATCACCAATTATGCCCGCCCTAGTCAGCACGATCAGTTTGTGATTAGTGGTGACATCAATGAATCAACCCAAACTAGTCAAATCACCGTCGCCAACGCCAACGGCATCATGCTCGAGGTACGGCGCGAACGGGGTGTTACCTATATGCGCCAAGCGGGCAGTGGCTGGCAACGCACCAGCGCTGCGAGTAGCGTGGGCATGATTAATACGTTGAGTTATTTGGCGGGCGTCACCAATCCACGAAGCAATGCCCAAGACCCCAACAATTACCAATTTGGCTTTGACGGGGCGGCATTTACGGATCATTTTGCCCGCTTACTCAAGGCCGATGCGAGTCATGGCATCAAATACAACGAAGAATGGTATGCCCTCGCGCAATCGAATCAATTCAGCGCGGCCAAGGGTCAAGGCCAACTCAGCATCGATAGTGATGGGCTCCCCAAAGCGATGGAACTGAGCTTTGTGGTGGCGGGCGATCAACAATCGGGGAGCACCACCACCACCATCAAAACGGCGTTTTTTGCGTATGCCCGTACTGGTCTGGCCCTACAAAAACTGGTTAATAATCCGCTGTTGATTGTCGGAAATATGCTGGGTACCGAGAGCGGTACCATTCAAACCGTGATGTTTGGCCTGCTGGCACTCTTGGCGCTGGGGATTATTGGTGGACTGGTACTGCGGTTCCGGAGCCGGTTGTATTTGCCGATTACCATGCTTGCGCTTGGGATGATGGTGTTTCAGCCGTTTAGTAATATACCCCCGAGCCAGGCGGCCAACAACACGGTGAGTACTCCTGTACCACAAGACCCCAACACACCACCATCAGACGGCGTCACCCAAGCAAGCCAACCCCAATTCAATCCACTGATTGCGCCGCTGAATCAAGTGGCGAGCATTGCCTTACCGAGTGCCAGCACCAGCACCAGTAGTGGTACGGTCATGGGGAATGCCAGCACCAGTCGGAGCCTCAGCACCAGTCGGGCAGTGACTGGCGAGCTCGATACCGACAAAGACAAACTATCAGACAGCGACGAAGCGCTCAAAGGCACTAGTCCAACCAAAGCCGATACCGATGGTGATGGCCTGAGTGATTATGATGAAGTACGGTTGGGGACAAACCCGCTCGTTGACGACAAAGACGCCGATGGGCTCAACGACTTTGCCGAAGTCCAGCTCGGTACCAATCCCAACAAAGCCGATACCGATGGCGATTTACTCAGCGACACGGTAGAAGTAACCAACTTTACCCAATACCCTGGGTCAACCAACAAATTCTATACAGACCCACTCGTTGCTGATACGAATAGTGATGGCACCAATGATGGCGTAGAGTGTAGTGCCAAACTCGATGCGGCAACGAGTAATTGTAACGATACCAACAACGACGGTGTGCCCGACTTTTTGTCGTTTGACAATGACGGCGACAAGGTAGGCGATCAATATGATTTGACCCCCAACACCAGTCGGGCCACGGTATATACCGATGCGGCGCCCTATACCTACAAAATCCTCAACACGGCCACAACGGTCAAACCACTCTTGGTAGACTTCCAAGTGCGGCCAAGTAACGACGCCCTGTTGTACGCCAATAATGCGATATATGACTGGCCTGCCGGTGACACCGAAGGTCAAATCCAACGGGGCAAAGATACCACGTTTGCCAGTAGTAGCTTGTTTAATTCGACTGATGCAACGGCCAGCAATGGCGATATGCGCCTGACGGCAATGTTGGAAATCCGCATCCCTATCAGTAGTGGCAATTATGGAAATCTGCCGACGGCCACCTGTCCGAGTACAATTACTAATACCATCAAACTCAATGCCTCAGACAATAATTCGTGTGTTGACACCAGCAAAACCAAGCCTTTTGCGCTGAATGTGGGCTGGAGCAGTGATAGCCAAGGCAAGGTTAAAAGTAACGAAGTCACCGTCAGTATGCCACTCAACCCCAATTATGATGCGAGTGGCAGTATCATCGGCTATGCGGGCACCATGTACTATGCCACAGGTCCAAAAGGATGGCTGAGCGATCATCAGATGCGTATGCAATGGGTGATATCGGCAATCCAAGATAATTGTCCAAAAGACAAACCTGATTGCACAACCAGCGAGCGGGTTGATGCGACAACCGTACTGCAAAATTACTATGGGGATTGGAATCTGATCGGGATGAGCGCCACCGAGAGTTCGGGGGTCAAAGCCGTCGTCATCGCTGAAGATAGCACCAAAGCCGACGTGACCGATGCGAGTAAACGACGCCTCGCGATTAATCAACTCAGTGATTTGCTCAATGATGGCTTTGTGTCATTTCCGTTTCTCTCTATTGATGGCACAGATACCACCAAATCAATCCCAATATTGTTTGACAACACCAAAAACAGTACCAATGCCACAACGACCTCATACGGCATCAATAAGCAGGCTACTCTGGTCAAAACATTTAATTACGCCACCAGCTATGATATTTTTAAATTAAGTGGTAGCGAAATTCCGACCATGCTCGATGATGCGCTCTGTCGCAAAGATGGCAAAGCGGCAAATTGTAGTACGAGTAGTACGCTACGAAGCAAATGCGATAACAACAATACGACGGTGGCGTGTCGACCGGCAGTGATTGTGCTAACCGAAAACACTGACCGCACGGCGAACATGGGGAGTGGCAACAACATCGACTTTAGCGGGATAGAGAATACGGTTACCCGGGTCAAAACCGGGATGTTGTTCAAAATCAAAGCGGGCAAATGGCAACAAGCCGAGTCCGATGATTTGGCAAATGAATTTGTGGCGATTCAGCAAGGACAACCCGTCACGACCAATCCTTCACCGACAAGTATGACCGACACGGAATGGAATGCGCTCCAGCAGCAATTAATCCTAGCGAGAATTACGTCGTTTTCTAACCCTGAATCAAATGCCTACCCGGCGACACTTGCGGCATCCTTGTTAACAGGAATAACTCAAAAGACCTTTGCCTACTCACCAATCAACGATTGGGGAAATGCCAACACCGACATCTACAGCAAATTCCAAAAAACCATCAACACCATATTCACCAAATTGCGCGAAGATAGTGCGGCCCGTATCGAAAAAACAGGTACGTATGCAACGATTAGTGCTGCAGGAATGGGCACAATCACTTCAGGGCTAATCAAACAAGCAAATGTACTCGGTGCCGCCAGATTTAGCATGGATCTTGTGATTGACAAGATAGGAAACCCTACAGATTTAGCCAAGTATCGGGGATCAGGAAGTGTAGCGCGAGCCGGTAGTGCAATGAATTATATCGGTACAGCGTTACTCATCGCAGGTACAATCACCGCGGCTACTGGAGTAGACCCGGAAATCACCAAGGCGATTAACATTTCAGGACAAGCCGCATTGACCACTTCTGCGTTAATCGGATTAGTCAGTGCCGTCAAAGTATATAATGCTGCGAAAGCAGCCACAGGCGGCATCAAGGCAGCCAGTACCGCCGTGAGCACTGCCGCCAATGCCGCCAAAACCGCTAGTAAAGCGGCCAAAGGATTGGCAGTGGCAGGGGCGGTGATTGGCATCGCGATTACCGTCGTGTTTGGGATTATGGCAGCCGTCAATGCCGAATACGGCTGGCAAAAAGCCAATGCCATTTCGAGTATGATTGGCACCACCTTAGCCATTGTCTTTGTGTTGGTGCTCAGTTCAATCCCCATTGTTGGCCAAGTGATTGGGGCAGTGATTGCAGTATTGGATGTGATTGCGGCACTGGCGTGTAGTGCACTCAGCGAAAAAGAGCAACGGAGCACTGCCGGCAAGTGGTTGTGTGGCGGTATCACTGGCATCCTTGCCAATCTGTTTACACCGTATGCCTCAAACATTGTGGTAGACCCCGATGATGCGTGGTCGCACTATATGAAAGTAGACAGTACCAACGATACGTCGTTGAGCACACCGACGTCCGGATTCCGGGTGGGGAACGGCATTACGAGTGGGCTCAAGGTCACCGACTATATCGAGCGCATGCCGTTTCCTTCTACCTGGATGGCGTTGCCGTATTTTTGGCAGTGGAATAACCAAGATACCCGTGAAGCATCGTTTAACTATGCCCTCGGCACCACCCAAACAAACATGGCCTATAGTATTTCGACGGGATCACAATTAGGGTCGTGGCAAGCAAACAGTTGGTGTGATATCAACAAACCTGATTGTATGTATTATTCCGATGGCGCCAAAACCTATACCTACCGCAAAAGCATCACCGTCAATGCCACATTGCCATTTACCCAAGCGGGCATTAATGTCACTATGCCCGATTTGTATCTGTCGACGACTTTCAAGGTACCGCAACAAACCTGTGTGATTGTGGGCTGGTTTTTTGTGCCGATTCCGGCCTGTTGGATCGAAACCCACACGGCCAACCCCAAGTACATCAACATCAATGAAGACAGCAAAACCAAGTATGATATTTTCCCCACGACCATTAACGAATTCATCGCGTTGCGTTCCAAAGAAAATGGGTATACGTTTAGTTGGGCAGACGATACTGCCACCCCGAGCTTCCCCAAATTCAAAGATGCCGACAATGACGGGCTGAGCAATGAGCTCGAAATCAAAAATAATACCCGCGATGATACGAGTGACACGGATGGTGACGGGGTCGCAGACAATCGTGAAGTCGCAAATGGCACATTAGCCAATATCAAAGATAGTGATAACGATGGACTCGACGATAGCCAAGAAATAGTGTATGGCACCAATTCACTCATGCCCGATAGCGACGGTGACGGGTTGCTCGACAGTGAAGAAGTTGTCCACATGGACAGCACCGGCAAAGTGGTGGGGGGCTGGGATGTCACCTATGCCATCATCAACGGTGTACCGCAAGTAACCTGGACTGGCTCGAATCCCAACAGTGCCGATGGTGATAACGACGGCATCATCGACTTGCGTGAAAAGGTACTCGGCTGGAGTCCCTATGCCAAAAACAGCGGAGATATTTTGAGTGTGGCAGGGAGTGCCCGCGAAGCCTTACAAGCACTCTTCCAAGTGGGCTTCGAAAGTAAGAGTGCCGCAGGATTTAGCAGTTCGGGCATCGCAGCCTCCAATGTCGCATGTGTGGTGAATTGTCCGACCGTCGATACTACTGCCCGCACCAGTAATTCTTCATTGGTATTTAACGGATCACAGTCACTCAATGCGGGGGCAGGATTACAATCGAATTTCGACAGTCAATTCACTGTCGCAACTTGGATCAAGCCAAGTGGCAACACTACGCAAACAATTTTCAATCAAGCTGGACAATTAGGGGTATTCCGCACTGCCACAGGCAACATCCGGGTACGGATTGCCACCGTGCGGGGTGTTTTTGATTATGCATCCACCGCTATAGCAAGTGCAAACGTTTGGAGTCATGTGGCGATTACCTTTAGTAATCAAGTACTGGTGGTCTACATCAATGGGGTTGAACAAAGTCGGAGCAACGTACCCGGCCGGCTCACCGATTTAGATCGCGCCAACAATAACTTCACGATTGCACCGGCGGTGGTGATTGCCGAAGCCAAACGCTATTGTTTTTGGTTTTTTGGGTGCTTTACGGTACGCGGTGAATCTGCCGGTGCCTATACTGGTGGACTCGATGACGTAGCAGTATTCCAAGTAGGATTACGTGCGCAAGAAATCCAACAACTCAAGGATGGGTTCATTACCAACGGCAATGACCTGATTGTACGGCCTGGTGACAGAATCATCACCTCAGTCAACGCCACCAACAAGCTGCTCGGTCGCAGTATGCAAGGGTATACCACGGTCAGTGGGGTATCGAGTGCCAATGGATTCCAATCTGAGCAACTCACCGAAACATCGTTGGCGGCAGCAGCCAGCACCTCGTTTGATGGCGAAATCGAACTCCCTGGCCAAATTAACTATGCCACCACGCCATCGAGTTATGCCAATAGTTGTGTGTTTGGTGCCACCGAATTATGTCTCAAATTTGACGAAACAACCACCACCATCCCGATGAAATTCAACGATTTATCGGGTAATAACCGCATGGTAACAAATAACCAAATAACCTGTGCGACCACCGCAGCTTGTCCCGTATTCAACAGTACAGACAATAGCTGGAAGTTTGTGACCACCACCAACCTCCAGACCAGCGTCACCGTCGGGAACAACATTAGTAATCACGACTTTAGTATTGCGGCCTGGGTGCGGCCCGAAGGACAATCCGTATCACTACGCACCATTGCAAATAGCACCAATACCAATGCAGTGCTCCAAGTGGCGCTAAACCTTGAGCGCCCGCAATTCACAGTGGGCAATAATGTGCTGATTGCAGACAACGCATTACCCCTCGAGCAGTGGAGTCATGTGGTATTTGTGATGGCTGCACAGACCCGTCAAATCTATGTCAACGGCATCCTCGTCAAGCGCGATAACACCCCAATCGCCTACCCCGGTAGCTATGGTGCATTACGGATTGGTAAAGACGCTAGTACGAATTCGTTGGCGGGGAGCTTACGGGATCTGCAAATCAATTCACTGGCCCTGACCCAACGCCAAATCACGTCGTTGGCCAATACCTGTGAAGACCCCAGCCTGATTGCCTGTATCCCGCGGAACGGAAGCAATACCACAGACTACAGTAGTTTTGGCATTAATCAGGCAGTGGCATTGCAGGCGGGTCCGAGTGGGTTTAGCTACAAATTACCCGAAGGTTACGCCGCGTTACTCACTGAGCAAAACTTTACAATTATTGGCAAAGTAATCGTGACAAGTAACACCCAAACGATTTTGCAAACGGGCACGGCGATTGGTACGGGCAATAGTCTCAAGTTGTGGGTTAATGGTGGTGTTGCCACCCTCACCATCGGCACCAAAACGGTCACCACTGCGGGAGTCTTAGCGACGAATGTCCCCTATGTGATTGCCGCCCGCTATCAATCGGGGGTATTGTCACTAAGCGTACAGAGCGTAAGTGGTCAGAGCATCCAAACGAAAAGCAATCAAATCAGTGGGCCAGCCTTGTTGCAAGGGCAAGAGCCGCTGAGCATCCAACAAAACACGGGCATCCAGGTAAGTAAATTGCGGATCTATCGGGTGGCAGTGAGTGATACCACGATAGCCGCAGTAGCGCGCTATGTGTTGCTGGGCACACTAGGGGTCGCCCTCAACCAAGCACCGGTGTCTGACCAACTGCGCGTCAATGTGGATGCCCGCACCAAAATCATCGTGACCGACCCCGACTTCGAACGGTCTCCCCTGCCCACAGGGAACTGTACTACGAGTAGCATCGTTATCTGTTTACCGTTCACCGTGGCAGATGCGCGCTTTAATTCACCAATGTCAGGCGCCACCGCTAGTCAATCATCGTTATATAGCGCAACGTATCCTGCAGCAAATGCGATTGATGGCAATAGCGCAACGTTTAATCATACGGGTAATGAATTTATATTTGGCCCTTGGCTACAAATCGACCTAGGCAGTAGCAAATCTATCGATACGGTAACCATTACCAATCGCGCAGATTGTTGTCCAGAGCGACTACGTGGCGCAGTACTATTTCTTAGCGACACCCCATTGCCAAATTTAACATCGTTAGCGATACTCAAAACTAAGGCACTGACGTGGCGCAACATTGCCTGTAACGATCAATCAGCCTCTTGTGTAACTAACGGTACGGTGATGCCCGTCACCTTCCCTGCAGGAACCAAGGCACGCTATTTGCTCGTACAGAACCCAAGCTTCATTGAGCCAGGATTTAACAGTGGTGTAAATTCTCTCCATATTGCCGAATTAACCATCAATCCTGGTGTATTAACCCCGTGTGACAAAACCAACAGCTGTCCCGTGATTGATGGTGGTGCGACGTTTACGGCGGGGAAGCGACTCTCGTTATCGAACACGGTCAGCAAAGCGACATTTGACAAGCAACATGCGTTTACCGTCATGGCCTGGGTACGCTTGAATTCAGTGAGCGGCGACCACATTATTCTCGCAGACAAAATAGGGCATAAGACACCAGTGAAATTGCTGGTGCAAAACGGCAAAGTCATATTGGACTATCCGAATAGTAAAATAACGAGTGTGCAAACGCTCGTTGCCAACCGCTGGTATCATCTGGCGTTTTCCTATGGTGGTATGTATGAAGGAATTTACATCAATGGTGTCTTTGATAAAGAGCTGTCGAGTATGCCATTCCCGGTGACCCCAGACGAACCACGCGAAATGTCCATTGGTGCAAACAGCGATGGCACGGCGTCGTTAGATGGCACCATGAGCAACTTCCAAGTGCATAACGTGCCGCTTAATGCGACCAAAATCAACAACGATGCTGCAATTTCACCGGCAAGTGAGTTACGGTTTGCCTTGAACGAACCCACCGGATCAGATGCCTTTAGTGACATCCAAAACACTGCCATGACCCTCGAGTGTGTCAGCGATTGCCCGATTAGTGGCATGCCCGGTCGCGATGATCGTGCTGTCCACTTTGACGGCAATCAACCGCTCAGATTAAGCACAGCCAGTCAAAATTACATCTCGTTTGTCGCCAGCAAAGACTACACCATGAGTATGTGGGTGCGCCCCAGTAAATACAATACCTGGTTGGTTGGGGGGGATGCCAATAATCAACTCGCCCGGGTTGGGATTAGCGTGGATGGCAAACTCAGCTTTGAACGCGCATATCAGAGATGTGGGCGTATATGTGCGTTAGTCTCACCGACCACCCCGCTCCTTTCGAGCGGCGTGTTGCCACTCAACATGTGGTCGCACGTGTTGGTGAGCGTGGTAAATGGCACGGAATATGTCAGTATCAATGGCACAATTACTTCACGCGGTACGCCAGAATACATCAACACTGGTCTAGTAAGCGCAAGTAATGCGCTCACCATCGGTGAGGAATTTGCCGGTGATATCGACGAAGTATTCATCACCGCACTGGGCACCTCGTTGCAAAGCGATGTTAGCGCCCAGATGAAGCGCTCACCCAACTGGAATCTGACCTTTGAAGATACCATCAGCATGAATCGCATCAGCGTGACCGACGGCGTCACGAGTACGGCCCAAATCGATGCCGTGTCCTTACCCAATGATGTACCAGGTCGAGCAGGCATCCAGCGCTTTCAATACGCCGCCAGCTGTAATCTCCCCGAAATCGTCGGCGCAGAATGCCCCATCGGCAATACCGTTGGAATGGCAGGCATCGCCAACTTGTTCAACGGCAAAACCACCATGCTCCAAGTGGCCAACGGCACGACGCTGATGGACGAAATCAAGGCCGGCGGTAGCGTGCAAATGATGGTCAAACCCGATGTGACTACGGGTACGCAAACATTACTTCATTATGGCAACAACACCGGTACCACTGCCTTCCAGGTGCAATTAGTCAATGGCAAAATCCAAGTCAGCTTTGGGGCACGCACCTTTACCGCCACGAGTGCCATACCTCCGGCGTGGAATCAAATCTCGTTTAGTTTTGGACCGGGTGGGGTGAAATACTTCCAAAACGGCACCCCAGACACCACAATTGTTGAGAGTTGGACGGGTGCGGTGACCGAATTCACTACAAACTCGGCATATAAGTTGCGCATCGGTGGCAAATTGAGTGGCACAACCTTTAGCGAAATGTTCAAGGGCGGCATCGATGATATCACCTTCACTCCGAGTGCCGTCCAAGATGCCAAGATTTTCCAAATTGCCCGCTCACAGTTTTCGCAAGCAGTCACCAAAGCAACAGTGGCAAGTGTCACAATTGATGCAGAAGTCCCCACCGTCAGCATCACCAACCCAACCTATGTGGCCCGCTTACCCAACCAATTTATTATCAAAACCAGTGATGAATCGTCATACGTCACCCGTGTCACTGCCAACATCACCAGTACACGCAGTGCAACAGGCACCGTACTGACCACCCCACGCACATTCGAAATCAATGCCCCGGCCTGTATTGATGCGGTCAACGGCAGTGCCTATTGTCCCACCTTTGCTGTGAGTACCAACACCACGATTCCTGTTGAAGGCAAATACGGTTTACAAGCCTATGCATACGATGCCGTGGCCAATATGGGTGCGAGTAGTGCCCTCATCCTTGTTGACACCACACCTCCCACGGCGTCGTTGATTCGGCCATCAGGCGTCTATACGATTACCCGTGCCATCAACCAGACAATTCCCAAAATCACCCTTAATCTCAGCGCTAGCGACCCGGTGCTGGCGAATTCGGGGAATGCGCTGGGGAGCGGTGTGGCCCAAGTAAGTGTCAACATCAAAGATGCCAGTGGGCGCACCATCAACAAAATCCCTGTCCCCGCCAAGCTCCACAATGGGCAGTGGGTGGCCAAGATCTCGTTGCCGTTTAGCAATCCATCAGGATTCTATCAAATCGGCGCAATTCTCAGTGACAAGGTGGGCAATACTAGTAGCGAAATCATGGTAGCCAATGCAACCAACATGATTGAAGTCGACGGCACCGCCCCACACGACACCATCAACTACCCGTCACCCTATAGTACGGATCAGTATTTTGTCAGCAATCAGGCTATTAGTGGGCGGATTTCGGACTATGGAGATGGCCGATCACCGATTCAACAAGGGTTACGGGTACGTCTCGACTTCGAAGCCCCAGACGGCGCCCAAGCCTTTGATAACCGCGCCGATAATCGCTACAACAGCAGTTGTAGCGTGTGCCCAGTGATTGCAGTTGACAGCGTCGATACCAGCCGGCGCGTGGCCCGCTTCAACGTTGATGCACCCGGGCAATCGCTCACGATTGCCAATGCTGCCACGGTACTTACTGGTACCTTTAGCATCGCCTTTATGGTCAAAATCAGTGACGTGGGCACGATTTTGAGCACCGGTATTGCCAGCAATCCGCGCTTGCGGATCAAAGCCGATAAAGCGGGCACCACATTTAAAGTCACCGCCCAACGGGGGACGACTAGTGTGGTAACTCCATCCACATTGACGTCAAACACCTGGTATTATTTCATCTATAGCGAATATCGTAACGGCACGGTACCGACAATAAGTTTGGCCTATGGCACAGACTTAGCGAAAATGCAAAGTACGCCTGCCACCAGCACATTCACCAAAGCAGTTGCAACGGCACCCTTACCTCCCACCCAATCTGACATTGTATTGGGAGCCATGCAGTCGAGTGCGCTGTCAACGGCCAAAGAAGATTTTTTCAAGGGTAGCCTCGATGACATCATCGTCACCCCCTTCCCACTTACCCCACTTGACCTGATTGGTAAACCGGTGAGCCTCGGTAGTGGGGTGGCACAGCACTATACGCGGTTGGCCATTGATGAAGATGGCTTCACCACCACAGACGGCTTAGCACCCCTCGCTGATTTTTATATGCCGATGAATCAGGCCGACTTGCCCGTGGTGGATGCCATCAACGGTGTCCGTAGTACACGCTGTGTGGCCGACAAAACCATCGTACCCCAGACCTGTCCAGCGATCGGCGCTGGCTTTGCCAGCAACGCTGTCCAGTTGAATCGCAGTAGCGACGGCCTCGCCACCGATTACACTCTGCAAACCAGTGCCACCACCGCTCGTAGCATTGCACTGCGGGTGCGTATCAACGCAGCCGCCCAAACAGGGGTGATAGCCTGGGCCCAAGCAGTAAGTGGTACCAATTCGCTGGCACTGCAAGTACGCTATCAACAAGAAACCAAGCGGCTCGCAGTGACCATAAATGATCAAACCGCAATTTTGCTGACTGCGGCTGAATCTGGGGTAATCATCAGTGACAACAACTGGCATGCAGTGGTGATCACCAGCCAAGGGAACAGCACCGATGAGCAAGTCAAAGTCTATGTCGATGGCAACCTCGTCATCAGCAAAACAATTGTGGGGCATTGGAATAATGCGGTACTCGGCATGGGTGCCTTAACCGGTGTGCGTGCGTATAGCGGGATAATCGGCAGCACCACTGCGGCAAAAAACACCCTCGTCGATGACCTTGCCGTCTTTACCACGGCACTCACCAGTGCCAATGTCAACGACTATACATTTGGCTATAGCACGGTATATCATGAGACATTTGATGATGCCAATGCGGGCATCAATGCCACTACCCGTGACGAATCCCCCTATCAGCAACCGAGTACGATTACCAGTGTGGATCCCAACCTCACCCGGGTTATCGGCACAGTCGGGACGGCAGCGATTGCCTTTGACGGCAACGACGAAATCGTCCATCGTGACGACAATTTACTGACCTTCGCAGATTACAACCAACCGTGGAGTGTTTCGGCCTGGGTCACCCCCCAAACGAGTGGCAGTACGGCCACCATCGTCAAAGGGATGTTCAACGGGTATGCCTATGAACTGTCATTGAATGCGGGCAAGCCACGCTTTACCATGGCGGGCATTGTACTTCAATCAAATAGCCAAGTATCTACATCAAGTGCTAGCCATATCGTCATCAGTTCGACTGGCAGCACGGCCACGATGGTTGTCAATGGCACAAGTGTGGCAAGCATAGCGACAAGTGTTGGCTCACCAGCACTGAATCGCAACGCCACCACCATTCCATTCACCACTAAATCACAATCAGCCGTTGATTCGTACGTCGCCAACAATGCCTATGATGGCAATCTCGACACTTACGCCCAAGTGCCGAATATGCGCGAGCCGTTTTGGCGAGCAATTAACAGCAACAATACACCTATCAACCAAATCACCATTTATAGTCGGGTCGCGGGTCAATCTCTCTATAACTTTATTGTTGAGATTTTCAACACCGCCGGAGTCGTGCAATGGTCACAAACCATCCCTGGCACGGTCAGCGACCACATCACCATCCCTGTCCCCAATGGCATTAGTGGGGCACAGGTGCGTATTCGCGCAACGGGAATTCGCTCACTGACCATCAATGAAGTGCAAATCTCACAATTACCGACCATCACCATCGGCACAGGCTTTCGTGGCATCATCGATGATGTACGTGTCTATCGCCGGGCGCTCAACAGCGACGACATTACCCGATTGCGGGCGATGGCGTGGCAAGCAAGTACCCTCACGCAACGCATCGATGGCTATAGCTGGCAACGGTCACAAGTCAGTAATATCGAAGTCAATGCCAGCATCCAGAGTATGGCCCAAGACAACAACGGCAATTCCCAGGTGACCATTGGTGAAACGCCACTGTGGAATGGCAATATCGACACCCAAGCACCCCGCGTAGTGGCAAGCAACACGAACGGCAACTACTCCGTCTCGGTCACCGATCGCAACCTCGATACCACCCAAATCAATACCCCGTGTGGTGCCAAAATGACCCTGCAAGAGCAAAAGCCGAGTTCACTGTGGTTCTTGCAACACATGAGTGTCTTTGATGGTACCTACAATATCCCTACCAACGTCACGGGAAGTTGTACCCTAAGCGACAGTCCCGAAATCGTGCGTACCAATAGTCAGGTGATTAGTGCGACCACGGCGTTGGCGTACGGGTTGCGCTATGCCTATATCGGGGGCAACAATCAGCTTTCGACCGTCGATGTGCGGTCTGGGCGGTCAATGCTACTCCGCAGTACCACCGTGCCCGGCACCATCACCCAGATGATGGTCAATGAGTCACGGAAAAAACTATACGTCATCAGTATGGCCAATGCCCTCACCACGCTCCAAGTATTTGATATATTTACCACTCCCACGAATCCCATTCTATTGGGAACACTGCCCATCGAACTCCCACTTGGCACCACAATTAGCGAGCTCGGGATTACCAGCGGCGCAAACAATGCAGATACATTTGCGATACTTGGTGACTCAAGTACCCCCCAGAATCTGATTAGCATCAATGTCAGCGACCCACGCAACCCGATTCGAGCAGCCGTAACGGTGGGATCACCTCAGCCGGGCTATGACTTGGCTGCCAAAAACAACATCGTGGTAACCGCCAATGGTGATGCCGGTGTGGTCATCTATCTCATTGATTCGTCGGGTGGATTAGATGCCGTCACCCAATACATGCCGGATGGATATAGTCACCGAGTCTTCATGTTTGGGAGTAATCTGTATATAGTTACCGATGATGAACCCTATGACGGGACAATTGCACCAGTCACCGCCAATACCGTTCGGACGATTCCGTTGATTGATTCGGTATCAGACGGCACTGCCACACTGACAGCTCTCATCAGCGAACGTAACAGCTATATGCACACATCACCCCAGAGTGATGATAATGTGTCGTGGTACCGCATCAACGATGTCGCCATGTATAGCGCCAATGAGCTCTTGTTGCTCAGCAACGATATTAATAGTGGTGGCAATCAACGGATTTCACTGATAAATACCGCAGGCAACCAAGCCCTCCTCGAAGCAGACAATCAAATCAACCAAACCACACCTCTGCGGATTGCCAGCAATAGTCAATCAATCGTCACCCTGACCCAACAAAATGGCCAAACCAACGCCATGGGCTACCAAGTGAGCGATGCGCGGTTAGCAACCAGTGCCTGTGATTTACGCAGTAATTGTACTGATGTACCATCAGCGATTACCACGGTACGCACATTAGGGCAAATACCCCCCACCCAACCAAGCATCCAGCTTATCAATCAAGCTGATTATTATTCCACCTCATCACAATTGTTGCTGGTGCGCGCCGAGGCACCTGCGGGCATCAATGGGCTCGCCATATTTGCCAACAACACCCAAGTCGCGACATTCCCTATCAGTGGTACACCACAATTCGTCGAGAATACGTTTGAATTGAACTTACCCAGCGGGACCTATACCATTACCGCAACACTCACCGACAACGATGTCAGCACCACCACCAGTGCCGTCATGAATACAGTGGTGGATTTGACCGCTCCCCAAATCGGGCTGTTAGATCCGGTGATTGGAGTCACCCAATTAGTCAATGAATTGTATCTGATTCGGATGGTGATTACCGACGATGTCGGGCTGGACAATCTGCAAATCATCAACAAATTGACCAATGCCTACATCCCCTATACCCGTAAAAACCAAGGGAATAGCACGCTGATTACGGCTACCTACAATCGCCGTGCCACCGACGCCCAAGGCGTGCCCATCCGGATTATCGCCAATGACCTTGCAGGGCATAACACCAGCTTGGACTACACGGTTATTTTTGACACGACTGCTCCAATTGCCAGTGACTTGGTTGTCAATGCCAAACTCAATGGCACCGTGGTAGCCCTAGCGCCAGAACAGCTGATCAGTAACAGTAGCACCGCCGATCTCAATGTGGCCTGGAGCAAGATTAGTGATATCTCAAATATCGTCTTGAACCAGCTCGAGTACACCGTAAAAAACTTGAGTGGCTCCACCGCATATTCAATAACCCTGCCTACCAGTGGCTTTACTATGCCTGCCGGCAAGTTTTCACCACTGACCACCGCCGAAGCGAGTCGCTTGACCTTTGGGCAGCGCTTGCGTGACATCCTCGGCAATGAAGCTCTTACGCCGCTATCATCGATATATGTTGATGCGCCAGCCACCCCCGACTACACCATGATGGATGATGATGAGCCGACCTACCGTGGCTTCGTCAACAACGGCTGTGCCGCCCTCGGTGAAGACCGCCGCCCCACCAATGTGGGCATCCAACGCTTCGCCACCACTTGGGATGCCCAAGCTCTGCGATTCAATTGGCAAGGAGCAGACTGGGATAGCGACGGCAACCTATTTATCTACCTCGACACCATCGCCGGTGGGACCGTCAAAGCATATCGCCCCGATAACTACACCCAAACCATTACCGATAGTGTCACGCTTGGGGAGTCGTATATCACCTTGCCCGTCAATATGGCCGCCCGTACCATCGGTGGCAGTAGTAGTCTCGCAAGTTATGTCAACAGCTTCCAATCAGGCTTACGCCAAAGCCCCCAAGGGACACGGGCGAGTGTGGTACAAGGTGCAGATTATGTCATCCACATCGAAAATCGCACCACGGCAACCATATTGCGCTGGGACGGCAGCGATTGGATTGACGACGGGGTCGTGCCCAACTATCGCTTCGCCGATGAAATGGGCATCAAGCAGACCGATATCCAGGCGCTCTTTAGTCAAATCGGCTATGTGGCGGGGCAACCACTAGGGGTCATCGCATTTGCCACCACCCCCGACAAGTTTTTGCCATGGAGCACCTTCCCCGGCACCAATCCGGTGCGGATAGACCCAACCGGCAAAATCACCATCACCCCCATGCTCAATGGGTATGGCTGGAGCAACGCAGCGGCAGGGGTTTGCCCCAACAGCACGGTATTGAATCCCGATACCACCCGCGTGATTGCCTCATTGACGAGTATGCCAAACGGCGTCATGAATCGGGCCATGGCCGATAATTTCGCCAATACCGACCCCGATGCAATTAGTGAAATCGTCAGCGAAACCAGTGAATTGTGTAGCCAACTCGTCGATAACAGTTGGTGTACGACGGTGAATCAATATGACACCGTGAGCAACACTGGATCGGCATTCCTCGACACGCTATCGAGTGCCCTCGCCACCGAGCAAGACCCCTTGGTGGGGAATAATTCGGTCGTCACCTATACCCTCAGCATCCAGAACCCCACCAATAAACCGACCCGCACCATGTACGGGATTGTGCAGACCTATGGTGGGATTTGGTTGACCGATGGCAATAGTAGTGGCACTCCGCCAGTGGCCATCATTGGCGGCGGCATCTACGATTACCATAGTGTCAGTATCAGTGGCATACGTGACTACCACCTGATTAAATTCAATCCAATTCCGGCTAATTCAACGGTGTCGTTCACGCTGAATTCCAAAATAGACGCCAACAAAGCGCAGGCATCGGCCACCGATCGGCGCAATACGGCCGCCGTCGCCAAACTCGAAGTGCGGCTGACCGATGACGGCACCAGTACCAATATCAACCAAGCTCGTACCATCGAATGGCTGAATGCGGCAGTGGCAATTGACTCGAATGCACCCAGCCAAATCGTGGCCGATAACCAAGCAATCGTCAAGCCAGGTGCGATGACCTACACCGGCAGTGTCAGCGATGATTCTGAGGTGACCGCCGTCTATCTGCAATACACCACCAATAATGCAGGCACCACACAACAGCTCAATTGTGGTCCGGCCGTGGCAGGACGCTGGTCATGCCCGCTTACCATCAACCCTAACGTCACCACCGTGCAATACCGCTTGCGCGCCAGTGATAAATACAACCAACAAAGCCCGTGGAGTGCCTGGTATGGATCAGTGGTCGACACCACCCCACCTCAATTTGCTTTTAGTGACCAAACCAACGCCATATTGGCCGCCAGCTACGTCGGCGGGAGCATCATCAATCTCACTGGGGTGGTGAGTGATACCGCCAGCGAAGCCCAAATCAAGGTGTGTGATGAAAACGCTGCCTTGTGTGATTACGGCACCACCACCAATCCTGTCATCAATCAATCCGTGATCACGAACACACTGATTTCCGGCACTCAAGTCACCGCTCAGCCCTGTGACATCACCGACCGCGGTGATTACACAGCATTACCAATCCAAATCAACGGCGCCGCCCAGCAACGGGTAAGTAATGTAGAAGTAGAAGCCCTAATCTATTCGCAAGCGGCCCAAGAACTCAATTTGTGGCTCCAGTCACCGTCTGGCACGTTCACCCCACTACTCACGTCGAGTCGCAACAGCACCGTCAACATCCACCCCCGCTTCAGTGACAGCGCCATCGCCGATACAACCAGCCTAACATCGACCGTTGATATGGGGGGCAGTGCCACAGAGGTCAAACCAGATGGCAGTTTGGCGCTGTTTGGCGGTGAACCAATGAATGGCACCTGGCAATTACTGGCTTGTGATCGCAATGAAAACACCACGCTCAGCACCATCTACAGTTGGTCGCTTACGCTCACCAGTGCCGGCACCAGTGTCAGCACCAATTCCCCGTGGAGCTATACCGTCAAAGACACTGCCGAGCAAGACAACGTCTTGCGCACCTTGAAGCTCTGGAGCATCGATAGCACCAACAATGCGAGTAGCTGGCGCACGATTACCCTCAACATTGACACCGTGGCTCCAAGCCTCACCATTAACCAACAGGTGACCTCATTACTCCCTGACGGTCAAGCCACCGTATTCCAAGGGACGGCTAGCGAGGGAGGCGCACTCAATAACGTGAGCGCCAATATTTATGACGCCACCAAACTAGTGCGTGCGCTGAATGTGGAATTACAACAAACCACCAGCCAAGAATTGGCGCGTTGGAATTACGTGCTCGGTCGGAGCATCAGTGCCTACACCTGGCAATTACCGATTGATGCAAGTACCCTTGATTCAGGAGAATACCAAGTCCAATTTGTGGCCGTCGATGCAGCCGGTAATCAACGGATTAGCGATGCCTACCCGCTCTCAATTGCGGCAATCACCGTGCCGTCACTCAGCAATATTGGATCCCCTGCCTCCCACCGCACCGATGCCGCATTGCTCAAATATGACGTCAATACCGGCAGTGGTCCATCAAGCGTTGTGGCGACAATCAGCCTCGATAGCGATGTCACTGCGCCAATTACGAGCACTACCCTCATGATGTGGAATAGTAGTGGTATCACCGACACCGTGGCACAAAACCAAATCACCACCACGCTTCAATCGACGTTGTTCAGCCAACTCGAGATGAATAATCACCTCGCGGCCACCCTCGACACCAATAACGTACTCACCACCTGGGCGCTCAAGAACACCAATACCATTGCACTGACCACGCCCATCTCGAATGTGGTTCAAATCGCAATGGGCGATAGTAGTAATCAACATCTGTTGACGCTATCGAGCAGTGGGGTAATCACCGATTACAAGCCCGGTAATATTGTGCAAACCGTACCAATCAGCGACACCGCCGTCGCCATTGCCGCCGGCACCACGCATAACTTGGCAATTCTGAAATCAGGCACGTTATTTGCTTGGGGTACGAATGACTACGGTGAAACCACCATCCCAATCAGTGCCACCATGGGTGTCGGCCAAATCGCCGCCGGGAACGGGTTCAGCCTAGCCCTCAAATCAGATGGGCGCGTGATTGGTTGGGGTGCCAACAATCTGAATCAAATCACCATTCCCATCAGTGCCACCGTCGGCGTCAGTCAAATCGCCGCCGGCGATAATCACGCCATCGCACTGCGTGCCGACGGGGTCGTGGTTGCTTGGGGTGACAACAGCGTCGGGCAAACCACTATCCCCATTAGTGCCACCAATGTCATCTACATAGCCGCCAACGCCAACAGCAGTGCGGCTATCACCCGCGATGGGTTGGTACTAGTCTGGGGTGCAACCCGTAGCGTGAGTGGCTGTTGTCCAGGCACAAGTAGTATTGCCCTCAACAGTACGCAAATAATGACCAACCAAATGGATAGCACCCAAACCCAGACGATTAGCCAGCCAGCTAGTCTGGCGCCTCTCACCGTCCAGAATCGCTTCAACGGATTGTTACCAGGCAGGCGGTATCGCTACACCCTCGTCGTCACCAATGAAAAGGGGAATGCGCGCTATAGCGGCGTATTTGATACCAATCTGCACTACGATCAGTACTATCTCCCGTTCATCACAAATACCGATGCTGACGGTGTTGACCCAGTCAACACCACAAGTGGAAAATAAGGAGCACCGTCATGCATAAACATTTTTTCTATACCATCATCGTTATCAGTACCTTGATTAGTAGCCTATTTGGCAGCAATCTCACCTATGCAGCTCAATCACCAGCCCGACAATCAGGACCGTCGCGTAACCAAAACCCATTAGCGACCGCAGCCGGCATTAGCCAACCCCAAGCAGCCTGTGCCTCAAGCACCAGTACGGTCAATGGCGTAAACATATACACATTCACCACGGTCGGGAGCTGTACGTGGGTTGTCCCCACCACCGCCTATCAAATCGACATGCTGGTCGTAGGCGGTGGTGGTGGTGGCGGCTATAACCGTGGTGGTGGTGGCGGTGGTGGCCAAGTGAGCTATACCACCCAAGGGGTCACGCCAGGGAGCGCACTCACCATTGCCGTAGGCGGTGGCGGTACCTATGCATATTCGCTAACGACAAATGGCGTCGCTGGAGGTGCGAGTAGTGTCGCCATCCCGAGTGG
>DBCF01000251.1:3387-6359 GCA_002292925.1 Roseiflexaceae bacterium UBA965 | reverse complement strand
ATGGTGGCAACGCAATCACTGCCGTCGGCGTAGACGCCCTCAAAACCAACCTCAACAACCTTGGGGGTGGTCAAGGCGGAAATGGCAATACTGCCAGCGCAAGCACCGTTGGCTGGGCCGGTGGTGCGGGTTATAGTTCGACTATTACGGGGAGTGCAACTACATTTGGCAGAGGCGCTTGGGGTGGAAGTTATGTCAACGCTGGCACCAATCTACCTTATTTCGGGGGTAACGGTGGCGCCGGTGGGTCTTATAATTCTGGTGGCTGGACGGGTTCCCCAGGAATTGTCATCATCCGTGAATCAGGCAAAACACCCCTGTCATGCCCCGAAACAACCAGCATCGCCGCTACTATTTTTGCAGTGTGTGCGACACCAATGAGAAATGTCTCCAATAAACAGTCTTGGCTGGATCAATCAGGATCATCGCTGAATTTCACCGCATACGAGGGGTCATCAGCAGCAGCAAGCACCAATGGTCCCCAACTTGCGAGTCTCAACAGCGGTGCCTATGTATTTGATGGAGTGAATGATTACTTTAGCAGGAACTTGGTCACAAATTCCAAAAGTAACGTATCGCTGCAAGCGACATTTAATACTACTGATGCGACCAAATTAGGCCAGCTGATTGCCTACAACGGTAGTGACGCCTACGGCAACGGCTATGGCCTCGCCGTCAATAGCGACAGTGCCGCAAACAAAAAACTCTGGGTGCTTTATGGAGGCCTGTTGTGGTATGACACCGGGTTTACCATCAACAGCAATGCCTGGTATCACGCGGTGTTGGTGATATCGGGTACGAGTCTCAAAGTATACGTTGATGCGAACCTAATCTACAATGTTACGGCCTCGGTACCAAACACCCCTTCACTCAAAACCGAAATCGGCCGCAACGATTACGGCAACGGAGTGCGTTATTTCAAAGGCTCAATTTCGTCAGTCACACTGTATAATGCAGCCCTGACGCAAGCCCAAGTAACCACACTCTACAATGGAGTCGCAACCAACCCCACTGCAACGCGTACGAGTACCCAAACCGCAAGCAATACCGCCACTAACACGCGTACTGCGACGCGCAGCAGTACTCCGACGCAAACCGCCACTAGTACGCCCAGCCGTACCCCTACGTCGACCAATACGCCCACTCCCTCGAATACCCCAACCAATACCCCAACTAATACCCCAACCAATACCCCAACCAATACCAACACCCCCACATCAACCAATACCCCCACATCAACCAACACCGTCGTGATTGCGGCACCGACCCAACCACGCCCTGTGCTCGGTGATAGTGGCCAAATCGTAAGTTGGGGCAACAATGCTCCCTACAAGCTCAGCGCCATCCCCAATGGCACAAATTCAGGGATGGCCCAAGTCGCCATGGGGGCACACCATGCCTTGGCTATCACATCCGCTGGGAGTGTGATTGGTTGGGGAACCAACATGAAGGGTGAACTCACCATCCCACCCCTCACCAATGTGGTCCAAGTGGCGGTCGGACTTAACCATAGTGTGGCACTCAAAAGCAACGGTGACGTAGTGATGTGGGGCGATCCGGTTGCCCGTACCGCACCCGTTGGTGGCACACTCACCAACATCACCCAAATCGCCGCTGGCGACCGGCACACCATTGTACTCCGCAACGACGGCCGCGTATTTGTGTATGGCGCCGTCGGTCAACGCACCACCGTCCCAGCCAGTGTTGCCGACAAATATATTGTGGGTATCGCGGCCGGAGCCGATAGCTCGTTTGCGCTGGGGAGCGACGGCGCCGTCTATCAATGGGGCAAAACCATGACGTTGCCGTCTCGAATTGCCGGTAGTATCATGCGTATTTTTGCTACCGGTAATCTGTTTGGGGCCTTGCGTAGTGATGGTGAGCTCAATTTGTTTGGACCAGCGGTCAACAATTTGACCCTGAGTGGCAGTGCAGTGAGTGTTTCGTATGCCACTAGTGGTTGCCCCTGTGTCAAAATCCCCAGTATGGATGGACTACGAGCCATCAATCTCACCAAATGGGGGGTCATTCTGGCTCGGCGCTCACGCCAAACCATCGCATTCGCCTATAGCGGAAGCAGCGTACCTCCCACAGTGCCCCTCAATACCTATCAACTCAGCACCTATCCAGGCCATGCGTTTGGTGTCGCAGTTGCACCGGTAGATTCTCAGTTGCTGATGCCCACAGCAACCCCTGTAACAGATCTTACTCTGCGCGGCGCCCAAACATTCAACACCCCTGGTTATTTGCGCATGTGGGGCAACGATACCGCCATCACTGGCGCCATCCCCGAAGCAGCCCAAAGTGCATTGCTCCAAATCGTGGCTGGATTCCGACATATGACGGTACTCCGTAGTGACGGTGCCGTGGTGGCGTGGGGCGATAATCGCTACCAGCAACGCACTGTCCCCACCGAGCTACAACAATCCCGACCGCTCACCGATACCCTGCGGGTGGTAGCACTGGCATCAGGGGCCAATCACACCTTGGCGCTCCGGAGCAATGGGACGGTGGTGGCCTGGGGTAATAACGATGCCGGCCAAACCACCGTCCCCACCGGATTAACCAATGTGGTACAAATCGCCGCCGGGGTGCGCCATTCGGTGGCCCTCTTGAGCAACGGGACGGTGCAAAGCTGGGGTGACAACACCTTTGGGCAACGCACCCAACCACTGCTCGGCGGGGTTGCCAAAATCGCCGCAGCTGGCTGGCATACCATCGCACTCCGGCGTAACAACACCGCCATCGCCTGGGGTCGCAATAGCAGTGGCCAAACAGAGATTAGTAATTTCACCAATGTCGTCGATATTGCGGCGAGTAGCGAAAACAGTATCTTGTTGCTTGCCACTGGCCAAGTCATCGTCGTCGGTCAAAACGACGACGCCCAACGCTTGGTACCGACCGGCTATTATCAACAAATCGGGGCCGGCGACATGCACATCCTCGCCATCGCCGACAACGCCCAAGTCGTC
>DBCF01000251.1:0-3328 GCA_002292925.1 Roseiflexaceae bacterium UBA965 | reverse complement strand
CCTTCCAAGTAACTGGCGGTTCTGGGTTTAGTGCGGCCTTGATCCAAGGTGGGCAGGCGCCAAATCCCACCAGTACACAACTTGCGCCAACGGCACCCGCGTTCCCCGTCATAGCCACTGCACAGGTACCACCCAGCCATGCCCAAATCATTACCATTGACAATGGCATTGCGAGTGCCATTACCAGCTTCAACAACGCTGAAGTCGCTATCGCACCAGGGATTAGTGCAACACTCGATGGCACTGGGCTGGTCACGACGACCCGCCAAACAAATGCCCCGCTCTGTAACATCCCCAGCTGGTATGCCGCCGCCAACTACCACGTCGCCTTGGGCACCTACGGCATGGTGCTGGGACTCGATCGCTCCGTGCATGCCTGGGCCGAGTGTTGGGCTAACCAACCGACAGAGCCAAACGATATCACCAACAGCATCCCCAGCGCATTCCAAACCAATGTGGCCGAGATTGCCGTGCGTGGCACCCATATGCTCATCCTCACCCTTGATGGTCGGATCTGGTCGAATCAGGTGAGTATCCCCCAGATGACCAACATCATCCATATCGCCGCCGGCCGAGATTTCGCAGCGGTCTTGTTGGGCAATGGCACGGTCCAAGTATTTGCCGACGGTAATCCCGACGGGGTCAAAACCATCCCCACCAATGTCAGCAACATCACTGACATTGCGGCCGGCGATTATCACATCCTAGCCCTCAATAACAACGGTCAGGTCTATAGTTGGGGCGCCAATCAACACGACAACGGCCAAGCCGACGTGCCGTATGCTGCCACCCAAGGCAATGTAATCACCATTGGTGCGGGCGAACAACAAAGCATCGTACTGCTCAATAACGGCGATGCAGTGGCATGGGGCGACTACCCCGCCAATACCATTGACACACTCGAAGATGTAAATCGGCTCCACCGTATATCAGGGATTGCCACGGGCAATCGCCAAATCGCATTGTTAATCGCTAATACCCAAGGTGCAACGATTACCCCTGTGCCCAGTGTGACACGGCTGGTGGTACCGACTATGACTCCCCGTGCCAATGATGCCCAATTCATCGCCAATCAAATCGCCTGGTACACCATGGCGGATTTCAGCCAACCACAAGAGTTCAACGGCGCACCCCAAATCTACAATACGGGGCTGACTGCCAAACAATCGTCGGTATTTGAAGGACATGATGCCAATCGCGCCATCGACGGCAACACGATGGGGAATTGGGGTGAACCCAATTTCGCCGATTCATCATTAATCCACACCCTAGAAACAGAAAATCCGTGGTGGCAAGTCGATTTGGGCAGTGTGCGTGATATCAGGAGTGTCACCGTCTACAATCGCACTGATTGCTGTATGGAGCGACTCGATACCGCAGTGGTGTTTTTGAGCAATACCGACTTAATAACATCGACAAATATGACCGCCAATAAAACCGCCGCGGTAACCTGGAAATCGCTCATCTGTGATGACCAAACTATTTGCGGGACACAAGCCAGCGCCAGCGAAACAGCGACCTTCCCTGCTGGTACCAAAGCGCGCTATGTACGCATCCAACTTGAAGCAATGGGTACACTCAATTTTGCCGAAGTGGTCGTCACTGGCAACCCAGTCACCTTCAGCTGTGGGTCACCACGAGCCTGCCCCACACTCAACGCAAATGATACACCGACCTTGGTATTTAACAATAGCCGCAACACCGAGCTGATTTCGTCAAATGCCATCAACCTCAACGGCGTGCCCTTTACCATCATGGCCCGGATGCGCCGCGACAGCCTCAATCGCCCAGACGTAATCGCCAGCCTCGGCAATCCCAGTGGCGTACGCCAATATTTGGTGCTAGGGGTCGACAAAGAAAATCGCCCCTATTGTAGCTTCTACGGCGATGATTTACGCAGTACCAGTTGGTATGTCGACCAAGAATGGCACCATTATGCCTGTAGCTATGACCCCACCTCACGCATTCGTACGCTCTGGCGTGACGCCCAAATCATCGGCCAAGACATCGTGCGGGGGGCATTCACGCCACCGGCGGCGCCACTCATCATCGGCCGGCGCTACGACAACATGACCGGTCTCACGGGCAGCATCCAACAACTCGACATCGTCAACTATGTCATCAGTCAACCTGAACCAGTCCTAGACATCCAAAAAATCAGTGGGCTGGTATACGACACGCAATTACAAAGTATTGCGCCAAACAAGAGCACGACGCGCTGTGGCAGCAACGGGATTACGTGTCCTATTTGGGGCACGGCGACGATCCAAGAACCAAGCCATGATGGACAAATGGCCATATTTGAGGGCAATCAACGCTTGCAAATCGACAAGCCTGCCACCCCCAATGGCTTTAGCATTGGCTATTGGGCCCGCTCGATTCGGGCTGATTATGGACAAACGATTGTCTCGCACCTCAATAGCGACGGCACCGGCATGCGCATGGGCAACTACTACTCCTACAACTACTTCACCGATACATACAACTTCGTAACCGGCTGTACGTGGACCACCATGCAAGACAGCGAACCAGGCACGTTTGAGATTACCAACCCTATTGACGATCAAAACTTGTGGCATCACTACCTATGTAGCTTCGATACCACCAATGGTTTGCTGGCTTATTATGTCGATGGCGTACTGATTAGCCAATACGATGGTGTCTACACCCAAACGGTCACCGCACCGGTGGTGGTTGGGTATACCCCGGCAGGATTCCCCAATTTCACGGAAGGCTACTACACCGGCTGGCTCGATGATTTCATGCTATATGACAGTGCAGTGTCAGCAGTAGGGGTGGCGTATATTTATAACAGCACCAATCCGCCTACCCCGCACGAAATCAATCCGCCGCCCCCCTGTGACATCCCCGAGGGCTGTCCAAGCCCCACGGCAACATTGACCCTGACTGCCACACCGCCGGCGTCAATGACACCCACAGTCGCAAGTAGCAAAACACCCTTCCCAGCCACGGCCACGGCCACCATGCCGGGCATCACACCCTACACGGTGACCCGCACCCTCACCAGAACCGCCACCACAACCAAAAGCCCGACCACCACACGCACATTTACCATCACGCTCACGCCCACGTTGCCCTCTGCCACGCCATACCGTAGCCCAACCCGCACGGTCACCAAGACACGGACGCCACTGAGCTCAACCCAAACAATGCTGGCGCGCCGGAGCCCCACCTCATACGCCCAAACCTTGACCGCCACGGCACTGATGCAATATAACCAAACTCAAACGGCGATTGCACTCACCACGACGGCCGAAGTCGCCACTGCCACCGGATCAGCGACCGCCTACCCACTACCCGCCACGAG
>DBCF01000060.1:11721-12610 GCA_002292925.1 Roseiflexaceae bacterium UBA965 | reverse complement strand
GGTTGTGCTGGTAGATACGGCGGTACCGGTGCTAACAATTTTATGGGTGGTCGGGGCAGTGATACTGACATCGTAATAGGCGGCGGTACTGGTGACCAAATCACCCTTGGTGTTGGGTACGGCCACATCCCATACGCCGTTCGTATTGTTGGCGAGGAGCGGATAGGCCGATGCCAACGACATGGTCTGGCCATCGTGGTAGAGGGTGCCATAGAGTGACGACCCGTTGCTCCCAGGGGCGGTGGTGACAAAATTGAGCACCACACTGGCTTGGGCGCCGTTGGTGATGGGGGTGGTGAGGTCGAGTCGCGCCAAATAACGATTAGCTTCGGATCTGACCACAACGGTTTTGCCGTTCACCGTGGCATTACTAACTGTCAGACTGCCACCCACATCAGGCAGATTGGGCAAGAGTCGAAAGTAGAGCTTGGTGAGGGTCGCACCACTTTTGTTCCAAAAGGTGAGCGTCTGAGTCGCTTGCCAGGTGCGTTTGGTCGGGTCAATCGTCCCGATAATGCGGTAGCGTGGCACATCGGGGTTTTTGGCAATATCAGCCCGGGCACTGGTGTGCATGGCGAGTTGTTGATCAGCGGCAGGGTCTACTACCTTGCTCACGTTTGGTGCTTGGGCATGCACGAACGCAGGAATCAATAGGAACGCACACATCAACAATGTGAACACACGAGCCATTTGTGAAAATAGGATGCGTTGCATTGATCCCGCCTTTTTCCATAACAAGTCAGATATAGAAAAAGACGGAATTAGGGGGTGATTTTGTTCCATATACGAAGTAGGAAGCATGAAGCTGGAAGTATGAAGTGAAGTATAAAGTAGAGACGCAGTAGGAAGTTTGAAGCATGAAGTAAAGTAGGAAGTGTGGCAGACATGA
>DBCF01000060.1:0-11603 GCA_002292925.1 Roseiflexaceae bacterium UBA965 | reverse complement strand
CGGTGGCATACACCGGCATGGAATGACGCTAGACGAAGGCATGTGCCCTGTGCGATATAAATGAGTTATTCCCCTAACACCCATTGGTTATAGAGTGGCTGAATATCGCAGTCGCAGGCGGATTGGGCTGCCGCCACAAACGCCGTGCCATCGACGATGGCATAGCGATTGTCGGCATAGTAGGTTTTGAGTGCCTGGGCAAAGGCCTGCTCGCCAATTTGACTACGGATTGCATCGATATACAAGGCACCTTTGTAGTAAGTAATCAGCGAATAGGTATCTTCGCCAATTGTATCTATGGGGGAATCGAGTTTGAGATCATCACTCGTATCACGGATTTGGTCGTAATCTGTTGAAAACATTTGGATTTGTTTGCGCCCGGCATCAATGCCATGCACCGCATCAGCGTAGAGTACTTGGGTGTAGGTGGTCAGACTTTCGTCGACCCAGGCTCGTTGTTGCACATCGTTACCAATGACATTGTAGAACCATTGATGCCCTACTTCGTGCACCACGAGGTCTTCGAAATCAGGTTGGGTATTGAAATAGTCTTGTGAATACAGCAAAATTCCCGGATATTCGATTCCTTCAAATGACCCCGAATTACTGGTCACCATGTCGAGTTCGTTGTAGGGGTATTGGCCGATGGTCGTATTGAATACACGTAATGCAGCGCTGGCATACCCCAAGGCCAGATTGGCGCTATCGATATCATTGTTGGGGTAATACATGTTGATGGTGGTGCCATCAACCACGGCACTGACGTACGGATTACTAGTGACGAAGAGCATGAAGTCCCGTTGCAGACCACTGACAACCCGCACTGTCTGTGTGGTTTCGGTTGGGCTGGTGGTTGTGGTGGTGCCGGTGCTGACCAACGTGTAGGTATTGGGAATCGTGGTCGTCACGTCGTACATGGCCACGGGGCTGGTGACAAGGTCGCCATTACTATTGGGGATCGCCAAATCCCAATCCCCCCCTTGGGTGTTGGCGAGTAGTGGGTAGGCTGTGGGCAATGAGATGCTCTGTCCATCAAAATACAACGTGCCAAATAAATCTGCCCCACCCTCGTTTGGTACGGTAGTGACAAAATCTAGTGTGACCGTGGTCGTCGCATCAATGGCGATCGGTGCCGGAAAATCGAGGCGCGCAATATAGCGGTCAGCTTCGTACTGCACCAGCGCCGCCACACCATTGATTTGGGCTGAACTAATACTCAAATCGCCTCCCATATCGGGGAGGTTGGGATAAAGGCGAAAGTATAAACGATCGAGTGCCGCCCCACTGTGATTGACAAATGTCAGTGTTTGCTGTGCTTGCCAGGTTAATCCTTGGGGGTCAATGGTGCCACTGATTTGATAAAAAGGGACGTCGCGGTGGGCGTCAATATCACCAACAGTGCTTGGGTGCATGGCGAGGCGTTGCTCATCACGGGGATTTGTGGTAGTGGTCTCTGACCCTTTGAGCGGTGCTACCGGCGATGGGTCTGATGTGATTGCTGCAGGATTGCTGCCACAGGCGGTAATGAACAGTGTAATTGCTACCAGTGCCAATAGCCGGGATACCAAAGAACGATGCATGAATTTTATTGCTTTCTATGATGAAAATACCGCAGGGTATAGACTATTTTATACGAAATGTTGTTCCCATTGAATATGCACAAACATTACGCTGCAGCGTCGAGGCATGCGCTCGACACTGCAGCGTGATGTGCACCGACATAAATATTATTGACCTAACACCCATTGGTTGTAGAGTGGCTGAATGTCGCAGCCGCAGGCTGATTGCACGGCACCTACAAATGCAGTGCCATCGACGACCTTATAACGATGAGCAGCGTAATAATCACGCATCGCCTGCGCAAACACCTCTGGCCCCACTTGGGCACGGACGGCATCGAGATAGAGGGCAGCTTTGGCATAGGCCAACACATTGTAACTATACAACGTAAATGCCCGCATATGTTGTTCAATTGGACCGTCGCTCTTGCGGGCTTGGAGCTTGGCGTATTGTGCAATGAGTCCATTGCGTTCGATGGTAGCCGCTGATGCCCCCCAGATTTTTTCGCGGTACAACACTTGGGCATAGGTGGCAAAACTCTCGTCGACCCAGGCATGGGTTTGGACGTCGTTGCCGATGACATTGTAGAACCATTGATGGGCAATTTCGTGGGCCACAATGCTCTCAAAAAACCATGCTTTGTTGAACAAGCGTTGTTCAAACAAGAGTAACCCGGGATATTCGACCCCATAAAATGTCCCGGCATCAACCGCCACCATGTCGAGCTCATTGTAGGGATATTGGCCAAACATGCTGTTGTAGAGATGCACTGCTTGGCGCGCAAATTTGAGTGCCAAGTGCCCACCCCGCAGATTGCCATTGGGGTAATAGACATTGAGGGTGGTGCCATCGACTGTCGTACTGACGTGTGCAAGGGTGGTGGCCACCACCATGAAATCACGTTGGAGCCCACTTACCACATGGATTTGTTGATCCGTGTCGGTGCGCGTGCTACTGGTGGCGGTACCCGTCGTGACGATGCTGTAGCCCAGCGGTGCGGTAATGGTGACGTCATATACGGCGACGGGGCTATTGACTAAGTCCCCTTTGGTGTCGGGGATTTCGATTTCCCAGATACCCGCCGGATTATTGGCGAGCAAGGGATATGCTGAAGCCAGCGCCAAGTTTTGACTGTCGTGATTAAACGCCCCATACAGGCTTTGCCCCACGTTATCGGGGACGGTGGTGATGAAATCAAGCGTAGTGCTGATTTGGGCGCCGGCGGCGAGGGGCGTGGGTAAGTCGAGCCGGGCAAGGTAACGATTGGCTTCGTATTGCACTGGTACGCTGACCCCTGCCACACTCGCCGCTGTAATCGTTAAATCACCACCCAAATCGGGCAAATTAGGGAATAGCCGAAAGTAGAGTTTGTCGAGGGTGACGCCACTTTGATTGGTGTAGGTCAGGGTTTGTTGCCCTTGCCAAGTGCGCGCCACGGGGTCGATGGTACTGACAATCTGATAACGCGATACGTTGGGATGACTTGCAATATCGTCACGGGCACTACTATGCATCGCCGCCCGTTGGTCAGATTGCACGTCAGTTGCGAGTGTTGCCACCGTTTGGGCATGACTCATCGCGGGGATGCCAAAGAGCAGTCCGATTATCAGCCACACCCACACCGATTTCACCACGGCCAACCTCCATATACCCCATTGAATAGTAATGTTGCTAATAATACTACACTACTTAGTAAAATTATGCCAGCATAGACATACGTCAACCAAGTCGCGTGCGCCGTGGGTTGGGTTGGCATATCAGCGGGATGCGTACTCGGTGTAATATAGAGCCGATACAGTGCATACCAAAGGACAAAAATAGTCAGGGGTAGGCTATAGAGCAACCCGGGTAATGCGCCATAGCTCGTCGAAATCCCAAACAGCATCCCATAGCTATCGGCATTGAGACTACTATCAACGCCGATATAGCTGAGATAGCCGACGATGCCGAGGGCACTGAGTGTCGTAATCAGTTCGGCCCAATGAAGTTGTTGCACGATAGATGGGGTATAAATGCCACGGATGATTTTGTAGAGCATTTTGAGGGGGCGCCAGACCAACACACTGCTCAACAAACAGCTCACGGCGATAATCAGATAAAACCACGGCATCACGGCGGGGGCGAGTTGCATGATTTGTGAGATAAATGTCCCTTGGCGAATGGTCTGACTGGTGGCAAACGTCGCCTTTTGATTGATATCACACACGGCACTCAGCGCGGTCCCGTTACTTTGGGGATTATCCAAAAACGCCACGGCGATTTGGCCGGCACAATTATTTGACACAAATGCGCCGTGGGCACTCTGGGCAAACACGAAGTGCCGGCTATTGGGTAACCCTGCAACGATGGCATCGCCGAATTGTGCTGGCGTAATCGGGTCATAGCGCCCCGAATAGACCAATGTTGGTACATCACTCTGGAACGGTTGATTGACACTGGCGTCGAGGTGGGGCACTGCCGCAATCGCACACCACTGCCGTTCATCTGCCACGTCATACGTCAAATCGTCTGGGTCTATTGGTAACAAACTTGGGTTGGGGAGCCGGTAGTCACTGGTCTGAGACAACACTTCTTCGCTACAAATAGTGCTGGCTTGCATCCCTTCGCTCATACTGTCTTCAAACACAAAGAACCCGGCGAGGGTGGTGAAGGTGCCATAATTACCACGGCTGATTTGGTGAATCAGCATCGGAATGTAGGTGACTAATTCTTCGTCGTAGTGCATCTGAAACACAAAACCCGCCAGCGTATCGCCGTCAATCAGGCTGGGGTAGGTGTTGCCACTGACATGGTCATGTAAGTCGAGCATCAAGGGCTGAGCGTTGAGTTTGTTGACGAGGGCAATGTATTGGTTTTGGATGTTGGGGTAATCGCGGGCACACGCTATATCAGCCGCGCAATCGGCAAAGCCGTTGCGGATGGCTTGGTCGCCTGAATTACGGTACCACAAGTTTACGTTTTGGTGCATCGGCACCACACCGTCCAAAATCAAGGCCCGCACCAGACTTGGGTGGCGTTGTACCACGTGTTGGGCCAACAAGGTGCCGTACGACACCCCATACAAGTCGATTTGAGGGTAATCGAAGGCGGTCGCAATGGCGGCGATATCGTCGGCGTTTTGTTGGCTATTAAAGGCCCCCACATCGATGCCCTCTTTGCTGAGTCGGTCCCGACAGGCTTGCCATGCGGTTTTGTTGTACTGCAGTTGTTCAGCGCTACTGACTTTTTTGGCAAGCAAGGTAATCATTTGCTCGTAGATCTCGGGGCAATCGAGCGATGGGGTCGCATTGGTCGTGCCACGTTGCTCAAAAAAAACTAAATCACGATCGGTGGGCAAGGTCGAATTTGGTTTTTTGACGAGATACTGAAAGGTGTCGATGGTGTCACCGCCAGGTCCCCCTTGGAGTAAAAACAACGGCAGATGCTTGCTTGGTGTGGTGCTCCGCACGATCATGATGGGTAATTCGACGGTACCTGGTTTGCTGCCGTCGGCATACAGTGGCAAGGTCATCGTGCCACATTCGACGGTACGCTCAGTGGGGGCGTCTTTGTTACATTCGCCTGCAGCAAATGCAGTTGAGGCGGCATGTGTCGTCGCAATGGGAGAGAGCCAAAAACAACAGACACAACTAATGAGGAATAGATAGTACTTTTTCATGCGTGACTCCTTCTCAATGGGGTGTCGCTGATTGTGTCACTCACAATGCGACGCGTAACGTGTATGTCTGAGGGGGTGATTGTTGATATGCATCGTAGTCATTTTAGGGTATGAAAGACCAAAATAAATCGGTACAAAGAATGACGCTACTGTGTCTGCTGGCGCTGGACGATGACGAGCCCGATGATTGGCAAGATGAGCGGCATATAGAGATACCCGGCACCATAATGTGACCATGCGGTGGCGTAGCTGAATTGGTAAAAAATCTCATATGTGCCTATCACGATAACGCCACCGAGTTCGATAATAAGCCCCCACAGGAGGGCTTTTGCCCAGCCCCGCCAGGCCCAATAGGCTATCAATAGGTACAATAGCCCTGCGATTGCTGAGAGATGGGTTGGCAAATGATCGCCAATCCGTGTCGCATATTGCCACGTCGCGCGACTACATATGGCAAGCGCCCAAAACGCATAGAGGGTGGTAAGTCCAACATAACGCATCACAATGCACGTTCTTTCGTTGCGATTGGTCAGATTTTGTCTCACAAAGCAGCCCGATATAAGCGAATCCAAAGCATTTTGTAATCTAATCCTGAATATGTCAGTCATCATACCGTATATTATTGTATTAATGTAATACATTGGTCGTGACATAGTGTGTGATGGGTTGTGGCATGGCATTTTCATCGTTTTTGTGTACCGTTGGTACCGGCACAATTGCCAAGCAGGGCATTGCCCGCAAAGGAATACTCCTCGACCGCGCCGCCCGGCGGGGGATTGCGGTCCCCTCGAGTATGGTGTTGCTTGATGATGCCTGGCGTTATGCCCGGAGCCATGACTTGCTCGCCGGCCGCATTGATGCATTGACGCCACGCGATGCCAACGAATTTATCCAATCCCTCGGGATATTTCATGCCTTGTCGCCGCTCGGTGCCCGGGTGGCAGTGCGGGCACTTTTTTTGAGTGAGCAAGGGGATGATGCGGCAATTGATGGCGTCATCAAAAGTAAATTACGGATTGACCGGCGTGACCCACAAGGCCTCGCCACCGCAATTTGTGCGGTATGGGCGACGGCGAATCGCAGTAGTGCGGTAACCCGGCGCGATGTGTTGTTGACCACCATGATCGACGCCCAACATGCGGGGATTGTGGTGAGCGAAGCGGCCTATGTCGATGATTTAGTGAATTTTACGGCGAGCTCGGGCGAGCAACTAGTACGTGGTCAGGTATCGGGCATGACCTTGACGCTGCCACGGATTGCCAAAGGCGAACCACACACGGCAGCCTTGCCATTTGCGCAACGCTTGCAACAACTCCTCTGCCAGATCCGCGACGTGTTTGGTGATCAGCCGTGGGAAGTCGAATGGGCCGATGACGGTACCACCTGTTGGTTGATCCAATTACAACCACTCATCCATTCGCCCCGCCGCAACGAACGCTTCGGCAGTGGCGAGATCCGCGAAGCGATGGCGGATTTGCCGTCGTATTTTATGGCGCAACTCTATCGCGGTGCCAGCAATGATTTGTTTGCCTACTTCCGGCGCTTTGACCGACGCATCCCGCAACAACGCCAATTTGTCGAAATCTTTGCGGGTCGGCCGCGGTTTAATTACGGCATGATTGCCGATGTCTTTCGTACGTGGGGCCTCCCCGGTAATATGGCTGCTGACCTCAATGATGCGGCATTGGTTGCCATCCCCTATGACCGATTGCGGGTGCGGCAACAGTGGTGGCGCATGCTATCACTGACGTGGGATTCGTTACGGCGCCCCCAATCTACCTTGTACCAGCTCCGTGCGCTCTACGCACGGGTGAAGCGATTTAATGGCGAAATCGATATCATCATGCTGATTTTGCATGAGGCCATCGTGCTCCACTATCACGCCGATATGGCTTTGGCGCGCATCATTGGCCCGCTCGAATCATGGATGCGGCGGCGCCGCGTGTATGCCCAGTGGAGTAGTCGCTATCAATCATTAAATCGGGCCATCATTGCTGACTTGGCGCCGGTGCGGGCCTATCTCGCTACGCGCCCCGATATCACCGAACTTTTGCGCCAACAAGCCATGCCTAGCGATGCGGTATTTGCCGGCATGTGGGAAGAAATGTTGACGCGCTATGGTCATCGTGGCACCACCGAGTCCGATATCGCCATGCCCCGTTACCGCGAACAATCTCATGCAGTGATGCAAATCGTGCTCCAAGGCACCACCATGATTACCGCCAATCGCCATACGCTGGCAAGTCTGATGGCATGGCCGGTGTGGCTGGTACTACGCTGGGCCTTAACCAAACGCGATGCGATTCGCAACGAGGTGATGCGTCTGTATGATCGTTGTCGTCGTGTGTTGCTTCAGCAAGCCACTCATGCCGTCAAACGTGGGTATTTACCGCGTGCTGAAATGATTTGGGATCTCAGTCCCGATGAAATCGTGCGTATCTTTGCCGGCTGGCAGATGCCTCCCGCCATGTATGACGCGCGGGTGGCACAACGTCAATACCAAAAACAACTGCACGTGCCGGCAGTGGTGATGCGCTATGACGATAGCGAACGTTGGCGCGAAGACAGCGGCCATCTGCGTACCGTCCTCGAAGGCCGGAGCATCAACGATGGTGTCGTCGAAGGGGTGACGTGGCGCTTGGCACACCCGTCGCCGTTTATGCCTGCTGGACTCGATGCCCAACGCACTATTTTGGTGACGCGGGTGTTTGATGCCCAGTGGATCGAAGTCGCTCAGCAATGTGCAGGGGTAATCCTCGAGCACGGCGGCGAATTGTCTCATGGTGCCAATATGCTCCGGACCCTCGGCATCCCTGCGATTTCGGCGGTGCGAGGCTCTTATGATGCCTTGGCAACGGGTACGGCTGTGCGTTTGGTAGCAGGGTCTGGGTATGTCGAAATTTTAACAACAAGTGTGCGCCTCTTGCTCAACGCCCCAGCGCCGTTGCAATTACCCAGTGGCACCACCCAAGCAATCAAGAGCAGTAATCGTGCCTAAGCGCCACGTTATCATGTTGCGGGCGCTGGTGGTACTCGCCGTCATTACCGTACTCGGTATGGCATGGAGCGCTCCTGTAGCCTACCGCGTTGATATTGGGCGCTTTGATTCTGCCGTCGTCCAAGGGTTTTATGACCCCGAATTCGGCTCTGGTACCACCTTTCGCTGGAGCCAGCCCCAAGCCACCCTCACCCTCGCCGGCGTTGGTGCAGGTGACTATCAGCTCGACATCCACGCCACGGCACCTGCGGGTACCGTGGTGACGGTGACTGTCGCAGACAATCCCCCCCAAACGCTCCAACTCAACGCCGGATTTGTGCGCTATCCCTTGCCCCACACCATCTATGTGCCGTGGCAATGGCCCCCCCAGCCACTGACTATCACGCTGACTGTCGCCAATCCTACCAGCCAAGCCCAGCGATTGATTGGGGTGGCCGTCGATGACGTGCGCTTGACTCCCACGGGGTGGCAGGTGCCTGATGGGGTGGCCTTGTTCCAGAGTATCCTGGTGGTATTGGTATTAGCGGCAGTGGGGCGCTGGCTACGCATCCCAATGGGATGGAGCATGCTCATCGCGTTGATTGGCATCACCGTGGGAGTGCTCATGCGCCGTGGTGATGCCGCCACCGCCGTACAGGTGGCATTGTTGGTGGTGAGTTGTAGTTGGGCGCTCCCCCCGTTGCTCATTCGCCAGCGCCGCTATTGGCTCGTCGCCGCACTCGTGATTGCGGGGCTCATCGGTAGTGGTTTGTGGTGGCGGGGTGTAGCGTTGTGGCAACCGTTGTGGCAACTCGGGGCCTTGGCACTGACAGTCAGCGCCATCACGATGCGCCGTTTGTGGTGGCATTGGTTGCGCCCTTGGCGCTGGTGGGGATTGGCTGGTGGGGTGCTTGCGATGGCGCTCACGAGCTGGTTGGGGGCGTGTATTGCGCTCTTGACGAGTTTGCTGGTGTGGCAAGGGCGCCGGACTGGGCCGATTGATAGCCGGCTTGATGCGCTCTGTCGCGCCGTATATAGCGTTTTTACGGTGCTCGACGCCTGGTTGTGTGGGCGCTACGTCGCCCCGGTGGGGGCTGTGGCGCCACGCCGTGTCGGGCTTGACGTCATCCGGGCCTTTGCGATTGTAAGTGTGCTGCTCGGGCACGCCTCGGCGCTGTATGCCTACTATCCCGTGGCGCTCACCTGGCTCCCCTATTGGTTTGCCTATGTCGGCGTGGAATGTTTTTTTGTGTTGAGTGGTTGGCTGATTGGCGGGTTATTGATCCGCCAGCTCGACACGTGGCAATCACCCACCGCCCTCGCCGTGTTTTTGCATCGGCGCTGGGTACGCACCTTACCCACCTATTGGCTGGTGCTCGGGCTAGTAGGGGTGGTGGGCTGGGGTGGCGCGACGCTCACCGACTTTGTGCCATACCTCGTATTTAGCCAAAACATCTGGCATGCCCATCCGCCCTTTTTGTTTGTGGCCTGGAGTCTCTCTATCGAAGAATGGTTTTATCTGGTTACTGCCATTGCCCTGAGTCTGCTTGCCATCTGGTGGCGCCCTGCGACCGCCTTGCGCATCGTGTTGCTGGTGTTGGTGGCGGTACCGTGGCTGGTGCGCAGTAGCCTCGCATTGACTGATATGTCGTGGGAAGCGGGGGTGCGCCAATTGGTGCCACTGCGGCTCGATGCCCTTGCCATGGGGGTAGTGCTGGTGTGGTGGTGGCAACGCCGGCCGATTGCACTGGCCTGGCTCCAGGTGGGTGCCGTGGTGGGTAGCCTTGTGGTGATTACGCTGTTTGCGTTGACTTATACCCAGCTCGATTTGCCGACCTGGTCACGAGTGTTGCTCTTGCCACTCACCACGCTGACAGTAGCGTGTTGGTTGCCATGGTTGGCGCAACTAACCTGGGCGCGCTGGGCACGCTTGACTGCTGCCATTCAGTGGCTGGCCTTGATTTCGTACCCACTTTATCTGCTCCACACCCCGTGGCGTTTGACCGTCGAAGGGCTGTTTGGTGGCCAAGGTGCGTCATGGTGGCATGATACGCTGATTACCATCGTCTATCTCATCGGGTCATTATGGCTGGCGCACCGTTGGCATCTATTGCTTGAGCGCCCGTTGATGCAATTACGCTGGCGTGATGATCATTGATTTTTTGTAAAAAAAACTGACAGCGCGACGTGAATAAACTGCATAACAATCATTCGATGCGCACAATCATATATGCGGATAGATACCATGCAAAATCCCCCCAAACAGGTACCTGTTTGGGGGGATTACACTAATTGGTGCCGATAGGTGGAATCGAACCACCGACCTAACGATTATGAGTCGTTCGCTCTAACCGCTGAGCTATATCGGCACAACAACGAAAGGCAGTATATCAGGTTGACATGCCAATGTCAAACCTAATTTGGCAGATATTTATTAACTGACACTCATCAAAGTCTGTAATAATGATGCAGAGCTCGGTAATATCTGGTATTGATACGCCTGCAAAGGATGGATAATATGCAATATTTTCAACAGTTTTGGCAAGGACGTCGGCGCTATCTCACCGTAGTGGTGGTGATCGGGGTCATCATTCTGGCTCGTTTGGGGGTGTGGCAACTTGATCGTCACCTACAACGCATGACCAACAACCAACTGACTACCAGTCGCATGCAGATGACTGCACTGCCACTGGCGCAACTGGTAGCACTGCCCGCTGGCGAGCGCGACTTCCGCGGGGTGAGTGCTGTTGGGCAATATGACCCTGCGCATCAGATTCTTTGGCGTAATCGTTCGTATTTCGGACGCACCGGCTTTCAGATTTTGACACCGCTCCAGAGCGACGATGGGAGCGTGGTGTTGGTGAATCGTGGTTGGGTGCCATACGAATCAGTGACTGCCGAGTGGTCCACCCAATTTGCGCCACCTACGGGACTCCAGGCGGTCATCGGCGTCTGGCGTGAATCCCAGGCTGCGAGTGCCACCGTCGACGAAGCTCCCCTCGAAAATGGCTGGCGCGCCAAGTGGTTTTTTATTACCATACCGGCGATTCAATCCCAAATGCCACAGACGCTAGTCCCGGGGTTCATTGAAGTACAACCCGACGGGAGTGCCTACGACGCCAATCAACCCATTCCTATTGCCACGACCGACATGGGTATGGGCTCGAATTTGAGCTATTCCATTCAGTGGTTTGGTTTTGCGGTGATTTTGGCAGTGGGGTATATTGTGGTGGTGCAGCGCATGCGCTAGCGGGCGGAGTTTTTTGCCAAATATGATAGATTTCGTGCTATTATTTTTGTCTGCATATGGAATTTTTTTGCATAAGCACTGACGTCAATCTAATATTTGTTTTGTGTGTGTGTTGCCGACTAAATAATTATATTGTATAAAAAATTTTTTATTATGAA
>DBCF01000015.1 GCA_002292925.1 Roseiflexaceae bacterium UBA965 | reverse complement strand
CGAGGGCTTGTAATTCTTGTTGCATCTGTGGATTTGGTGCGTTGATTTGACTGAGCGCCGCACTCGCTTGAGCATAATGCACTTGCGCCATCGCCGTCACGGCCTCGTGTGCGCCATACTGCGTCATGGCAGCGCGGGCGGCATCGACACCATCATCTTTTCCAGCAGGTAATTGATAGAGTTGATGCAAGGCGCCGTCAACGGGTTCACGTGCCAATGTATAAATCACCGGCAGACTTAATTTACGGCGGAGCAAGTCTGCCGCATCTGGTTTGCCTGTTTCGGCAGCCGATCCCCAAATGCCGAGGATATCATCTTGCATTTGAAACGACAAACCGAGGTGCAAGCCAAACTGCCCGAGCAACGCGGCATCGGGGTCACTCGCACCGGCTGCGAGTGCGCCTAATTCACCACAGGCAGCGATGAGCACTGCCGTTTTGCGTTCGATCATAGCGATATAGGCGGCTTCACTAATGTGTTGATTACCTTCGAAGCTAATATCGAGATATTGGCCTTCACAAATCGACAAAATCGTGCGGTCAAAGCGGCGCAAAATCTGCAACACGCGCGGGGCAGGCAATCCGACATCTTGCATGCGTTGAATCGCCATATGTGCCAACACAAACATACCATCACCGGCGTTGATGCCTTGGGCCATACCCCAAATCGACCACAACGTCGCCCGACCACGCCGCAAATTGCTATCGTCTTGGATGTCATCATGAATCAACGAAAAATCATGGAGCAACTGAATACCAGCAGCCAACGGCAATACCTGTGCCATATCGCCACCCATCATCCGGCAAGCCATAATGGTCATGATGGGGCGTAATAATTTACCGGGATCGGAGAATTCCGTTTGGAGTGATTGATTGCGCCAGCCCAAATGGTATTCTTGCATCCCATAAAAAGGGGTAAGCTCGGCCATATAGGTCGGAAAAACTGCCTGCATTTCGGCACGAATGAGACTACGAATATCGTTTGGCATAGTTCACCTCATTGTCTATACGGCACATCAAAGATGCATTTCTTGTAATTACTTCGTCATACAATCCAATTGTTGTCTGCGTCATATGGTAGTACACTACCTGTAGTAAAGTATGTCCTAACTGAGGAGTCCGTTATGGCGCCGAACCTCCGGTTTCGCTTTAGCCCGGCCAAAGATGGCTTGGTAAAGGTGCTCGGGCCACTAGAAACAGATATCATGCAAGTGATTTGGCATGATAAATGTAGCACCGTCAAAAAGGTCCATCGAGCCCTAGCCCAAAATCGTGACATCGCCTACACCACCGTCATGACAACCATGAGTCGACTAGCCGACAAAGGGGTGCTCAATCGGCAACGTGATGGATTGGCGTATGTGTATGACCCCACGTTGAGTGAAGAAGACTTTGTCACCATGGTCGTCCAACAAGTGCTTGATGGGTTGTTGACCGATTACAGTGATACCGCAGTGGACTACATGATTGACTTTTTGGTGCGCAACAATCCGCAGGGATTAGAGCGGCTCCGGCAAGTCATCGGCAATCATCAAGTCGCCTAATAAACCAATACGTAGATTCTCGTATCAAGCCCACGATAGCAGCTGCTACCGTGGGCTTGATGGCACTAAACGATAGTGCCCCACAGGTCATAATCGGTCGTGGTGGTCACTTTGACATTGACCATCGTACCGATTGTACCCTTGCCACGGGCAAATACTTGCCCATCGACTTCTGGTGCATCTCGGAACGACCGCCCCACCAAAATCGGCTTGCCATCTTCGTCACTCCCCACACCTTCCACCAACATCCGCACCGTCCGCCCTCGCCATACGCGATTGCGTTGTTGCGACACGGTTTGTTGCAGTTGCATGATTTTGTGCCAACGCCGTTCGATTTGCTTTTGGGGGACTTTGGCCTCGAGCGTGGCGGCATGCGTACCAGGTTCGTCACTATAGCGAAACACGCCGACGCGATCAAGGGTCATTTCGGCCAAGAAATCATGCAAAGCGTCAAATTCTTCGCGGGTTTCGCCGGGGAATCCCACAATAAACGTGGAGCGAATCGCGATATCGGGCATGGCAGCCCGCAAATCGTGGATGATTGTTTTGGTGCGCTCGATATCGGGTGGGCGGCGCATCCGCCGTAACATGGCAGTATGGGCATGTTGCAACGGCATATCGAGATATTTACAAATCTGGGGATATTTCGCCATTGTTTCGATTAAGCGTGGCGTAATCCCATGGGGATAGGCATACATCAACCGAATCCAGCGATCCTCTGGTACCACGGCACACAACTGGTCGAGCAAATCTGCCAGGCCATCTTTCATGCCCAAATCACGCCCGTAATCGGTGAGGTGTTGTGCCACCAACACGATTTCTTTGACCCCTTTGGCCACCAGCTGACTTGCTTCACGGATGATTGCTTCGGGGCGTTTGGAGCGCATATCACCTTTGAACGACGGAATGGTACAAAACGCACAACGCAGATTACAGCCATCAGAAATTTTGAGGTAGGCTGATGGGCCACTAACGGTACGGTCCATGGCAGCGGTGCGCCAATCGGCATAATCACCCGGCACCTTGAGATCGATTGCAGTCGGGTCGACTTGTTGCAAATCAATCATCAACGATTTAGGAGCAACTACACCCGAGGCTGGTGGCATGCCCACTACTTCGCCGATGCGCATCCACTCACGGGTACCAAGGATGGCATCGACACCGGCTACTGCCCGTACGATTTCACCATGACTTTCGGCCATACAGCCGGCGGCAATCAGTTTTTGACCAGCATGTTTTTGACCGGCCATTTCGGTCAACACGTTAATCGTTTCTTCGCGAGCAGATGCAATAAAACTACAGGTATTGACAATCACCACATCGGCTTGGTTGGAGTCTGCCACCAACAAATGCCCTTGTGATTCCAAGATACCTGTCATGCCTTCGCTATCAACGGCATTTTTGGGACAACCAAGCGTGATTACGTGGACCTTCATGTGGTACGGTCTTCCTATTAGGTGTATTAACGATAATTCGTAAACTGTAACGGCAACGGGAACTCATCGGCACGTTCGCGCAACACAGCGATGATTCCTTGCAAATCGTCGCGGCTTTTGCTGGCAACCCGGATAGCCTCGCCTTGGATACGACCTTGCACCTTGGGGAATTGGTCTTTGATAAGACGTTGAATTTTTTTGGCGACTTCATCTGACAACCCTTGTTGCAGGGTAATCACCTGTTTAATCCGCCCACCTGCGACTTCGAGCGGTGGATTAAACTTAAAAATCTTGATCGACAAATTACGCCGCAATGCTTTGCTCTGCAAAATATCACGAATTGCCGTCAAATGCATATCAGATTCTGTCGTGATGGTGATTTCTTTGTCGCTTAATTCGATATCCGTATTGGTATCTTTCAAATCATAACGCGTTTGGACTTCACGACGCGTTTGATCGATTGCATTGACCATTTCTTGGCGGTCAAACTCTGATACCACATCAAAACTACTCTCACTGGCCATATACTGCTCCTTTGCACAATGACGCGGGGGCGCGATGTTCCCCCGCGTAATATTGTATGTAATTCGTGTACATCATGCCAATTGCCTCGACCGACCTAGGGCGGTGGCCACGAAAAAGAGACCACGTCACCCGGTGTGGTGCTCAAACGTTGATCGACACCATTCACATTTACTGTGACGACATAGGCATTACCAGCGCGTACCCACACCGTCCGTTGTGCGGTATAACGCAATGACTCACCCGATTTGAGGACTCGTTGGAACACCGATTTGTTATCGACTTTGACATTAATCCATGATCCTGGATTTTGGCCGTCATCAATCTTGATACCTAACACAATCGGCGCTTCGAGAGTCGGCGTCGCAGCGACGGGGGCCGCAGCGGTCGGTTGCACCGGCACGGGGGTGTCGGCAACAGGAGCTGTCGGCTCTGCAGGTAGCGGCGTCGGCGCCACAACCGCAATTGTTGCGGTTGCATCGGTAGCAACTGCATTTGGGGTATTCGTCGGTACATTGAGGAATTCGACACCGCGCAATACCAAATACCCTAACCCAGCAATGGTCAATACCACAAAGAACACCCCAAAGATGTTGGGGAGTACTGCACCGCGAATCCGCGGTGCCACAACTGCCGGCCGAATCACAATTGGTTCGGTCCGGCCACGCTCATAACGATAGAGTTGGATTAGCTCTTCAACTGGGATTTTGAGATAAAGAGCATAATTGCGGATAAATCCCCGCGCATACACGTCGCCTGGGAGGTATTTGTAGTCGCCTTCTTCGAGGGCAACGAGATACCTTTGCAAGATACGCGTTTCTGCAGCAGCTTGTGACAAACTTATGCCCTGAGATTCGCGGGCCGCTCGTAAGCGGTCACCTAATTCACTCATATCACTTCATCTTCCACGAGACAACAACACACACCATAGGTTTGAAGTATAGTTACACAGCATCATTGATGAGATAACTCATATTATACGCTAATTCATTACGACGGGCAAAACAATCTTATTGAATCCCCTCGACCCGTGGCAATACAATCCCCCGTTGCCCTTGATATTTGCCCGATTTATCACGATACGATGTCTCACACAACTCATCTCCTTGGAAAAAGAGGCATTGTGCGATACCTTCGTTGGCATAAATTTTGGCAGGTAATGGGGTCGAATTGCTGATTTCGATGGTCCACTGCCCTTCCCAGCCCGGTTCACCCGGCGTGACATTGACGATAATCCCCGCCCGGGCATAGGTTGATTTGCCGATTACCAAGACCAACACATCGGCGGGAATGCGAAAATATTCCAATGAATGACACAACGCATAACTATTGGGGGGGATAATACACACATCACCTTTGAAATGTTGAAAAATCCGATCGTCGATGTTTTTGGGGTCAACCACCGTGTTGTATGGGCTAGTACTGAAAATTTTGAACTCATCAGAGACCCGCATGTCATAGCCATAGGATGATAGTCCGTACGAAATCACCCCTTCGCGTTTTTGGCGATCAACAAAGGGTTCAATCATGCCATGCTCTACCGCCATTTGGCGAATCCAACGATCTGCTTTAATCGACATTATCACCCTCGCTTCTAGTTATTTTGATTGGCGGACTGGGAGCAACATACGCAACCCATTGGCAACCACCAACAACGTACTTCCTTCATGACCAATCACCCCATATGTCAAAATCATATCACCCTTGATCGTAAAAATCACTAGTGTTGCAATGACGGCAAACGCAAAAATCAAATTTTGCAACACGACTGCTTGAGCCCGTCGCGCCAAATAAAGGGCACTGGCCAAGCGGCTCAAATCGTCACGCATCAACACCACATCGGCACTTTCGTGCGCGACATCTGTTCCACCCGTTCCCATGGCCACACCCAACGCCGCTGTAGCAAGTGCCGGTGCATCATTGATACCATCACCAATCATGGCGACTGGGCCGTAGCGTTGTTGCAAATCACGGATTGCTTCGACTTTGTCTTGGGGTAATAATTCAGCACGCACATCGTCCAAACCCAAATCTTTGGCCAATGCCCGCGCCACATGCTCGTTATCACCTGTCAACAACGCCAAACGATACCCACTCGCACGCAAATCGCGCAATGCTTTTTGGGCTTCGGGACGAATCGTATCAGCGATGGCAATCAGGCCCCATACTTCATTATCAGACCCAACAGCAATCACGGTATTGCCATTACGTTGTTGGGCTTGGACTTCAATCATGACGTCAGGTGTCACCATGCCAAACAACATCGGTTTACCGACGCGCAAGCGTTGCCCATTGACCAGCGCAGTGGCACCAGCCGCAATCACCGCTTTGAATTCCGTCGCCTCGGGAATTGCCAATCCACGTTCTTTGGCACTCTGTACCACTGCACGCGCCAATGGATGTTCTGAGGGGAGTTCTACTGCAGCTGCCACCATTAACAACTGTATTTGGTCTGCTGTTAATTCACCCATTTGATCATCAGGCGGAATTGTTTGTGTGCTTGGGATTGCCATCAACGAATGCAACCGACCAGGTCCACCAACGGGAATAATCGCCACCACACCTGGGCGGCCGGTGGTCAACGTACCAGTTTTGTCGAATGCCACGACTTTGACTGTCGCAGCAGCCTCGAGTTGGCGCCCACCCTTAAACAACACCCCGTCACGGGCGGCGCGGGCTAATGCCGACAACAACGCTGCCGGAATCGAAATCACCAACGCGCAGGGGGACATTACCACCATTAGTGTCATGGCGCGATAGACCGTCACCGACCAGGCTTCATCCAAAAAGATTCGCCCAATCACAATTGCGAGTAGCGTCACAATCACGACGGCATAGGCATAATAGACGCCGATAACGCGATCAGTAAAGTCTTGGCTATTGGCTTTTTGCTCGCGCGCTTCACGCACCACCGACACAATGCGCGCCAATGTCGATTGTGACGCATCAGCAGTCACTTCGACTTCAAGCGCCCCTTGACCATTCATGGTACCCGCAAACACTTTGGCGCCCTGATGCTTTTCAACTGGCATTGATTCGCCCGTAATTGAGGCCTCATTGACAGTCGAATCACCAGCCCGAATCACACCATCAGCGGGGATTTGCGCGCCAGGACGGACTAACACCACGTCCCCCGGGACGATGGCTTCTACCGAGGTAATCCGCGTTTCGCCGGCAATCAACAATTCGGCTTCACGGGGTGTCATGGCAATCAACGAACGAATCGAAGCATGCGTCCGCCCCATGGCATAGGTTTCGAGTGTACCAGACAACGAAAACAAAAACATCAACAACGCGCCTTCACGGGGCTCACCCATGGCAGCAGCACCTAAGGCAGCGATAATCATCAACGTATTCACATCAAATTCACGTTTTTTGAGTGAATCAATCGAATTAAGCAGACTATAATAGCCACCAAACACATAGGCAACTAAATAAAGTGCTGCGGGGATCCAAAACGATATATTGGCACGATCATCAAGCACCCATCCAAGTACCGTAGCAATCAAGCAGGTAATTGTAAACCGAATCATTTGTGGTAAATCGGCAATTTCAGCTTCTTCGGGGGTAATTTCGGCTTCTACATGCTCAATAACCAATGCCAAATTTGCATTATCACAGACTTCGCGCAACGACACCACATTGGCATCACTCCGGCATTGCACGATTACACCATGCCCATTAGTAGTTGATTTTACCCCTGCCACTCCTGGCAAGGCTCGAATTAGTTGAAATGTCTCATCCAACGTGTTGCTCCTTCTTTTTTTCCCTTTTTATTATACATAATCATTTGCATTTATTGTGGTGCAATAAAAATACGGATGGAACCATTAAGGTTCCATCCGTATAACCAAACCAACGTATGATTAGCGTTGCATCAACGCCACTGACTCTTGCATGCGCCAGCACGACACCATATGTCCGTCACCCATGTCGACCAAGGGTGGCTCATCGCTCTTGCACTTGTCAATGGCAATGGGACAACGGGTATGGAATCGGCACCCACTGGGTGGGTTGAGTGGGCTCGGTACATCACCAACCAAGATGATGCGGGTACGAGTGCGCTCAACTTCGGGATCAGGGATGGGCACAGCCGACAACAGTGCTTGGGTATAAGGATGAGTGGGTTTTTTGTAAAGCGCATTACCGTCAGCAATTTCGACGATTTTGCCCAAATACATCACGGCCACACGATCGCTGATGTGCTTCACTGCAGCCAAGCCGTGAGCAATAAACAAATAGGTCAACCCCAATTTGTTTTGCAAATCTTCAAGCAAGTTGAGGATTTGGGCTTGAATCGACACGTCCAAGGCTGATACGGGCTCGTCACAAACCACAAACTCTGGCTCGACGGCCAAGGCCCGGGCAATCCCGATGCGTTGGCGTTGACCACCCGAGAACTCGTGGGGGTAACGATTGATGAAGTAGGGGTTCAACCCGACCAATGCCAACAATTCTTGCACACGTTCGCGCACTGCTTCTTTGCCTTGGCGCAATTTGTGGACGCGAATCGGCTCGGCGATGATATCACCGACGGTCATACGCGGGTTGAGTGATGCATAGGGATCTTGGAAGATCATCTGCACTTTGCGACGGGTGCGGCGCATTTCTTCGGCAGGCAATTTGGTTAAATCGATGCCACGAAACATAACCGAACCATCGGTTGGTTTGTAGAGTTGAATCAACGCACGACCGGTGGTGGATTTACCACAACCGCTCTCGCCCACTAATCCGAGCGTTTCGCCTTCGCGAATGCTAAATGTCAAACCATCTACAGCTTTGACATCACCTACCTTGCGACGGAGCACAATGCCCTTGGTCACAGGGAAGTACATTTTTAAGTTACTAACCTCAATGAGGTCTTGAGTCTTGACTGCTGTCATGCCGCTTTCCTCCGTTTGTTTACGTTGCGTCTGCGCCTACAAATTCACTACGATACAGCCTCGTTCACCGCTGTCTCAAGCGTGATGTCAAACAGACACGCGGCATTGTGTTTTTCGCCAACACTACGGAGCGGTGGTACCTGTGTATCGCATGACCCGGCCTTGAAGTAATCACAACGTGCACTGAATGCACAAATCTGTGGCAACGTAATCAAATCGGGTGGTAGCCCTCGGATAGGCTCTAATCTCTTCCCTGACACATTGTCGAGACGAGGAATTGATTTGAGCAACCCGATGGTATATGGCATACGGGGATTTTTGAAGATGTCACCGGTGGCGCCTTCTTCAACAACCCGACCTGCATACATCACCATCACGCGATCCGACATCCCAGCCACGACACCCAAGTCGTGTGTGATAATGATTACGGCCATACCCAACTCGGCTTGGAGCTTTTTGATGAGCTCAAGGATCTGGGCTTGGATGGTCACATCGAGTGCGGTCGTCGGCTCGTCGGCAATCAACAATTCGGGGTTACAAGCGAGTGCCATGGCAATCATCACGCGCTGACGCATCCCGCCTGAAAATTGGTGGGGATATTCGTGAATCCGCCGTTCGGATCCCGGAATACCGACCATGTTCAAGAGTTCAATCGCCCGTGCTTGTGCTTCTTTGGCGGACAGTTTCAAGTGCAAAATCAACGACTCAACAATCTGTTGACCAATAGTCAACACCGGATTGAGTGACGTCATTGGGTCTTGAAAAATCATGGCAATGCGATTGCCACGTAATTCACGCATCTTGTCTTCGCTCAGCTTGAGCAAATCCTGGCCATCAAACCAAATCTCACCGCCGGTGATTTTTCCTGGTGGGCTGGGGATGAGTCGCATCAGTGAAAGTGACGTGACACTTTTTCCTGAGCCAGATTCACCCACAATACCAAGCGTCTCACTGCGATTCACATAAAACGACACGTTGTTGACTGCCTTGACAACGCCGTCTTGTGTTTTAAACTGCGTCTCTAGGTTGCGGACATCTAACAAAGGCGCCATACGCAAACTCCACGTTAATCGTAGATAGGGATATCCTATCGTGATCGCGATATTAAGCCGAGGTCAGGGGTTGATTAAGGAAGACCTTATACTAGATAATTGTAATCGTATATGTTGAATAATGCAAGAGGAAGATTATGAAGCTCATTATCATCGGTGCCGGCGTGAGTGGACTCGCTGCAGCCTACACCATCCACCAAAACGCCCCCCACATCTCACTCCACTGCATCGAAAAAAGCCGCGGGCTCGGTGGTCGGGCCGCCACCCGCCGTCGCGATGGTGCCACCTTTGACCACGGGGCCCAGTTTTTTCGCACCAGCGACAGCGACCAATTAGCTTTTTTAACCCAGACACTGCCCCACGATCAACTCATCGACATCACCAAACCAGTTGGGGTTTTTGACCAACACAATCAGATATCTGCTGGTGACCCCGCCCAAAACACTGCCCCCAAATTAGTCTACCGCTCGGGTATGAATTACCTCGCCAAGTTACTGGCCCCCAAAGAGCTTACCGTGTCATTACAAACTCGCCTGCATCATGTAATCAAAACTGAGACCGGCTATGATTGTATCGACGACCAAAACACCGTTATCGCGCATGGGGATGCGCTATTGTTTACGCCACCAGCGCCGCAAACCATTGAAATTTTGCAGGCAAGTCAACTCGACCCCGCCATGATTGCCCACCTCTGTGGCGGCCTCGCCCCTGCCACCTATCGCCCCTGCTTGAGTGTTACCATGGCATTTGCAGGCCGGGTCGAATTCCCGTTTTATGCCTTGGTGAATAGCGACCGCCAACATCCATTCTCGTGGGTCGCCCTTGAGCACGACAAAGCCCCGAGTCGTGTCCCCGCTGATCAAACCCTCGTCACCATCCAACTCGCCCCCGCCGCCAGCACCGATTGGTGGCAAGCCGATGAAGCAACCCTCATTCACGAGTTACTCCCGCGCCTCAATCAATTGCTCGCAAGTGCATTGCCATCACCACTGTGGCTTGATCGCCAAGGGTGGAAGTACGCCCTGCCCAATGGCAAAGCCGACCACACCATATTAGAAACACATGAGCAATCAGATGGGTTATACTTCACCGGAGACGCCCTCGCAGGACTCGGGCGGATTCATCTCGCCATGGAACATGGTATGAATATCGCTCAACGCATCATTGCGCAACACTAGTGTTTGTGTTTCGTAAATAGACTTGTTGTCCGTGTTACTATTGCATTTTCAAAGAAAGGGTATCAACATGACCGCAAAAAATTCTTGGCGCCCATTGATTTGGGGGGTTTTGGGTGTCATCGTGGTGGCGGTCGTTGCAATTATTGTAACGACCCCCAATAATTCATTGATTAGTTCATCCCAAAACGGTATCGGCGTATTGATTCCTGTCACCTTTTTGGCTGGTTTGTTGAGCTTTTTGTCGCCCTGTACCTTGCCGATTTTGCCGGCCTACTTTGCCTTTACCTTTCAAACCAAAAAAGAACATGTCACCTTGATGTCCATCGCGTTTTTTTGTGGGTTGGCCACAACGATGGTGTTGTTTGGCGCTAGTGCCACCGCCCTCAGTCGTTTTTTGTTTCAGTATTTATCACTATTAACCACGTTGGGCGGTTTGTTGATAATCGGCTTTGGGGTGCTCAGTTTCTTGGGGATTGGCTTTAGTGGTATCCAACTGCAAGACCGCCCCGTCCAAGGGGTGTTGGGGTCGTTTTTGTACGGTGCCACTTTCTCACTCGGCTGGTCGGCCTGCGTCGGTCCGATTCTCGGGGCGCTCTTGACGTTGCTAGCCACCCAAGGGATTGCAGTGGTGCAAGGGGCGTTGCTCGCCTTTGTCTATGCGCTGGGGTTGGGCACACCGTTAATTATCATCTCTTCGTTTTTTAGTAAACTCGGCACCGGCTCAAAGTTTTGGCAACTCATCAAAGGGCGGGCTTACTTTGTCACCCTTGCTGGGCGCGAAATCATGCTCCATACCACCAGTATGGCCAGTGGTGGGTTGTTGATTCTGATGGGATTGTTGTTAGCTTCAGGGAATTTGACGACGCTTAGTGAATGGACGCGCCAAACCTCACTAGCCCAATTCACCTTGGAAATGGAACAATGGTTGAGTAATTTAATCGCGCGTCCGTAGTTTTTTACAACAATCACGAGTGAATTGAGGGATCAATGCGCGATACGGCTCCCCATGCCGCCGGCTGTGTGATTTTTAATGCGACGCCCGACGGGCTACATATCTTGCTGATTTTTGACCAATACGGCCAATGGACATTCCCCAAAGGGCACCTCGAAGCCGGCGAGACCAGCGCTGCCGCCGCCATCCGCGAGGTATACGAAGAAACAGGCATTCAGGGTGAATTAGGAGCACTGGTACAGACGATTTATTATGATGTGGTCAAAAAAGGACGTACGCTCCGCAAACAAGTCGATTTTTTTGTGATGCACACCACCCAACGCACCGTCACCTTGCAGGCTAGCGAAGGGATTAGTGATTACCGGTGGGTTGATGCAGCGACAGCTATGACCTTGCTCAGTTACAACCAAATGCAAGCGGTGCTTACGGCAGCGTTGGCCGCAACCGCATAACCATGGCAGTCAGGCGTTGCCGAATCAAATCGGCGGCAAAAAGCACCGGGGTAATACCGAGCAACCACGCCACCACGAGGTAAATTACCCCGGTCAAGCCGGTGATGACAATGACTTGGACAAAGGCCTGCGAAATCACCACCAATGTCATCACCGCTTGGACCGTCACCCACGTCACCGCTGCCGCCATCACACACAAGACCAATGTCTGACCGATGGCAAGCCCTCGTAAATCAAATTGTTGCTGGCACAACACCGCCATCAGTATCATGTGGGCAATCCATTGGATTGAATTGGCCAGCGCCAAGGTCTCGGCACTCTGACCGAGCCACGGCATTACCAACCATACCCCCACCACATAGGCGATGATGGCACCACCTTGCACCAAATTGGGGGCGAGGGTGCGCCCGCGGGCATAACAGGCAAACAACAAAATTTGATCAATTGCTGCGGCGGGTAAGCCGGGAATGTAATACATCAAGGTGTTGGCAACGGCTTGGGTGTCAGCCACACTAAAGGCTTGGCGTTGCAAAATCAGCGCCGTAAGCGGCACCCGAATCAACCACAACACTACACTGGCCGGCACAATCAAGGCAATCACCACGGTCAATGCCGTCCCAACGGTACTACGAAACTGGTCGAGTGATTTGCTGTCATTTAAGCGGGCTAGTGACGGCAAAATCGCCGTCGACACCGCCGCCGCCACCAAGCCCAACGGGAATTGGATGAGGGTGGTGGCATAGCGCATGGTCGGCAATACTTGGGCGCCAAAGTCGCTGGCGTAGCGGCGATCGATGAGCGTACCAATCGCCGAAAATCCCATTCCCAGCGCTACTGGCGCATACAGGCGCAACATTTCGCCAATCGACGGGTCGCGCCAATCGGTACGCCACGTCAATTTGCTATTGCGCAACCCATAATATTGCAAGGCCACCTGCAACGCCGCCCCCAATACCATCCCGATGGCCAATGCGATGGGGCCAAGCCATGGCGCCAGAATCACCGCCGCGATAATAATCCCTATATTAAAAATACTGGTGGCGAAGGCGGGTAGTACAAACTGTTGTTGGGCTTGGAGCACCGCCGTCATCACCCCAGCCACCACCATACACGGCACCGCAAACAACATCCAACGCACCATGGTGGTGGTGAGGGCTTGCAGATTTGCATCAAATCCACCGGCCAGCAATTGGACTACTTGCGGGGCCAACCACAATAACGGCAATACAATACCGCTGACAACCACAATCATCAGGCTGAGTACCCGTGACACCAAGGCATCGCGTACGTCGGGTTGTTGGACGACTCGGCTAAATACTGGTACAAGTGCGGCACTCAAGGCGCCACTCAACAACAAATCATAGACCAGCGTCGGGATGGTGGCGGCGGCAGTAAAGGCGGCTAATTCATCACCACGACCAAATGTCGCCGCAAAAACCGCCTCACGGATGACTCCGATTAGGCGGCTCGTAATACTCCCAACAGCAATTAACATTGCGGCTAGCGCAATGCGCCGCCCCATGGGGTGTTGCGTTGTCACCATGTATCCTTTGAATTAAGGGAGATATTTGAGTGGGTCAACATATTTGCCATTAACTTTGATGGTCAAATGCAAATGTACTCCCGTAGAAAACCCACCACCCGCAGCATCGTACGTACTACCCATCAACCCAATTAAATCGCCCATATCAACAATATTACCCACTTGCACGACGGGTTTTTTGAGCATGTGCCCATAAATAGAAATTACGCCACCACCATGGTCAATTCGCACACAATACCCAAAGCCACTACACCAACCTGCCTCAAATACCCGACCGTAACGGGCTGCATAAATAGGGGTACCGGCAGCATTGGCAAAGTCAATACCGTTGTGGAACATGTACATGGGGACACTACGCCACCCAAACGGTGACGTTAACTTCCCCGTTGTTGGCCAGGTCCAGCGCGGCGGGGGCCAGGGCACATTGGTCGCCGTCGGTAACCCGCCCACCAAACCATCTGACATGCCGAGGAGCGAGCCCTTGATCCAACCGATTTCGCCCGGGTTTAATTCGAGTTTAACCCAGCTGCCGTAACGCGCAATTGGAATGAGACGTTGGCCTAACCGTGCCGTGGCGATTTTGTCGAACGCCCGACCAGGACCATTACGCACATTGGTCTCGTCTTGGAGCACGGTGACGGTTTCGATGGCTTCCATGGTTGCCACGCCTTCTTCGCCACCATATTTATTAATAATCGCATCTGGATAGGCCGGAACGACGTAGGGGATGAATATTTCTTTATCGACGACGAGATCTTCGTTTTGGAGGACACGATTAGGACGAAACAACGTGATTGCTGTTGTTTTGACACCGTATTGTTCGGCAATCGAGGCGATGGTCTCAGTTTCTGCGACGGTATGTGACACGCCGGGCAAACGAGGAATACGCAAAGTACTTCCTACAATAAATACCCGTCCATTTTGTAGTCCATTGGCCCAAAATAGCACCCGTGGGCTTATATTATATTCGGTAGCAATTACCCCCAACGTATCACTCACCCGAATGCGATGATAAAACAAATAGGGCGGTGCTGCACTCGGGAGCGGAGTCACCATTTGTGGCACCGTCAATTCTGACGCACTCATTACCTGTGGTAATGGTGCACCAACTTCAATGGTCATGTCCACGCCTGATTTTTGATTTAGTCCCGGACGATCTTTGCCATATAAACCGCTTTTTTCGATGATTCCATTACCAAAAATCAGTATTACACCAACCATGACCGCAATCGTAATATGCCCTGCCACATGCGGGTCAAGTAATGCATCAACCACAAACAATTCATTGGTGGCTGTTTTCAAAAACGGCAGTTCAGGACTATTGTGCGTCACTTCTTGGCCCGTTAATGTGGCCCGCGCAGATCGGAGCGCAGCGACTTGCGCTTGCGCGTTTTCGCGTTGGATGTGCGGAGCAAGGCGCTGTTTGGTGCTACTCGGCAACGGCAATACATCGACCAATCGCCATATCACCTGCCGCACAGCTATTTCGCCACGACGTAACGAAAGAAACCAGTTCATTATGACTGGTGATGTTGTCTTAGGAATAATCATTTGAACCGCATTACAATCACAATAACAACGCCATCATACGATGCAAATATAGGCGTGTCAACTATCTCAGCCAACTACAATATATCGAGATAACGCCCATGGTTCTCGCCACAATGAAAGACTATTCCCCACCAATATCAAAACACGTGTATTATATAAGTATTAACGTTTATGCAATGAATGAAAGGAAGCGCGATGATACGAGTCACTGTCGATAGTGTGCGGGTAAGTTTGCTCACGCAAAATCGTGTGGTCGTGTTGCGTGAATCTGATAGTCGGCGCTATTTGCCAATTTGGATTGGTCAATTCGAAGCAGACGCAATTTCGTTTGTATTGCAAAGCTTAACGCCGAGTCGACCAATGACGCATGATTTACTCAATACGTTATTTCATGAACTCAACGCGCAAATCGAGCATGTCATTATCAATGACATCCAAGACACGACTTTTTTTGCACGCATCGTTGCAACCACTGCAACTGGACCTATCGAAATCGACGCCCGCTCGAGTGATGCAATTGCCCTTGCAATCCGCGCCAACGTGCCGATTTTTGTGGCGCCTCATGTGTTTGATCAGGCAAGTGTCCCATTTGATACCGATGAACAACAAGATACACCGTTGTTTCGTTCTCCGGGTAATACATCACGTGACGAAGCTCCTTCCACCGCAAATGAGACCTCGGGCGGCGATGATACCTTATCACTCTTTCGTGATTTTATTAACTCCCTCGATAACGAAGACGACAACAAAAAAAACACCCCTGAATAACGTGGCTTTGCCAACCAGAAACAACCGCCGTACCAAATAAATGGTACGGCGGTTGTTTTTGTGCGTTTATTTGCCCATGATTTGGCTGGTTTTTATTGACACTAATGCCGTGTATAAGTGGTGGATAACTCGTGGAGAGTTGTGGGATAGCAGGTGGATACTTTTTCAGCCTTTTTGGCTTATCCACAGGAAATGTGGAGAACGTTGTGGATAAGCGGTGTACGTCGGTGTATTATTTGTTGATGATTTTTGCGCTTGCTATTTGCCGTGTACGACCTGTGGATAACCATCCACGACTTATCCACGACTACATTATTGATTGGTATCACTCAAAACCCCACGTATCCACATATCCACAATCCCTAGTGTTACGACGGTTTCTTATATAAATTAATGATTTATCTTATATATCCATACAGCGTAATCAAAAGTCATTCCAAAAAAGTTGATTAGTGATACTTCTTTTTTCTAAAAATGAAAAGTGTCATTACAAATGTGCATAACCCGTGGACTATGTGGATGAATCAAATCTATTGGTAGTTCCAATACTTATGCCAACTACTGCCGATCCAATGACGATGGGAGAGGGGTTACGGTGTATAACCCGTGGACTATGTGGATGAATCAAAAGGAAAACTGCGTACCGCTGCCAACCACTGTTGCTCCAATGGCAAGCCTTGGGAGATTCCACGCGACGGTTGCGCTGGCAACCGGCATGGAATGACGCAGGGTGAGGGATTTTGGCGTAGGTATTGTAATCACACAAAACGTGGTACACTATACATAGTTGTGTGTTGCATCGATGCGCCCCGACCATTGGTCGAGGCGTTTGGTATGTTACCTATGGAGAAATCATGAAGCGATCCGATTTGCGCAATATTGCAATCATTGCGCACGTAGACCATGGCAAAACCACCCTTGTCGATGGCCTACTCCGTCAATCACGTACATTCCGCGAAAACCAACAGGTCAGTGAGCGGGTCATGGACTCGAACGATCTCGAGCGTGAGCGTGGTATCACCATCATGGCCAAAAATACGGCGGTGGTGTACAAGGGTACCAAGATCAACATTGTTGACACTCCAGGCCACGCAGACTTCGGTGGCGAAGTCGAACGGGTTATGAATATGGTGGACGGCGTGTTGTTGTTGGTTGATGCTGTCGATGGTCCGATGCCCCAAACCCGCTTTGTGTTGCGCAAGGCTTTGCTTGCCGGCCACAAAGCCATCGTTGTGGTCAACAAAATCGACCGCCCCAATGCCCGCCCCGAATGGGTGGTCAACGAAACATTTGATTTGTTCGTTGAATTAGGTGCCAGCGATGACCAAGCCGATTTCCCGGTGATTTTTGCCAGTGCCATCAACGGCATTTCGGGTACGGACTTCAACAATTTGGCCGAGACACTCGAGCCGTTGTTTGATGCCATTGTCGAAACCATCCCAGCACCTGATGTCGATAACGAAGCGTCGGCACAGATGTTGGTCACCAATACGTTTTATGATGACTATCGTGGCAAAATTATGATGGGTCGCTTGCGCCGTGGCACATTACGCAAGGCTCAGCAAGTTATCCGATTTGCTCACGACGGTACGCAAACTAATTCCAAAATCATTCAACTCTTCGTCTACAACGGGCTTAATCGCACCGAAGTCGAAGAAGTCCAAGCTGGCGAAATCATGGCCGTCTCCGGTATTGCTGATGGCATGATTGGTGACACGATTGCCGATGTGCTTGGTGCCGAACAGCTGCCAATCATCGCCGTCGAAGAACCAACCGTGCGGATGACATTTGGGGTTAACACCAGCCCACTGTCTGGCCGTGAAGGTACTCATGTCACGTCGCGTAAGTTGCGTGATCGTTTGTACACCGAACGAGACCGCGACGTGGCGTTGCGTGTCGAAGACACCGATGTGCCAGATGCCTTTGTGGTGAGTGGCCGTGGTGAATTGCACTTGACCATTTTGATTGAAAATATGCGCCGTGAAGGATACGAATTCCAAGTATCACGTCCCGAAGTTATTTTCAAGATGGTTGATGGTCAACGGATGGAACCAGTCGAACAAGTCGAAATCGAAGTGTCTGAACAATATCAAGGCACTGTCATCGAATTGCTCGGTCAACGCCGTGGTCAAATGCGCGATATGAGCTACCGTGAAGACGGTACCGTCAATCTGACCTTCCATGTACCAACCCGTGGGTTGTTGGGCTTCCGCCAACAATTCATGACGGCATCACGCGGTGAAGGTCAGCTCAATGCGCTGTTCCTCGAATACCAACCAATGATGGGCGAAATCAGCACCCGAGCCTTGGGTTCACTCGTCGCCTCAGAATCAGGCATGACCACTACCTTTGGTCTGTTTGGTGCTCAAGAGCGTGGTCAACTCTTCATTTCGGCAGGGTATGAAGTGTACGAAGGCATGATTATCGGACAACACATCCGTGAACGTGACCTTGAAGTCAATTGCTGTAAAAAGAAGCATTTGACCAACATGCGTTCGTCGGGTGCCGATGATTCATTGCGCCTCGAAACCCCACGGAATTTGAGCCTTGACGACGCCGTCGAATACCTCGGCGACGACGAATTGCTCGAAGTAACACCAAAAAACTATCGCTTGCGCAAACGCTTGCTCAACCAAGAAGAACGCAAACGTGACCAGAAACGCCGCGAAATGGCCATGCAAAACGACGATTAGTCGCTATCGGTATATTTGCGTACGATTCTCTACACCACTGCCCACGCACGTTCTGTGCATGGGCAGTGGTGTTTTGCGGTGGTATACTAACTGTCAGTCAGGTTTCCAATAATTAAGGGATTGGTTCATGAATCAATTACGTGCATTGTGGCCGTATGTGGTGCGCTACCGCTGGCGCTACCTGTTAGGGATTTTGTGCAATACCATTCAAATTGGGTTTACGGTGATGGTGCCCCAAGTGGTGCGGGATGTCGTTAACGAAATCAGTACCAAAGGGATTATTTGGGATGATTTAGTCGGCTATGCCCTCAAAATGTTAGGTATGGCTGCTATCGTATTTCTGTTTGGGTTTTTATCACGGGTGCTCATCCTCGGCACGGCACATCAAGTCGAAGGTGATGTACGTGAGGCGATGTTCCGCCGCTTGCTGATTCTCGATCAAAAGTTTTATGGTGAACATCATACGGGTGACTTGATGACCCGGGTGACCAATGATATTTCGGCAATTAGACAGTTTTTTGGTCCTGGAGTCCAACAAATTGGTGCGGTACTAATGATTATCTCGGCATCAGCACTGATGGTTGCGACTAATTTAACGTTGGCGTTGATTGTGCTGGCGTTATTGCCGGTGGTAACGATTTTGTTTGTAGTGGTTGGTGCGCGGATGCGCCTGATTTTCCGTAAAGTCCAAGATTTGTTTGGTGAAGTATCAACCCGCGTCCAAGAGGATTTTTCGGGTATCCGCACCATCAAAGCCTATACCCAAGAAGCCCAAGAAACCGAAGAGTTTTTACGGGTAAACGAACGCTATCGCGCCCAGAACGTGCGCTATGTGTTGTTGAGTGGTTTGTTGTGGCCGATTATTAGTCTTGTTTTGGGGATTATCGGTGCACTGGTATTGCTCATCGGCGGCCAACAAGTGGCTGCCGGCCAAATGAGCATTGGTGATCTGGTGTTGTTCAATAGTTATCTGGCAGCCTTGGGATGGCCAGTAGTAGCCTTGGGATGGACCGTCGATCTCTACCAACAGGCGGTATCGGCTGCAGGGCGTCTCGGTGAAGTATTGCAACGGGTGCCATCGATTCGCAATAACGATGAACATGGTGGTGTCGATCATATCGTTACTGGTGCAGTGAAATTCCATAATGTCGGCGTGTCTGTTGGCGGTGGTGCGGACGCGCGTTGGATTTTGCGCCATGTTTCGTTTGAGGTTGCCGAAGGGCAAACAGTGGCGATTGTGGGAGCTACCGGTAGTGGCAAAACCACGTTGGTCAATTTGTTGGCGCGGGTCCAAGATCCCACGGAAGGGACGATTTCGGTGGACGGCCACGACATCCGCGACGTTGCGTTAGCGTCGTTGCGCGAAGGGATTGGCTATGTCCCCCAAGATACCTTTTTGTTTAGTGTGCCCGTCCGTGAAAATGTGGCGTTTGGGCGACCTGATGCGTCTGCCGAAGAAATTGAACAGGCCCTGCACATCTCGCGGCTGAGTAATGACGTGGTGCAATTACCCGACGGCATCGATACGTTGGTTGGTGAACGGGGTGTCACGTTGTCTGGTGGTCAAAAACAACGCACGGCAATTGCGCGGGCGGTGTTGCGCGACCCAGCGATTTTGGTGCTCGATGATGCGTTGTCGAGTGTCGATACGCATACTGCGTCACAAATCCTCGAAGGACTGCGCCAATTTCGCCATGGCCGGACTGCGATTTTGATTGCGCAACGGATTGCCACCGTGCGCGATGCCGATTTGATCGTACTGCTCCGTGATGGCGAAATCGCCGAGCAAGGGTCGCATGCGACTTTGTTGGCGCAGGGTGGTTTATATACCGCCATGTATCAACGTGAAACGTTGGCAGATGCAGTTGATAATGCCTGATTTGTTGGTGTCGCACGCGCACCTGACGTACTGAATAACGAGGGATGTCATGACGTTTTATGATGATGAAATACTCGGAAAAGCCTACGACGGACGGCTTGTACGCCGGCTGATGGGCTTTGTGGTGCCATATAAATGGTCGTTGACGGCCGCAATTGTCTTGATGATTGGGAGTGCGTTGGTCGAACTTATCCCGCCGTATTTGATTCGTACGGCCATTGATGGCCCAATTGCAAACCGCAATGTAGAAGGTATTTGGCCGATTTTCTTTCTGTATGCCGGCACGCTGGTTTTTTCATTTTTGTTTCGCTATGTGCAAACGTACATCATGCAGTCGATGAGCCAACGCATCATCATTGATATCCGCATGGCTATTTTTCGGCACATCCAATCGATGAGCCTGAGTTTTTTTGATCGCAATCCTGTCGGGCGTCTACTTACTCGTATCACCAACGATGTTGATGCACTCAATGACTTTATTACCCAAGGCACCGTGGCATTGCTCGGCGATTTGGTACGTTTGCTGTTTATCGTGGTGACGATGTTGTTGTTGAGTTGGCGTTTGGCGTTGGTGTCGTTTTGTATTTTCCCGGTGGTGATTTTGTCGACGATTATTTTCCAACGGATTATGCGTACGACCTACCGGGTGATGCGGCAACGGTTGGCCCGCATCAATGCCTACCTCAATGAACAAATCACTGGTGTGTTGGTGACACAGCTGTTTCGTCGTGAAGAAAGTAGCCGGACGTTTTTTTCGACAATCAGCAAAGAATATTTGCAATCACAATTTCGTTCCAACAATACCTTTGCGGTCTTTTTCCCCACGATTTATGTGACATCAGTGATGGCGTCGGCGGTATTGTTGACGCTCGGTGGCAATCTGGTTTTGGGGGATTATGTGACCATCGGGTTGTTGGTGGCGTTTATTCAATATACCGACCAAGCCTTCCAACCTATCCGGCAATTAGCAGACCGCTACAACACCCTCCAGAGCGCCATGGCGTCGTCGGAGCGGGTGTTCCGGGTGTTGGATACCCCAGCCGATATTGTCGACCCTGTGACGCCGTTGGAACTGGTTACGCCGGTGCGTGGTGAAATCACTTTTGATAATGTTGTCTTTGGCTATAACCCAGATGAACCGGTGCTCAAAGGCGTGTCATTTACGATTCCGGCGGGGCAAGCGGTAGCAGTGGTGGGTGCCACCGGCGCCGGCAAAACCTCGCTGGTGAGTTTGATGGCGCGCTTTTACGAAATCCAGCAGGGGGCGATTTTGCTCGATGGGATCGACATTCGTTCCTTGCGTCAACACGATTTGCGCAGTCATGTGGGTGCAGTGCCCCAAGACCCTACCTGTTTTAGTGGGACTATCAGCGACAACATTCGTTTGCACGATACGACGATTACCGATGCGCAAGTGCGAGCGGCTGCCGAAATTTCTGGTGCGGCGACATTTATCGACAAACTGCCTGGCACATATGATTATGAAGTACGTGAGCGCGGTTCGAATTTATCGGTCGGGCAACGCCAGTTGTTGGCGTTTGCGCGGGCGATGGCGTTTAATCCGGAAGTGATGCTCATTCTCGACGAGGCGACGAGTAGTGTTGACACCGAGACAGAGCAAATCATGCAGGTCGCCGTGCAACGGTTGCTCAAAGGGCGGACGTCGCTGGTTATTGCCCATCGTTTGTCGACGATTCGCTACGTCGATCGGATTTTGGTATTACATCGGGGTAAATTGGTAGAAGACGGGACGCATGATGAATTACTTGCGTTGAATGGTTATTACGCCCGTCTCTATCGGTTACAATATGCAGAACAGTTCGGTGGTCAAATTCCAGAGTAGAGTTGTCGTTGTTGAAAGGAAATTGGAATGTCAAAGACAATTAATCTTGTAACCGAAGTTCCTGGTCCAAAATCGCGGGCGATTGTCGCTCGCCGCGAAGCTGCGGTACCAAACGGGCTCTACAAAGCGCACCCCATCGCCATTGATCACGCCCACGGGGCAACAGTGACTGATGTCGACGGCAACACCTACCTCGACTTTGTCGGTGGTATCGGTGTATTGAACGCAGGGCACACCATGCCGGCTGTGGTTGATGCTATTCATGCTCAAGCGCAAAAACTGATTCACTTCTCGGCATTGGTGGGCACCTATGAATCATATGTCGAACTGTGTGAACGGCTCAACGATGCAGTGCCGATTAGTGGCGCCTGCAAAACAATTTTGGCGAATAGTGGTGCCGAAGGGGTCGAAAACGCCATCAAAATCGCCAAAGTCGCCACTGGCCGCCAAGCGATTATTGCGTTCGAAGGTGGCTATCATGGGCGTACATTGATGACGTTGTCACTCACGTCCAAAACGGCTTTCAAAAAGAACCTTGGACCATTTGTGCCCGAAATCTACCGCGCACCATTCCCCTACGAATATCAATGCCGTATGTGCCAAAACTCGTGTAGCGGCGCTTGTACCGATCAACTCGAACGGATGCTGTTGACGCATGTAGATGCGAACGCCGTAGCCGCGATTATCATCGAGCCTGTCCAAGGCGAAGGTGGCTTTATCCCCGTGCCCAAATCCTACATGCAACGCTTGCGTGCGTTGTGCGACAAATACGGGATTGTCTTGATTGCCGATGAAGTCCAGTGTGGCTTTGGCCGTACGGGTACGTTGTTTGCCATGGAGCAAATGGGTGTCGAGCCCGATATCATCGTGACAGCTAAATCGATTGCCGCTGGGATGCCATTGGCCGCCGTGACCGGTCGGGCCGAATTGATGGACAAAGTCCATATCGGTGGGATTGGTGGCACGTATGGCGGCAATCCGTTGGCCTGTGTGGCAGCCATCGAAGTGATGAACCAATTCCAAGATGGCGATTTGCTGGAGCGTTCCAAAAAAATCGGTGCCCAAATCAAAGCCCTCGGCGAAACTTGGCAACGCGAAATTCCCAAGGTTGGTGATGTGCGCGGTCTGGGTAGCATGATTGCTATCGAATTCGTCAAAGATCGTACCACCCGCGAACCCGATCCCGATGCCGTCGCCAAAATCAGCAGTTATTGTTTGCAACATGGTGTGATTACCATGCGCGCCGGGTTGTACACCAACTGTGTGCGCTTGTTGATGCCGCTGGTGATTACCGACGAGCAACTCCAAGAAGGACTGGCCGTGCTTGATGCGGCAGTGCGATCGGTATAGTAATGACAACGACACAGGTTATGATTCGGCAGACGCAATTAGCGGATGCCGAATCACTCGAATTGTTGCAACAGCGCTGTTATCCGTCACTCGACCCGTCGCATTTGTTTCGCCGTGAACACATCATCAGCCAAGTGCAGATGTTCCCCGCCGGGCAACACGTGGCCTTGATTGATGGCCAAATCGTGGGGATGAGTTCTTCGTTGCGGCGCCATATTGATCTAGCGCATGCCCAGCATGCGTTTGATGACATGATCGCCAGTGGTTTTTTTACTAATCACGAACCAGACGGTGAATGGCTGTATGGTGCTGATATGAGCACATTGCCTGAATTTCGCCAACGGGGGATTGCATCGGCGTTGTATGACGCCCGGAAATCATTGATTAAAACGCTGAATTTACGTGGTATGGTTGGTGGTGGCATGGTACCCGGGTATCGCTTCCACAAAGAGCAAATGTCACTCGCAGAATATGCGGCCAAAGTGGCGACAGGTGAATTGAAAGATCCTACCTTGACGCCGCAACTGCGCAACGGCTACACCGTCCGGGGTATCATCTATGATTATCTGCATGACGCCGAATTAGGCAACGATGCGACATTGATTGTCTGGGATAATCCCGATTATCAGCCATAAGGGTGTGTTACGGACAGGATGATTTTTGTGCAAAAAGCGATGCGATGGTGCGTCGCTTTTCGCACCATAAAGGGGAATAATGATGGAAAAGCAACGGAATTTTATTGGTGGTGAATGGGTTGCCCCAACGAGTGGCAATTATCTCGAAATTCGCAATCCAGCCCAGCTCGATGAATTGGTCGGCTACGCCCCGTCATCGGCAATTGCCGATGTACAGCAAGCGATTGCGGCGGCCGCTGCGGCCCAACCAGCCTGGGCGGCCCGGCCGGCACCAGAGCGCGGCCGGATTTTGCACAAAGTGGCCAATTTAATCGAAACCCAAATCGACCTATGGGCGATTGAATTGACCCGCGAAGAAGGCAAAACCAAAACCGAAGCACGGATGGAAGTTGTTCGTGCTGTCGAAGTGTTTCGCTATTTTGCGGGTGAAGCATGGCGGGTCGGTGGCGATGTATTGCCCGCCGATACCCCTTCGACGTTGCTCTATAGCGTACGTGTACCGCTAGGGGTGGTGGCGATTATTACCCCATGGAATTTCCCATTGTCGATTCCGGTATGGAAGATGGCGCCGGCGCTGGTAATGGGTAATGCAGTGGTCCTCAAACCCGCCTCAGCTACCCCATTGATGGCGTTGCGCTTGATGGCTGCCTTGCACGAAGCCGGTGTGCCGGCCGGTGTGGTGAATTGTGTGACGGGCAGTGGTGGTACGATTGGTGACACCCTTGCGACCGATGCACGCATCAAAGCGGTATCGTTCACCGGATCATATACCGTTGGTCATGCGCTCTATCAAAAAACAGCACCACGGTTGACCCGAACCCACCTCGAGATGGGTGGCAAAAACCCAGTGATTGTGGCGGCAGATGCCGATATCGACAAAGCGGTAAACATCGTAGTGCGTGGTGGCTTTGGTTTGACCGGCCAGGCCTGTACGGCCACCAGTCGCGTAATCGTCGACAAATCAATTGTGGCAGAGTTTTCGAAGCGGCTGGCAGCTGCTGCCCAAGCGTTGGTGGTTGGTCCGGGATTGGTGGATGGCGTGCAAATGGGGCCTGCGGTCAGTGCCAGCCAGCGTAACACGGACATGGATTACATCCAGATTGCCAGTAGTGAAGGTGCTCAAATTGTGGCTGGTGGATTAGCACCAGAGGGGAATGGTTACTTTGTGCGGCCGACGGTGTTGACGCATGTGCGGCCTGATTCACGTATCGCCCAAGAGGAAGTATTCGGCCCGGTGATTGGGGTTATCGAAGCAGACGGTTTGGACGAAGCATTTGCTATTTCGAACAATATCCCCTACGGATTATCAGCATCGTTGGTGTCGAATGATTTGCGCAATGCGATTCGATTTGCTGAGCGTGCCGAAGCGGGCATGTTGAAAGTGAATCAGCCAACTGCAGGGGTTTCGATTCAGGCGCCGTTTGGTGGATTTAAGCAGAGCGGCTCGGGCATGTTCCGCGAAATGGGCAAAGGTGCCATCGAGTTCTTTTCGCAAGAGAAAGCTATATACATTGATGGGCAATAAATCAATACCTATTGATGCCAATTTCAATGAGTGTGGGTATTGAGTATAATACTATTGTGTCTGTTTGTACTTTAGGAGTTGACATGAGCAACGGAATTATGATGTATAGCACCACATGGTGCCCCGATTGTCGCACCGCCAAGCGGGTTTTCAAAGAAGAGCAAATCGCCTACACCGAAATCGACATCGAAAAAGATGAAAGTGCACGGGATTTGGTCGTCAAGCTCAACGGCGGCAACCAAGTTGTTCCCACCATCGTGTTCCCCGATGGTTCGATGTTGGCTGAGCCTTCTGCGGCGGTCCTCAAAGAAAAAATCGCCAGCCTGCGCTAGTGCGTACCAACAAACCCCCCCCATGCACACACCGTGCATGGGGGGGGTTTGTTGGTCAAACAGGCAAGTTTAGAGCACCGGAATCATTTCGATGATTTGCTCATGGCCTGGTCCCACCGAAATAATCGCCACTTTCGCTTCGCACAACTCAGCCAAGCGTTGTACATAGGCTTGGGCGGCGGCTGGCAAGTCTTGCCAACTGCGGGCATCGGGGGTGGGGGTTAGCCAGCCGGGCATGGTTTCGTAGATGGGCTCGACCAAGGCATAGTCTTCGGGTTGGGTGGGGGGATGGTCGATAATCGCACCATGCAAGCGATAGCCCACACAAATCGCAATTTCGGCGAGTTCGTCGAGCACATCGAGTTTGGTAATGGTCAACAAATCGATGCCATTGAGGTTGACGGCATAGCGCGCCGCCACCGCATCAAACCAACCGACACGGCGCAATCGCCCGGTGGTGGTGCCGACTTCGGCCCATGGTTTGCCCATTTGGCGCAAGGCATCGGCGGTGACCCCATCGACTTCACTGGGGAATGGTCCTGAACCGACCCGGGTGGCGTAGGCTTTAAAGACACCCATCACATGGTCGATGGCGTTGGGAGCAATCCCCGCCCCTTGACAAGCCCCTGCGATACCAGGCAACGACGAGGTCACAAAGGGATAGGTGCCATGGTCGATGTCGAGCAAAATTCCTTGGGCACCTTCGAGCAATACTGCTTCGTGGCCACTGATGGCGCGCTGAATGGCAGGATAGACATCGGTAATATGAGCGGCCAATCGCTGTCCATATGCCAAATATTCGCTATAGAGTGCTTCTAAATCAAATGGTTCGCTGGCGTAATAGGTGGTAAACAAGCGGTTTTTGATTGACAACACTGCGCTCAGGCGTTGGCGCAACATGTTGGGGTTGGTCAAATCGGCCATACGAATGCCGATCCGTGACATTTTGTCGGCATAGGCTGGACCAATGCCGCGCCCGGTGGTGCCGATTTTGGCATCGCCACGCAATTGCTCGTCGAGGCGATCTTGGAGTACGTGGTAGGGCATCACCACGTGGGCGCGATCACTGATACGCACGTTTGATACATCGATTCCCCGTTGCATCAAACCATCAAGTTCGGCAATAAAGTCTTTGGGGTCGATAACCGTGCCGTTGCCCACAATATTGAGGGTTGCTGGCTCAAAAATCCCCGCTGGGATCATATGCAATTTGAACGTCCCATGACGGTTAACGACCGTATGGCCGGCGTTGTTCCCGCCACCATAGCGTACGACAGTGGTGGCGCGTGCCGCCAAAATATCAACGATGTGACCCTTACCTTCGTCGCCCCATTGAGCGCCAAGTACCGCTACTACCGCCATTTGCACGTTCCCTTCCTGGTTGTGCAGACGCAACCACACAAAAAGATCCGCGTGTGCAACCACAGTGTAGCCACGCATCGTGTAATATTATAGAGTAATTTGAAAGGAAACACATGGACATCTCAATTATTAGTGTAATCGTGCAGTTGGTATTTCTCGAAGGTATTTTGTCTATCGACAATGCCGCCGTATTGGGGGCGATGGTCGCACATCTACCCACCAACCAGCCTATTCCTTGGCCGAAGTCATTGAGTTTTCTCAGTAATTGGGGGCAACGTACGCTCGGTAATCAACGTGATGCGGCTTTAAAAGTTGGTTTGCTCGGCGCATACCTTGGTCGGGGCTTGATGCTGGTGATTGCAGGGTGGATTATCCAATTCCCGTGGTTACGCCTCGTAGGGGCACTCTACTTGATGTATCTCGCTATCCGACATTTTGGTGAGCGCTTCGATTATGCGCACAAGAATGATCAACACGAAGGTAGCACAATCAAGGCGAGTGGTTTCTGGGCGACTGTTGCCGCCCTCGAGCTCGCCGATTTGGCGTTCAGTATTGACAATGTAATCGCCGCAGTAGCGCTCTCTGATAAACTGTGGGTGGTTATGCTGGGTGTGGCAATTGGTATCGTGGTGATGCGTTTTGCGGCTGCGATTTTTAGCAAATTGATACAATGGGATCCCGCATTTGAAACTAGCGCATTTTTGTTGTTGCTGGTAATTGGCAGCGAGTTGATTTTGCATGAATATGCCCATATCACGTTTAGTGAAATACAGCAGTTTGCGATTTCGGCGAGTGTATTGTTTGGCACTATTCTGATTGCTCGTTCACCCTTGCGCAAATCAGTTGTTTGGCTGTTGTGGCCGTTTCGCTGGCTGTGTTATGCCATTGTCCGCTTCATCGATGGGTTTTTGGGCATTTTGTGGTTGCCCTTCCAAAAGAAAACGCACTAAATCAAATCACCCTGTGTGTGGCCAAATGCCACACACAGGGTGATTTAACATGCAGGTTCGCTTACCCCATTTGTTGATAGCCAGGCACCGTCAAAAATTCGACGAACTCAGGACTCAACACCAACAAATCCAACAATGCAATCGCTTGGTCGAGCCGGGGGCCGGCTAAGCGTTCCTGCAATTTGGCCACTTCTTCGTCACGAATCTGGGCATACAATTCCGCCGTTACCGCCCGGCCATCGGCGAGGGTGGCGTGATGGTGGATCCATTGCCAGATTTGTGAGCGCGAAATTTCGGCAGTGGCGACGTCTTCCATCAAATAATTAATTGCCACCGCACCACGGCCACCAAACCAAGCCTCGATGTATTGCAACGCCACGTTGATGTTGTTGCGCATGCCGGCTTCGGTGATGTCGCCCGTGGGGATCATCAACAAATCGGCCGCCGTAATATGCACGTTGGGCACTTGGGCGATTTGATTGTCACCACTAAAGGCGTTGTTAAAGACTTCTTGGACGGCGGGTACCAATCCGGGGTGGGCCACCCAGGCACCGTCGAAGCCTTGTTGGGCTTCACGTTGCTTGTCGGCGCGTACATTGACCAACGCTCGTTCGTTGGCTTCGATATCGTCACGGCGGGGAATAATCGCCGACATCCCACCCATGGCGTGGGCGCCACGGCGGTGACAGGTGGCGGCCACGAGTTCGGCAGCCGACCGCAAGAAATGCACACCCATTGTAACTTGGGCGCGATCGGGCAACACAAAATCATCGCGGTGGTTGAAGGCTTTGATGAAGCTATAGATGTAATCCCAGCGGCCATGATTGAGTCCACTCGAGTGGTTACGCAATTCGTACAAAATCTCGTCCATCTCGAAGGCTGCCAAAATGTGTTCAATCAACACCGTGGCACGAATCGAGCCTTGGGCAATGTTGAGGCGGTCTTGGGCATAGACAAAAATATCGTTCCACAAGCGTGCCTCGAGGTGATGTTGTAATTTGGGCAGATAAAAATAAGGACCACTGCCACGGGCGAGTAATTCGCGGGCATTGTGAAAGAAATAGAGCCCGAAGTCAAACATACCACCCGAAATCGGTTGGCCGTTGTAGGTCACGTGTTTTTCGTCGAGATGCCAGCCACGGGCCCGTACTGCGAGCACGGCAGTTTTGTCGTTGAGACGATAGGTTTTGCCATCAGAAACAAGTTCGATGGTACGGCGAATGGCATCACGGAGATTGATTTGGCCTTGGACGACGTTGTCCCACAACGGGGCATTGGCATCTTCGAAGTCGGCCATAAAGACATTGGCACCCGAATTGAGGGCGTTGATGACCATTTTGCGGTCAACAGGGCCGGTGATTTCGGTGCGGCGATTGCGGAAGTCGGCAGCCGGCGGTACCACGCGCCACAATCCGGACCGGATGTGGGCCGTCGCGGGATCAAAATCGGGCAAACGCCCTGCTTTGAGTTCATCCCAGCGTTGTTGACGACGCGCCAATAATTCTTGGCGGCGGGGCTCAAATCGTTCGACTAATTCGGCCACAAATGCCAACGCTTCAGGCGTCAAGAGGGCATCATAGCCAGGGCGCATGGCGCCATGAATCACAAGCGGACTCGTCATCGCACAGCCTTTCTTTGCTGATTACTGCATTCAACATCACCGAACATCAGCCACCGCAACGCAGGAAGATCGCGCCACGGGCCTGATTTTCACACAAACAATTACTCAGTCGCAACGATGGCCATGTTGAGTTGACTCCCCAACTTGCGAAATTCAGCCACCCACGTGGTTGATTCTACATTGCCTTGCGTGGCAGACCGACACATCAAATCATAATCACGTTGCCATACCACATTATAGTTGTTTTGCACCATCCACATGTCCACATCAATTCCTTGAGCGACTTCAACCAAATCAATCATCGTACGGATTAACTCAGGATGGCATGGCGTTGTGACCAATTGGGCAGCGAGTTGATGGAGTGTTTGGGTGTATTCATAGGCCAATACGGATTTGTCGAGTATCACACCCGATTGCGTGGCGGCTTGCAATACTTGGCGTAATTGCGCCGTATCGATGGGTATTTGGCGCAACGCTGCCCGAATATCGGCATGCACGGCCATGGCAGCGGGCATTTGTAATTCGGGAGGTAACGGCAAGTTCATCTGTTGTAGAAACCGCATCAAATTCGCATGTTGGGTATACATTTGATGGTATTGTTGCGCTACACTATCAACCACACTATGCAACATGCTAGTCAAAATCGTGCGTTGCTCATCACGGAAAATCGAGCGCAACGAATAATCAAAGCGCCCGAGCTCACTATGCATGGCTTGGAGCATTGCATCTTGGTCATGGTTTTTGATGGCATCAACAATATTGTTGAGTAGACGCTGATAGCGATTTGGTTCAGGGCGCACCCCACCTGCCAATACTTGCTCACCCATTAATACTACGCCATAGACAAATTGGGCTTGCTCACCCGTCAACAACGACGTCACATCTGATACACCAATCACCACCTGCACTTGATCGATTGTCCAACGTTGTTGTTTTTGGCGGGTGACATGATGCAAATAGACCACATCGGCCGGCGGAGTGTCAATAAACAAGGCTGTCAAGGCATCGTGGGCACAAATATCAGCCAAAGTAATCGTTAATGGCTGGACTTGTTCGGTATAGAGCTCTGCCACCGTGACGCCCGTATTGCTCACCACCTGCTCGAGTTGCTCATGGAAGCCTTCTTCGAGGTCGAGTTGCAAGGTCTGTTTGGCGAGCTGCATCATGCGAGCCGCATAACGCAACACTTGAATGGTTTCGATGCCACTAGGGTCATTAAAAAACCACGCACAGCTGGTAAAGCTCTGCATCAACTGGCGTTGGAGCTCGAGTAGTGCTAGGGCAGGCCAACGCTGATTGTCGCGGGCGTATTTGGTCAAAAACCGCTTGACCGTGGCGTCGCTCGGGTCATTAATGATGTCGATATAGGCATCACGGGCTTGCCACGGGTTAGCAAAGACCCGAGCGGCGGTTTTTTTCCATTGAGCATCAACTTCTGTGCGGGCCCATTCGAGGGCTAGACGCAGCGGTCCACGCCAGGCTTGATTCCAGCCCAATGCGCCCCCCGTATGACAGCCACAGTCACTACGCCAACGTTCGACGCCGTGGGCACAACTCCACGAGCTTTGCTCGACGATTTGTACTTCGTGTTGAGGTGGGCATAACGCCAGAAACTCACCATACACGGTAATCCGAGCGAGACCGGTGTCGTGGAGGTGGTGCAAGGCGTAGGCCAAGGCCATTTCGCCATGGCGATGGTGATGGCCGTACGTTTCACCATCTGTTGCGACATGTGCCAATAGGGGAGTGGTTGCATCGGCGGGGACATTTCCCAACAAAGCTTGTGCCAACGCTTCGCCACTATTGAGCAATCCTTGGAAGGCAATAGATTGTGATACCGACCCATTGTAGAAAAAAACTGCAATTTGGCGACCCGAAGGGAGATTCACACGATACGGAACGGTTGTATCAATCCCCACATCTGCGGCTTCTTGCCATGCATCTTCGCCGAGTGGGCGAAAGCGAGCCGCTTGATGGGGGGCGAGTATGGTATAACGCACACCGTATTCGGCCAAGGCTTCGAGTGAGTCGGTACAAACTGCTGCCTCTGGCAACCACATCCCCTCGGGATCACGGCCAAAGTGATGCCGGAAGTCGGCCACACCCCAGGCCACTTGGGTGCGGCGGTCGCGCGGCGTGGCCAGCGGCATGATGATATGACCGTAGGCTTGCCCGATGGCCGGTCCATGCCCGCCAAAGCGTGCTTGGCCTTCTTTGTCTGCAGCCAAAATACCGGCATAGGCGACGGGCTCGGCTTGGGCCAGCCAGCGCATCAGCGTTGGCCCTACGTTGAAACTCATCCAGGCATAATTGTTGATGACGTGTTGGATGCGCCCTTGGTCATCGAGGATGCGGGCTGCCGTGTTAGGGGCGTAGCATTCGGCGGCAATCCGAGCATTCCAATCGTGGTAAGGTGCGGCACTTGGTTGCATATCAATCGCATCCAGCCACGGGTTTTCACGGGGGGGTTGATAAAAGTGCCCATGCACACAGACAAATCGTGTCACTATCGCATCCTATGGTAACCCAACGGGGTAAGAATTGATGAATTAAAGACGAATTATTCTACTACTGGTGCAATAAACACCACAGCCAAGGGGGGCATATTGACTAATGCCGAATAGGGCATGCCATGACACGGCACCGACTCGACATTGATATCGGCGCGCATACCACTGCCGCCATACTGGCTATCGTCGCTATTGAGCAGCACGTGCCAGGCGCCACCATGCGGTAAACCGATGCGGTAATGGTGGCGGGGGACGGGTGTGAAGTTGCACCACACCGCCACATTACGCACGCCGGCACCCCCACGGCGCAAGGCAATCACTACACTCTGGTCGGCGTCATCACAGGCAATCCAATGGAAGCCCCACGGATCAAAATCTAACTGGTGCAAGGCGGGCTCGACAATATGCAAATGATTCAAATCACGTACCAAGGCATTGATGCCACGGTGCATGGGGTCTTCGAGCACAAACCAATCGAGCTCGCGTTCGTATGACCATTCGCGCCACTGGCCGATTTCGCCACCCATAAAGAGCAGTTTTTTGCCTGACTGAGCATACATGTAGCCATAGAGTGCTCGCAGATTGGCAAATTGTTGCCAGCGATCACCTGGCATTTTGGCCAGCAAGGCGCCTTTGCCGTGCACGACCTCGTCATGTGATAACGCCAAGGTAAATTGCTCACTGGTCGAATAAAGCGACCGGAAGGTTAGATTGTTGTGGTGGAAGCGGCGGTGGACAGGGTCGTTGCTCAGATACTTCAAGGTATCGTGCATCCAGCCCATGTCCCACTTCATAGCAAACCCCAACCCGCCGACATCGGTTGGTCGCGACACCATTGGCCAGGCCGTCGATTCTTCGGCAATCATAGTGACCCCGGGGTAGCGTTGGCGTACTTGGTCATTGAGGCGGCGCAACAACACGATGGCGTCGATATTTTCCCGACCACCATAGGCGTTGGGAATCCACTCGCCGGCCTTGCGGGAATAATCGAGATAGAGCATTGATGCCACTGCATCGACCCGCAGCCCGTCGATGTGATAGCGCTCAATCCAAGAAATCGCACTACTAATCAAAAAGCTACGGACTTCGTGACGCCCATAATTAAAAATATAACAGCCCCAGTCAGGGTGATAGCCTTGCCGGGGGTCAGAATGCTCATACAAATGCGTGCCATCAAATTGGGCTAGGCCATGAGCGTCGACAGCGAAATGCGACGGCACCCAGTCGAGAATAATCCCGATACCTTTTTGGTGCAGGTAATCGACAAACCCCATGAAGTCGTGGGGTGTGCCAAAACGGCTGGTGGGCGCATATAAACCGACGGTCTGGTAGCCCCACGAGCCATCGTAGGGAAATTCCATGATCGGCAACAATTCTACGTGGGTGTAGTTCATCGCTACCAAATAGTCGGCCAATTTGCGGGCGGCATCGGCATAGCCGAGCCACGAACCATCGGGGTTGCGCATCCACGAGCCCAAATGCACCTCGTAGATGCTCATTGGCGCGTGGGTGACATCGTAGCCACGGCGTGATTGCATCCAGGCTTCATCGTGCCACTGATAGGTGGTCAAATCGGTGACAACTGAGCCTGTCTGGGGGCGAAACTCGGCGGCTGCGGCACAGGGGTCGGCTTTTTCGAGCCAGTCACCCGATTGTGTTTCGATGGCGTATTTATAACAACACCCCACCGGCACATCGGCAAAGAAATTCGCCCATAGCCCAGATGCCCCTTGGGGGTACAACGTGGTCACGCCCCGTTGCCAGCCATTGAAATCGCCAATCACATGCACGGCGCGGGCACTTGGTGCCCATACCGCAAAATGCACACCCGTAACCCCGTCACGCTGACAATAAATTGCGCCGAGTTTTTCGTGCAGTGCAAAATGCGAACCCTCATTGAACAAGTAGAGATCATCTTGACTTAGTAGGGTATGGCCGTGCAATTGTGTCGGCATACATGCTCCTCAATAACAAACTAACGACTGACAATCGCATCACGCACGGCGGCGTAAAACGGATCAGCAGTCGCCACTGCCTGCAAATCTTTTAATCCTTCAGGATCACGGGGGTTTACGAGTGTTTTGGCCCAGCCACGTAAGAAGCGGGCACTCGTTACTGTGTCATCTTGGGTCAATGCCATGGTGCTAAATTGTACTACATTATCAAACAATATCACACGGAACTCATCAATTGATGTGTCAGTAGCTACATCGATGCCTTCGGCAATTGGGCCCGCAAACCACTTGCCCTTGGGATTGGCAGCGTCTTTGGCACCGACGGCACGCAACATAGCGACGGCAGCATCATAATCACCATAGTAGACTGCTGACAAAAAAGGAAATGCTGCGTCTGTCTCGGGGATACGAATCGTCGACCAGTGCGTCAACAACGCTACATTCCATTTGTCGGCATCGTTGGTTGGGGCGCTGATGGTGGGCAATGATTTGGTGACCATGTTCCAGCGTTGGGCTTTGGCATAATCAATCGCTTTTTGGATGGTGGCATCACTCGAGGCGGTCAATGTCTGCTCAACAAACTTGGCGCCATCCCAGCTATATACGATATCGGAATTAATCCGCACCCCACAGGCATAACAAAACACATAATAATCAGTAGCATCACCAATCACATCTTGCACGCCGTCACCATTGACATCCATTACCGTCAATGCCCCGCCGCCTGCATCAGATTGGGTTTCGAGCTCTGATTTGAGGGTTTTGCCATCAAACGAAAAAACCGTGCCAAAACTACTATGCGCGCCCACGCCACCATGCACAATAAATAACATGTGATTGGAGTCGGGGATGGGCAACAACTCGAGATCGCCGATATATTCGCCATTGGTAAAGTCATACTGGGTGACACTGACAAACTCAGCCCCGTTTTTTTGGTAGATAGTCAACGGATGTGGGTCATCAATGTTTTCCATCATGCCTTTGCTAATGGTTGCAAAAAACTGCCCCTCGGCGCCGTTGGAAAGGGCCACCACCACCACATCACCTTGGAGTGAGGCGGTCAATCCTGACGCATCGGGAGTGGCAGTAGCGGGCATCAACGCAATCGTGGTGGCAGCCAAGGCGGTGGCGTCGGGGGCATCGGCATTGCTGGGGGTTGACGTCGGCAGCACAAACTGGGTTGGAGTCGCTCCATCGGTCACTACCGTTGCACCTTCAGTAATCTCAGGAGTAACGGGTGCCGCTTGTGATGTAGTTGTGTCGGTGTTTTGGGTTACGGTTGGCACACTTGGGGTCTCAACACTTGCCGATGGTGTGGCACTACATGCCACCAAAAACAGACTAATGAACGCTAATTCAATGATTCGCCCACGCATTGTTTTGTTCCTTTACCACAATCTGCTTTCCATAATTAACCCAACCCACAACCGTCACAATTATTACCACATTCTATAGTACATCTTACATGGTTTTTCACATCACAACAATATTTTGCAAACGAATCATGGTGATTCTGCAGTCGTCATTCCAAGGCTACGATACGTAAATGTCGTGCAGGGTATATAGTCCCTACACGACACTCATCATGGCAATAATGCGCCCAAGCAGGTAATTACGGACAAGACCCAGTGAGTGGTTCCCACTCCAGTTGTTTGAGACTCGTCACCGGCATCGGGAAATCAAACGGCGTTTCGCTGCCATCGGGTTGGATGATTTTGGCTTGGACTGGCGTGCCAACATTCAAATCAAACGCCACCACGCCATCGCTCCCCAACCGGATTTGGGCAATACTCCCTTGTACGCCACCGAGTGATTTCACCCCTTCGATAACAAAAAACTGTTCAATCCGCCATGCGCCACTTGTTTGATCCGCATTCACTGTCACAATAATCCGTGACGTAAATTTCACGCCCTCGATGGTTTTTTCATCAGTCACTACCCACTCACCACTCAAGTCTGTGCCATTGGCACAATGTGTCCCTTGATGAGCAAATTGTGCACCAGGCAGTGTTTTATTACGAAACCGCCACCCGCTAGTAGTTATTGCTGCCACTTTGGTTGCCGTCAATGTCGCGGTCGGCGCCACAACCCTAGTTGCCACCAGTGGTGTTGGAGCCACAGGCACAACCGTATTAGAGATTGGAACGGGTGTATTTGTGACAAGTGGTGTATCAATCTCGACTGGTGTATTTGTCAACGTTACCGGTGTTGGCAGCGGATTGTTTTGTACGGATGACTGCCCACACGCCGTACAAATGATTACGATCACCGCAATGAAGAGCTGTTGTTTCATAACATACCTGCCTGTTCATCATGATTCAATCGGTCACATCCACAAGGCAATTACCCAGCCCAGCACATACAACAACCCGAAGCGCATGTGTAATACGGCGGTTTGGCGCAACACGGGTTGTAGGGCAGCGGGGTCGACTTCGCGACCAGCAATCCCCATCAACTTCCACGCCAAGGGCAGCATCACCAACGTCACCAACGTCGGCCACGGCGCCACGCCCAGCGCCACGAGCACCCACTGGCTCACAAAGGTGCCACCCACCAAGAGGTAGTACTCGATGCGGGCACCATCACGCCCAAAAATCGTCGCCAAGGTGCGTTTATTGTTGATACGGTCAGTATCGATGTCACGCAAATTGTTGGCGTGCAAAATCGCTGCCACCACAAAGGCCACCGGCAACGATACCCACACTGCCGGCCACGCCACCGTGGGGATTTGCAAGAAATACGAGCCGAGGACCATTACTGGCCCCATAAAAATAAAGACGGCGATTTCGCCCAAACCCACATACGCCAAGGCAAAGGGTCCCGCCGTATAAAAATAACCCACTGCCACGCTACACAACCCTAACCAAAAAATAAATGGTCCCGTCACCGATACCAAATAAAGACCGATGGCGGCACCGATGGCAAAAGCACTAATCCCCGCCCAAAAAATCTGGGTGGGGGTGAGTTCACCCCGAAGCAACGCTCCACCCGTGCCTTTGACGGCGGGGGTATCGGTGCCTTTGCGGTAATCATAGTAGTCATTCATCAGATTGGTACCGCCTTGGATGGCGATAGAGCCAATCAAGGCGAGGATCAACAGCCACCAATTCAATCCTACTTGCTGGGCGGCAATGGCAGCCCCCAACAATACCGGCACAATGGCGGCGGTATAGCTCCACGGGCGCACTGCGCCCCACCAGGTTCGTACGACCGACATACGCGACTCCTTGACTGTTGTATAACGCCACGGCACCAGCAGCCGCGCCACTTCATCGAGTACTACCGTCACTACCCAGCCCAAGCCGGCAATCACACACACCGCCGCCATCATGTCAGCAATGGCATACAACTCGTACGATTGCCAGATGCGGTAGCCGATGCCGTCATTGGCACCGACAAACTCCACACCGACAATCAACGTCAAGGCAAACCCCATCGCCAGCTTCCAGCCCTCGACAATCGCTGGCAGGCTGGCGGGCAAGGCGACGGTACGAAATATGGTGCGTTGATTGGCGCCAAACACCCGGGCCGCCTCGAAATAGCGTTGGTCGATTTGCAAGACGCCGCCGATGGTATGGATTACCACCATCAAAAAAACACTGACCGCTACCGTGGCCACTTTGCTCACTTCGCCGATGCCCAACACCACAATCACCAACGGCAACAAGGCGATTTTTGGCACGGGGTACAACATCGTCGCCAACGGGCGCACTAGTGCTAGTACCGTACGATTGAGGCCACTCCAAATCCCCAATAGGGTACCGGGTACCGCCCCAATCACAAACCCCAATACAATCCGTTGGCTACTCACCACCACATCGTGTTGCATGCTGCCATCGCGCACGGCTTTGACAAGCGCTACCACCACTTCGCTGGGCGGAGGGATAAATACGCGATTGAGTAGGTTGAGTTGTACAGCTACTTCCCACAACACCACCAACAGCAGCGGTGAAAGCCAGGTCAACCAACGACTTTGGGTCATAGTATGACCTCCTCACGCAATTGCGCTTCGACTTCGTGGCGGATGAGTTGCCAAATCGTCGTAAAAGCCTGCATAAAGGCCGGCTGTGCCCGAATTTCGTCGAAACTCTGGCTGTGGGCCACCTGCGGCGTCACGTCAGCAATAATCCGCCCCGGCCGCGCCGACAGCACCACCACCCTGTCGCCGACCAACAACGCTTCGTCGATGGCATGGGTCACCAACAACAAACTGCGACACAACCCTTGGCGGCGCAAATCAACCAGTAATTCTTGCATCAATACCCGGGTCTGGGCATCGAGGGCTGCAAATGGTTCGTCGAGCAACAATACATCGGGGTTGACGGCGAGTGCCCGTGCCAAACCCACCCGTTGTTGCATCCCCCCCGATAATTGATGGGGGTAGGCATCAATAAAGCGTTGCAACCCCATCCGCTCGCTCCATTCGCGCGCCGCTGCTCGGCATTGGGGCGGGGTTGCGCCCCGAGTCATTAGCCCATAGCTGATATTTTCTGCCACCGACAACCACGGAAAGAGCAAGCCTTGCTGAAATACCATGGCCAATGTGGCCGGACGCGAAAGCTGCACACCACCCTGGGTGGCACGTTCGAGTCCCGCCAATACCCGCAATAAGGTCGTTTTGCCGCAGCCACTCGGACCCACCACGCATACCGCTTGATCGGCGGCAATGGTCAATGAAAGGTCAGAAAGGGCCACCACGCCATTGGCGTAGGTGACCCCTAGATGCGCAAAATCGACAACTACACCGCTGTCCATTACCGCGCCTACTTTCCGGTGACGCTCGCCACCAAGTCGGTATTCATTAATGTCGCAATATCGAGATCTTGGTCGTATTCCAACAAACCGCGTTTGCGGAAGTAGCGTTGCAACGCATCCAAATCATTCACGGGGATTGTGCCCGTGGCATCGTATTGGGCTGTCGCAGCGCGCATTACTACATCTGCTGGCACCTTGGTATATTTTTCCATGATGGCGGCTAATTCGGGTGACATATAATCACCCTGCAAGTCGGCACAGGCCTTGAGGTAAGCCCGCATGAAGCCTTGGGCGGAGGGTTGGTCTGCCAACAATGATTCACCCATATATAGGTAGGTGGCATGAAAGCTATTGATGAAATTGTTGGACAAAATCGCGACTTGACCTTTGTCCATCGCGATGGTGGCCAGTGGCTCGCCAAGGATGGCGGCGTCGATTGAATTGTTGGCCAAGGCTGCTGGTACATCTTTGAAAGGTACCGTCATCAATTCGACATCATCGATGGTCAAGCCACCTTGCCCGAGTGCTTCGTTCAACCAATATTCGGTGGCAGCACCATTGGCATTGATGGCGACTTTTTTGCCCTTGAGGTCAGCAACTTTGGTGATTTCGTCTTTGCGAGCCGCACTAATTACCAGCGGGCTGGTGATGGGGGGCTTTTCGCTGTGCATAGGAGCCACAATCGAAAACTTGACGCCCCGGGCTGCTGCATTGAACAACCCTGCGCCAGCCCCACCCATTGCGGCATCAAAGTTGCCGGCGGCGAGTTGTACTACGGCATCACTGCCACCTTGGATGGGGGTTGATTCAATGGTGATACCTTCGGCGGCAAAATAGCCGCGTTCGATGCCAACATATAATGGTGCATAAATCAACACCGGCACATAGCCAATCCGTATAGTTTTCAGTGTACCCGCTTCTGGCGCAGCTGGTGTACTGGCACACGCAGTCAACACCAACACCATCAATACTGCAAATAATCGCTTCATCATCATCCTCACCTCTGAACGCCAAAATCACGGCTGTATCTCATAATCTCTAATAGTACCAGAATTCACGAATTTGTCATCTTGCATTACAAACCAGCATTTGGGGTAGCAATGATACAAACGGCAATTTGTAATTTTTATAAAATAAACTACGTTGACAATGCGGGAATATGCCGTCTACAATGTATTCACCTACACAGCATTTATAGTGTCAATTGAGTATATATCATGTCAACCATTCCCCTTACCCCACCACATCTCCATGTAATTTCGGCATGTGTCAAAGCGTTAGCGACGACACAACCATTTAATACGCGCATCGAGCAAGTCTTTGGGTTATTGCGCGCAGTGGTAAGCTATCACGATGGGCGGTTGACCTACTGGCGTGATCCCGAGCTCCACAAAACCCCGCTCCATGTGATGACCAATGCCACCTGGAATGCCCCGTGGGACGATGATGTCGTTACTGCGGTGGTGGCATCTGCCTTGCCGTCCCAACACACCACGACGATTAGTATCGCGCAGACCAATGGCGAAGTCATCGCCAAAACGATGGTCGTGCATGGCATACCCGTGCGCTGGCAAAATCACGTTTGGGGCGTGCTCGAATTCCGTACCGCCGAAAACGACCTATTGGCCCCCGCTGACCAACTAACGATTGATGCGATTACGCCGTTGCTTGCTGCCGAAATCGACCATGCCATTGCTGCGCTCCCCGATGAGGGCATTCAACCAGACGATCAGGCGGTATTGACGTTTAGTAAACACCTCGACTTAGCCCAATTACTTTCGCGGCTCCGCCAAGACTTCGACCCACCGTTGCCGCTCCATAGTCTGTTGCCCTTGGTGTTGTCACGGGGGATCGACTATACCGGTGCCGAAGCGGGTAGCATCGTCTATGTCGACCATGACCGCCAAGAAATCGAGCTCGTCGCCACCCACGGCTATACCGTCACCCAACTACCCGACATCAGTGGTGAACTCAAACGCCACCGCTGGAGCTGGGAAAGTGGCATCGCGGGCAAAGTGGCCCGCAGTGCCCGCTCATTGCTCATCCGCGAAGTCACCCAAGACGTCGATTATTTTTATGAAACCAAACCCGAAATCCGCGCCAAAATCGCCATCCCAATTACTGTCGATGGCCGGGCTGAAGCCGTACTCATCCTCGATAGTACTCGCGCCAACGCCTTTGGCGACAACGAATCAGCCATGGCGCTGGGCGTGGCTGAAGCCGCGGTACAACCGTTGCGCCGCGCTTTGCGCTACCAAGAAATGCTCGAGCGGAGCACCCAACTCAGCCAGGTCTTCAACAGCATCCCTTCGGGGCTGGTGCTGATTGATCGCCATGGCCAAGTGCTCCGCCATAATCCATCGTTCTTGCTGATTTGGGGATTGCACCACGCCCAAGTCAACGCCAACTTTCGGGTGCCGTTTGATTTGCTTAGTCTGCTGTTACCGCGCTTCCATGATTCGGCAGCGTTTAGTGATTTTTGTGCCAACGGCCAAGCCAAACCCGACCAAGAGTTTTCGCTCAACCTCAAATTGCGTAACCCCCACCAAGACCTCAACGTGCTGTCGGTGCCTACCCGCGATAGCAACGAACAAATCACGGGGCGTTTGTGGGTGATTAATGATTTGACGCGTGAAAAAGAAGCCGATCGCCTCAAAAGCGAATTTACGTCGATGGTGTCACACGAACTCAAAACACCACTAACGTCGATTTTGGGCTACTCCGATTTGTTGTTGGCCCGCGAATTCCCCGCCGAAGACCAAAAAAGTTTTCTCAAAATCTTGCGTCGTGAAGCTGAAAATCTCGAGAATCTCGTCAACGATGTGCTTGATTTTGCCCGTATTGAAGCCAATACGATGCGGATTAATCGCTGGACCGTACCATTGCATGAGCTCTGCACCGACTTGAGTCGTCAACTACAACGGCAACCGATCTTTGATTCACATACCATTACCCTCGACATTCCCAGTGACACGCCTCCCGTGCATGCCGACAAAGAGCGTGTCCGCCAAATCGTCACCAATCTGCTTACCAACGCCGCCAAATATTCCCCGAGCGGTGGTGAAATCACGTTGCGTGTGCGTGAACTCACCGAACTGCCCGACATGCACCCCAGTGGGCGCTTTGTGAGTATCAGTGTCAGCGACAACGGCATCGGGATTACCGCTGAAAACCTGCAACGCATCTGGGATCGCTTTATGCGCGTCGACAATTCCAACACCAAAAGCATCGGTGGCACCGGGCTGGGGTTGTCGATTGTCAAAGGGCTGGTCGAGCTTCAAGGGGGGCGGGTGTGGGCGAGTAGTGTGGTCAACAAAGGTAGCACATTTAGTTTCACCTTGCCGATTTCTGGCGAGATAATCCGTAAATAACTAGTACACCAAGGCACCGTAATGGCCAATTTTATCCCTGCTGAGGCCGCCTCGTGCGAAATCAGGGCCAGCAATTCACGGTTTATTGCGCACCTCGCGCCGGTCGATAGTGTGGTACAGGCCAAGGCGTTTATTGCGTCAATCCGCCACGCCATGCCCGACGCTTCGCACCATGTCTATGCCTATGTCATCGGGCATGGCGCCACCACCACCCTCGGTATGAGTGACGACGGCGAGCCGTCGGGCACCGCAGGACGCCCGGCCCTTGCCGTACTCAACGGCAGTGGCCTTGGTGATGCGGTGGTGGTAGTTACCCGCTATTTTGGCGGCACGCTCCTCGGTACCGGCGGCCTCGTGCATGCCTACGGTGATGCAGTGCGCGAAGTGCTCCTCATCACCGCCCGTGTCGAAAAAATCGCCCGCCAGCAATGTGTGCTGGTGATGAGCTATGCCCAATACGACGGGGTCAAACGTACCCTCGCCCAATACGACCATCGCATCGACGACGAACAATTCGCCGCCGATGTTACCATGACGGTGACTTTGCGGGTTGCCGATGTCGGCACGATCCAGCACACGCTGATCGAACAGACTGCTGGTCAGATAGAAATAATTTGAGGGTGAGGCATTGTCATGCCCCACCCTCGTTGCCTGCCAGCTATTATTGGTGTTGCCTACGCGATGGCTGCTTCGATATCACGTTGGAATTGCAGTTTTGTTTTGACGCCACTGCTCCGTGATACTTCGCTCCCGTTTTTGAAAAAAACAATCGTGGGAATCGACTGCACGTTGTATGTGTCAGATAATGCAGCATCTTCGTCGATATTGATTTTGACGACGTTGATTTTGCCTGCATAGTCTTGAGCCAGCTCTTCGAGGACTGGTGAAACTGCTTTGCACGGACCACACCACGGCGCCCAAAAATCGACCAATACCGGTAAATCGGACTGCAATACTTGACTATTAAAACCAGCCTCACCGATTCCGTTAGCTGAACCTGTTGCCGGACTCGCACTCCGTTCTGACGTCGCTCCCAACATGTCATCGATTTGTTTCACTGCCGGGATTGTTTCTTCGAGCTTATCCACTGCGGCATCAGCAATCTGATCAATTTTGTCACTCACTGCTGGGATGACCCCGAATACCCCTAACACACGGCGAATTGCCAGACTCAACACACTACGCATCGACAGCTCCTCTTTTGTTTTTGTAAACACAAATTCATATTGATAGTATACCTGCAATTCACAGAGAAAAAATATCCAGTCGTATACTGTTATGCTTGACGTAATAACTGCACGACAGTCACCACTTGGGCGACGATGAATTCAACGTCGGCGTGCGTGGTACTACGCCCGAGGGTCAAACGCAAGGCCGCCTGTAAATCGGAGCCGAGCACATCGAGTGCCGACAACACGTGTGAGGGTTCGAGTGAGCCACTCGTACAGGCCGAGCCACTCGATGCACAAATCCCCCGTTGATCGAGCATGATGAGCAAACTGTCACCGTCAATGCCATCGATGACAAAACTGGCATTGTTGGCCAACCGATGGGTGGGGTGGCCCGTCAGTCGTACACCATTTAACTCACCCGTGATGCCCGCAATCATGGCATCACGCAGGGGTGTCAGCCGCGCGACTTCTGTCTCGCGTTTGGCGTCGGCAAGCGTTAGGGCGGTGGCGAGCCCTACAATCCCCGCGACGTTTTCGGTGCCAGCCCGACGGCGGCGCTCTTGGGAGCCACCATGGATTTGTGGGAAGACCACCGCGCCGCGGCGCACATACATCACGCCCACCCCTTTGGGTCCATAAAACTTATGCGCGGTAATCGTCAATATATCGACGCCGAGCTCATGCACGTTGAGTGGCAACAATCCGGTGGCTTGCACTGCATCGCAATGAAACAATACCTGGTGTGATTTACACAACGCCGCGATTTCTTTGATCGGCTCGATTGTGCCGATTTCGTTGTTGGCATACATCACCGACACCACGGCGGTATCGGGGCGCAACGCCGCCGCTACTGCCGCCACACTGACCACCCCAGTGCTATCGACGGGCACCACGGTCATGGTGATTCCATGGCGTTGCAACGCCTCAGCAGCATGCAACACCGCGTGGTGTTCGATGGCACTCACTACCACATGGGCGGTGCCGTGTGCCTGTAAGTATGCCAATGCTGCCCCTTTGATGGCGAGGTTGTCCCCTTCGGATCCACCGCCGGTAAACACCACTTCTGCCGACGTACAGCCAAGTACTTTGGCGACATCGTCACGGGCGCGATCGACGGCAATTTGGCTGGCTTGCCCCATGGCATGTGGACTCGAGGCGTTGCCATAATATTGCGTCAGATACGGCATCATGGCCGCAAGTACATCAGGTGCGAGGGGCGTGGTGGCTGCGTGGTCGGCGTATATTATTTGGCTCATCTTACAACTCCTAAAATTTCGTATTTCAGTAGAATTGTACCAACAAAAACCCACGACGCGCAGGAATCGTATCATCACACGGCATTATACGATTCTGCAGTTACTGTTCTTATTGCACCAGCTTTATTTTTATGAGACAGAATACCTACGCTAATCTTGGCAGCTCGTTGATTGTGTGGCGGTGCATTGATATGACTAAGTACCAGTATGCGAAGGAGGAAGCGTGTAGTCATGCACGAAATAATTGAGCCGCCGCTATGCCCGCATTTCATAGTTGCTGGGCGATTCCGGTAAATGATTATTTCTAGAATGTAATCTTGCTATTGAAAAATGCAAGATTTATATAATATTTACAATTAACACAAATAACAAATCTGAATTTGTGTAATATTATAACTGTTTATCTCGAATAATAAATGTTATTTTGGGATATTTTGGGGAAACTAATTCTCGGAACAGCAAGCTATAGTAATCATTGTAAAGGAGAAACAGTGAGTTACCGAGTATTAACGATGCTTCTGATTAGTATTATGTTGCTTGGGTTGAATGGCAATGTGGTACAGGCAGCAACAACGACCGAGGCATGTTCGATTAGTGGCACATTTACGATAACCGACAATGAGGTTACCGGTAATAATTCCTGTACTGGCACTGTCATGATTCCGGCAGGTGTCACATCCATCGGGGATCTTGCATTCGGTAGTGCCGCCATCACGGCGATTACCATCCCGGCAAGTGTGACGTCAATCAAGACGGGTTCGTTTTCTGGTACCAGAACGCTCACTTCTGTCACCTTTGTAGCCGGCAGCCAACTCACATCCATCGGTTTTTGTTCGTTCTGTGAGGTAGGTCTGACTACCATCACCATCCCGGCAAGTGTTACATCCATCGGGAATAGTGCGTTCGGGGGGGCAAGTGCACTGAGAAGCATTTATTTCCTAGGCAACAAGCCAAATATAGGACCTGATGTAGTTCAAAACGTCACCGGTGTTATCGCATATATATTGCCTACGGCAACGGGATATCCTGCCGCAGGCAGTCTGATGGAAGGTCTGACCATTGCAGTGGGGACCGCTCCAACTCCTACACGTACCGCTACCGTCACCCGCACATCTACCGT
>DBCF01000249.1:5785-16690 GCA_002292925.1 Roseiflexaceae bacterium UBA965 | reverse complement strand
CCCTCACCCATGGCTGTGGGTGAGGGTTGCGCGGGAGGGGTAATGGCGGGGGAGTCATTACCGCAAGCAGGGGCTCCCGCAGGAAGTTGGTTTAGGGTTGAAGCGAGATCGAGGTGCGCTCTTGGGGCGTCATCAGACCGAGCCGGTCGCCACGGTTGAGATAGATGAGGGCTTCGTTTTTGACGTTGACGACCATGTCAATCATGCCATCGCTGTTGACATCACTGAAGTTCAAAATCACTGGCGTGCGGTCTTCGGTGCCACCAAAGAGATATGGTCCATTGATAAGCCGCGTTTTGTTGGCATCGCCACCAGGAATCTGCAAAATGACGACTTGGCGGTTGATGTTCATGGCCACAAAATGGGTGGGGTTGGTCACGGAATCTTCAATCCCGATGACGGCATCGGTATGAAAGGTGCGCGTGGTGCCATAACGCATGTCGTCATAACGACTCATGCCCCAATTGATTGCGGCACTCAACACGAAATATAATGCGACGGCGGCTATGAATGCGCCAACAACATACCCAATTGATGGGGTAGGTAGTGTCAAGCGACGTAGGAACAACGTAGTGCTCTTGGGGCGGGCAAGGCGCATTGTCGGGTTGCGCATTTCTTGTGAGCGTACGGCCATTGTGTCCTCCTTGTGGTGTGCGGTCTCGTAATTAACACATACGTTCGAAACATCTGTGCTGATTATATGCGAACATTTGTTCCATGTCAAGTGTGAATTTGCTTGCATGGCAGATGTGATTAATTGGTGATTGCAATCAAAAACAACGTAACGATATAGATTATATGTGGCATAGTGCACCGCTACACCCTCATTTAGTAACAGATGGATTACCTATTCGTTGTCATGTCAGCACCTACGTGCTGGCGGTACCAGCCTGTGGTCAGTGGTACAATGCCTGCACAAGATAAAAAGGAACCAACATGCAAGGGCAACGTGAGAGACAACGGCGGGTGTTTGCACTCGCCATGCCAGCGGTTAGTGAGCAAGTACTCAACACCATGGTTGGTTTAATGGATGTGTTGTTGGTGGGGCAATTACCACTCACAGCCGCGGTATTTCTCGGTTATGGCAGTGCCACTGCACTTGCCGCCACTGGGTTGGCTAGTGAGATGTTTTGGACGATGACGATTTTATTTATGGCCATCGGTACTGGTTGTACCGCCCTGACCGCACGTGCTCGTGGCGCCCACGACAGTGTGATGGGCAATAGCGCCTTGCGCCAAGCGCTGTTTCTGGGGTTAATGGCCTCGATAGTGATGAGCGTGGTCTGTATCATGTTTGCACCCCAATTGATTGGGGTATATGGTGCCACTGACCAGGTCACCCAACTAGGTGGGGGGTTTTTGACCATCCTTGCCTATGCCTTTGTGCCCACCGCCATTAGTATGATTGGGATGTCCGCCTTGCGGGGGGCTGGTGATACCCGCACCCCTCTCTATATTATGATTGGGGTCAATATCCTCAATGTGGTGATTTCGTACCTTTTGATAGGTGGGCATTTCGGCTTGCCGATTCTAGGTGTGGACGGTGCCGCTATCGGCGCCGCTGTCGCCCGCACATTTGGGTGTATCGCGACGCTGGCGGTATTGTTGCGCGGGCGGGCTGGGCTGATTCTCAATCGCCCGTTGTGGCCCGAATGGGCAATGATCAAACGTGTCGCCCGTGTCGGGTTGCCGTTTGCGGGTGAGCAAGCGGTCTTTCAAGGAGCACTGATTATTTTCTTGGGGATGATTACACAACTCGGTACTGCCGCCTATGCTGCCCACAATCTAGTGATTCGCATCGAGTCACTGTCGTTTTTGCCGGGCTGGGGCTATGGCATTGCGGCCTCGGCGCTCGTTGGCCAAGGCTTGGGTGCCCGTGATCCCGATGAAGCCGAAGCCTCTACCTATGAAGCGCTCCGCCAAACATCAATTATTATGCTGGTACTCGGGGCGATTATGGTGGCGATTCCTGACGTATTGTTACGCTTGTTTATCAACGATGAATCGGTGATTGTGGCAGGGAGTGTTCCTTTGCAAATTGCCGGTGCGTTTCAATTGTTTATGGGTGGTAACTTTGTGCTGTCTGGTGCGCTCCGTGGCGCTGGTGATACCCAATGGCCGCTCTATACCAAAGTCATTAGCACGTGGTGCTTCCGCTTGCCGATTTCGTATTATATATTGCAACACGGCGGTGGCTTGAATGGCGTCTGGGTGGCTATGGGGATTGATTTTTTTGTACAAGCAGTATTGTCGTATCTGCGCTTCCGGCAAGGCAAGTGGCGCACCGTCAAAATCTAGCTGAGGTTGATAAGGAGCCACGATGGAGTTACAGCGCGTTGTGCCACTACAACATATTTCGGTGGCGGGGAATATCGGGGTGGGCAAAAGCACCCTCGTCGAAATCCTCGCCCAAGAATTTGGCTGGCAACCATATTATGAGCATGTGAGTGATCACCCCTATTTAGCAGATTATTATGCTGATCGTGCCCGCTGGGGGTTTCATTCGCAAATCTGGTTTTTGACCCAACGCTATACGCAACAGCATCACATCAGTGTCAGTAACCAATCAGTCATCGAAGACCGCAGTATGTACGAAGATTTTGAGATTTTTGTCAAAGAATTACATGCTGAGCAGGTGTTGTCGTCACGTGATTTTGGGTTATACCAGCAACTCTATGATACGCTGGTACAACGCATCCAACCACCGACGCTGGTGATTTATTTGCATGCCCAAGTGCCGACGTTGCTCCAGCGGATTGCCCAGCGGGGTCGCACCAGCGAACAACAAATTCCGGTAGAATACTTGACGCGTCTCAATCAACGCTATGTCCAGTGGATGCGCGATTTTACCCATTGTGCCGTGTTGACAATCGAAACCGATGATTTGGATGTGGTCAATCGCCCCCACGATCGTGCGGCGGTGGTTGAGCTGATTCGTCGCCAATTGGCGCTCGCCTAATCTGCCCTGCTACGCACTATGTGGGGTATGGGTATTACCATGATGGCGTATCATCTATGGTGCAAAACAGCGGTATTTGTTATATAACAATACCGCTGTTTCTATACGCAGTACAAGGCATGATAATGTAGGTGATTTGTAAAAAACAACAAAAACATTGGTTATAGTATGTGATAGGGTATAGAAAAGCGCTGAATGTCTGCGAGGTATCCTATGCCTATTCGAATTGAATCAAATGAACAACACATCAAAAAACGGATTATTGAGATTATGGTGTTGGTCAAAAAACGATTGCATCATAATGGCATAAAACTCGGCACCGGCAAAGAAGAATTGCCGATTGAGTTTGCGTCAGTCAAATCGTTGACATTAGTCGAACGCATCCAAAAACGCGGTGGCGATGTCAGTAGTAATCGCTTTGCAGATATTTTTACGTCACGCCCGAATCGTATGGTTGGGACAACAATCGAAGAATTAGTAGTTACCTTCGAAACTATTCTCGAGCTTGATATGCAACTCTTGAATGCCAATGAATTGCTTGAATTATGCCATTTGACCCGCTTGCCGATTGCCTATATTTCACGATTTGCGCCCTATTTTTCGGATGATGAATGGCGGGGGGCACTGCAGTTTTATCAGCTGATTCCGATGCATAGCCAGACAGATAATTTGTGTATTGGGCGTGAAGTGTTACTCACCGAAATCATCGAATGTATTATGCTCGAACGCCGGAAAGGGCAATCATGGCGCTCCCACGTCGTGTTGAGTGGTCCGTCAGGGATCGGCAAGAGTACACTCGCAGTGGCGGTTATTCGGGACGTAGTGCCGGCATCTGGGCTCCGGCGCATACCAGTGGTGGCGATTGGCAGTGGCTTTACCAACATGGAGCAAGTCTACCAAGCGATTGGGTTAACGATGCGCTTACGTTTGCGGGCCGATGAGCCTTGGTATACCCGGCTCAAAGACGCCGACGAGTTTCGCAATGCAATTATTTGTCTTGATAATCTGTTGGGGAATGATGTGTTGCCTGCCGAAACAATGGTACGGCATCTGTTGCACACATTCCCGACCACCCAATTTTTGATTACCACCCAAATCGCCGGGTTAGGTCGGCAGCTCCCCACCATACGTGAATTTGTGGTGACCGGCTTAACCGAAGAGAACACCCGGGCACTCTATTGGCAAATCTACAATCAAACCCATCTACGCAATTACGAGAGTGCCTTGCCGACTGATATTTTGGAACAAACCTATGGGTACCCAATGCATATCATTGCCTTGGCCAACAATGGCAACGGACAGAGTGTTGCCTTGGATGCAATGTATCGCCGGGTCGTTACCGGACTCGGAACCATCCCCGAATTGTTGTTGCAAATAATGGCATTGGTACAACAGCCACTGGGGAATCAGTTTTGGGCATTGATTGACGAAATAGCGCTGCATGACAAACAGCAACCGTTGGCGAGTTATTTGCACCTGCTTGAACGACGGCAATTAATCGCCTATCGGAACGGCGATGGTTTTGTGATACACGATGCGATGCGAGCCGCCGTCAACGCCGTGGTAAATCCCGATCAAAGCGATGCGTTGATTCACCGCGTCGCCCACCAACTCGCCCAACAACCCACAGGTTCGTTGTATGAAGATGAACGTAACGCGCTACAATTGCAAATCTATGATGTATTGGCGATTTATGACATATTGGTGCTGGTGCATCAACGGGGAAAGGATGAATTGGCAGCAAGTTTGATTGTGCGTTGGCGTACCACCTGGATTCGATTTGGGTTGTGTGCACAATTATGTGTCACCAGTGAAGCTACCTTGTACCGTATTGGTCGAGATCATTCCCAGGCAAGTGAATTACTCTATGCAATTGGCAGTTTTTATGGGCACCGTGGGATAGTCGAAAGCACGATGCGGTTTTTGCAACAAGCCATGCATCATGCTGACCTCGGCATGCAACGATTGGTGTGGGCGCAAGCAGCCCTCGAATGTGCCTTACATGCGTTACAGCTGATTGGCTGGCAAGAATCTGAGCGATTGTTGCAACGTGCCATGGCGGTGATGAATGCCTTGCACTACGAATATTGGGTGGCGCGCTGTCATGATACGTTGTCGTATGTCTACATGACAACCGGCAATATCCGAGACAGCTTGGCACAAAGTGATGCGGCGTTGTTGCGGTACGAGGCCCAATCACAATCGTTGGGGTTGGCAGATGCCTATTCTAATCGCGGGTTGGTTTTTATGGCGCTCGGTGATTATGTGTTGGCGCGGCAAGCATTGAGCAAAGCGGAATGGTTGTTTCAACAACACAACGCACCAAACAACGTTGCGGCGGTACATCTGCGGATTGCCGCAGTGGCTGCACTCGAAAACCGCGTCAGCGATGCCCGGTTTTATTTGACGCAAGCCTTTCGCCAAATCGAACGCGTGGGGGGATTTAATGATTTGTTGTATGTGATTGACATCGGTGCTGGGGTGGCCTTAGCCGAAGGCGACGGTGCCACTGCATTGCAATTGAGCAATGCCTGTAGTGTGGTGCGGACAAACATGGGGCTATCGCGGGGGGCCGCCTTTGATGATATCGTGCAGCGCCAATTGATACACGCCCAGGTGCGCCAAACCGATACATCGTTGCCACCACTCGCACCAAACATCAATGAACTGCTTGCAGTGGTGCGCCGTATTTTGCAGGTAAATTATTGACATACCCGTGCGGGGCTGCGCTGCTGTTGGGCGCTATGCAGGTGTTATTGGGGCAATATCCAGCGCACTAATTGCTGATCAATGGTGATGCTGAGCCATGCAGTCAAGGCACTATAGGCCAGATAGGCAAATAACGTATAGATTAGCCAACGCCCTGCCCGGTGGTTGGTGTAGCGTGGTGCGAGCATGCCGATACCGAGGGCGATGAGTGGTGCCAAAAAAATCACGAGGCGGGTTGGGTTGGCATAAAACACGACCCGCAACACGGCGAGTAATCCACTCGCGGCAAATCCTGCCCAGAGTGTTTTGCTGAGGGCCGGGCGCTGGCGGAGCACCGGCAATCCGAGGCTGAGCAGCGCCACACAAAACACCACCCAGCTATAGTGGTCGTTGATGCCGTTGTTCCAGAGATCGAGAAATCCAGCGAGACGTGTCCCGGTGCTGGCATGGACCAACCGTCCCATTTGTGCCCAAATCAACACGATATACTGACTGTAATAAACGATGCCAAACACTGCGCTCAACCCGAGCCAGCGCCACGCAGCTGGGCGCATCGTGCCCAGCAAAAATTGCCAGACTTGCATGATGGTCATGGTAATAAATGCCCCAAAATGTCCAGTTATGGCAATGCCTGCAAAAAGCAACTGGACGATTTGGTTGCGCATATGCGGATTGCCATAATAAATAATCGCCAAAAACGCAAAACACCAACTGGCCCATTGGGCCAGGTCTTGGGCGACGACGGGGTAACTATGCATCACATAGGCCTGAGGGAACCACAAGAGTGCCAAGGCACTATAGATGGCGACGCGTTGCCCAAGCCCTTGTTGGATAATCATCCACACCAAAAAAAAGACCAAGCTGGCATCAATGAGTAACGCCGCCAGCCCAACATAAAAATTAAAGGTCATTACCGGGCTAACCAGTAACATGATTGGACTTAACAACAAATAGACTGCCGGTGGGTAGGGGTATACTTGTTGGTTTGCCCCAATATCGCCACCACGTACAATCGTGCCGATGTTTTCGAGATAAATGTTGCCATAAATGACACTCTCGAGTTGCCGGGCATGGACTTTGCGGTCGACGCCATCAGCTCCAGGAGCACTATAGGCGAGAATACGTAGTGCCACCGCCAACACAAATATCCCCAACAACCAGCCGTATTTGAAACGAGGTTGGGTAACAAACCAAACAATCACACTACACCCGACCAAAAAAATCGTCAGTGGTATGCGCCACGTGATGATTTGGAGCGGATAGGTTTGTACCACATAGTATGCCAGCAACGCGGCGACACTGACGATGGCGATGGCGGCATCGCTCCGCCGTACCAATCGCCAGATGCTAACGATGATGACGAGCATCCAGGCAATGAGTGGCAAAATAATCGCTAAGCGTGAAAGATTTGCGGCGTTGAGGGGTGTGGTCCCACGGATATCAACAAGTGCCGCACAGTATTTGCTTAAATAGGGAACGGTGACGCGTTGGGTATCGCAATTCATCACAAAATGTTGGTCTGGTGGTGTGTAGATCCAATAGGTGCGATATTGCCCGGCATGCGTAAGCGCAAATTTGAGGCGTTCAGATTGTAATACGATGTCTGCTGGTGCCTCTTCGTAGCGCATGATGATGCGCACCTTGATGATTTGTGGGGTGATGCTGTCGGGTACCCCGATATCACTGCCTTTGGGGATTTGCCGGTACCATACGGTCCCTCCAAAAAAACGCGTGAATTCTGAATCGGCTAAGGTTGAACCGAAGCTCCGCGTGCTTGATACACCAATATCGAGATGCCAATCAGGATTATGACTGGTAAACAGGGTAGTGAGCAAAAACAAAAACGCTACCAGCGTATACCAATACCATAAACGGGGTTTGGCTTGTTGATATATGTGTTGGATGGTAATCATAAAAACCTAATTGTGTGTAAGAATAATCGGCGTAAATGATGGAGAATCGCGTGACTGAAATAACCCAGCATATGACAAAAAAATAGACTACCGTGTGGTATTTTACCAGAAAACGTACAAATAAATTGTATATTATTTGTGCACTTTGTTCGTGAAATTACAAATAATTGTAAATAAAATCAAGGTAATTCCTGTTGATACACCAATAGGGCACCGCAAAGATGCCTTATTGCAACGAGTGTGCCCCCAATGTGGTGGTGATGACTGCATCATCACTGGGCGCCACTGACCGTAAATCAAGCCAGAGTGCATCGTCTTGGATGCGCCCAATGATGGGGATGGGGGCATGGCGTAATTGTTGCGCCAATAGGTCGGGGTGGGGATGTGGACAGACCAATGCCCACGACGGGAGTGTTTCACCAGGCAATGACCCACCGCCAATTGTACTGGTACAGGCTCGTACTTGCCACGGCGCCGGTAGTAATTGGGCGATGGCGGTGGCACGGTGATAGAGCTCGTCACTGCTCCGACTCATCATTTGCCAAATAGGGATGTCGGTGGGGGCTGTCTGCGTGACATAACTCTGCAACGTCGCTTGCATGGCGGCAATTGCCAATTTGTCGAGGCGAATCGCCCGCATCAACGGGTGCTTGGCGAGCCGGGCAATTTGGGCGTGTTTGCCAATAATAATGCCGGCTTGGGGGCCACCAATCAATTTGTCGCCACTGAAACACACCACATCGGCGCCGGCCTTGATGCGGTCGGGGACGAGTGGCTCGGCAACGAGACCGTAGGTGCTGACATCGATAAATGAGCCACTACCGAGATTGTCGACGAGCAAAATTCCCCGTTGATGGGCGAGCTCGGCCAGTTCGCTGAGCTCGGCGTGATGCACAAATCCTTGCATGCGGAAATTGCTGGTGTGTACCTGCAAAATCATCGCCGTGCGCTCGGTAATCGCCTCGGCATAGTCACGCACATACGTCCGGTTGGTGGTGCCCACTTCGACCAAAGTGGCGCCGCTTTGGCGTAACACATCGGGGATGCGAAAGCCGCCGCCGATTTCGACCGCTTGGCCACGTGACACAATTACTTCGCGCCCATGCGCTAACCCGGTCAGGGTCAACAAGATGGCGGCGGCGTTGTTGTTGACGGCGATGGCAGCTTCGGCGCCACTGAGGTGGCGGAGCAACCCAGCGAGGTGTACGCTCCGTTCGCCACGGCCACCGGCAGCAAGGTCGTATTCGATATTGACGCTGCCGGCGCCGTGTTGCAGGGCATGGCGGGCGGCTTGGCTGAGTGGCGCCCGACCGAGGTTGGTCTGCAAAAGCACGCCACTGGCATTGATGACGGGACGGAGTGACGGCGCTAATAATAGGGCGATATCGTGCCGCAGGAGCGCCACAATGGTATCAAATGCAGGCACTTCACCGGCGCGCTGGCGTATTTTTTCTACCAAAAGACGAGCCAAACCAACAATGGTAGGACGTGGCAAGGGTAAATCGGCCGCAACGGCACTTACTAAGCGCTCAATCGAGGGTAAATGGCGTTGGGGGGTGGTCATGGTTTGGGGGTACTCGTTGGTTGGGTGATGGTGGGTAAATTGGGCATTAATATCGATTGGCCACTGAGCAGGCGCCCCAGCAAAATCGCACCGATGATGGCGGCAGCAATGCCCACCACCGCTAACGTGGCGCGCACCCAGCTCCAGGGGTCATTGGGTATGTCAAAGACAAATAAGCGTTCGGTGCCGGGCACGATGCGGAGCTGGGCGAGCCCCCAATTGACATCGCGCCGGCCACTGGTGAGGGCGCGCCGGCCGCGGGTGACGGCGAGGTCGAGGGGGACATCTTCGATGATGGCGTTGTAGCAGGTGGCCGCAAAGCGCACGATGGTATCGGGGCGACTAATGCCACTAAATGTGATGGCGGCGTTGATGGTTTTGCTCATCAACAGGGCCGCAAAAATCTGGGGCATAGCGCGGATTTGCGGCTCACCACTGGCCGCCATGGTGACACAAATGAGGCCGATATCGGGGAATTGGGTCAGCAAATCGTTGAGTTCAAAGACGTCGATTTCGCTACCAAAGGCGATCCGGATTAAATGATCGGCATTGAGAAAGACGTCACCGACGAAATGGACGACGTGGTAGATTTTTTGGCTGAGGGCTTGCTCGATATCTGCCAAAGTATGCACTTCGATAATCGAGACACTAATCCGCCGGGCGCTGATTTCGCTTTGGAGCATGGTATGAATCATGCTGAATTGGGGAGTTTGGTCGGGTGGCACCAGCATCAATACGCGCAAGGGACCATCGACCAAAATCGGCGGGGCTGGTTCGTTAATCGATGATAAGCGCACCACTGCATAATCGTCGTTGATGGCCGGCGCCCATTGACGGGTGCCGTCAATCACGGCCCATTCCCATGGCAAGGCAGCGAGTTCGGGGACGGCGATTTGGATTTGGATTTGTAGGCGGCCGTTGTTGTTTTGGGCGGTACGGGCCTGGGAAATCAACATATCGCGGATTGCTTCAGGGAAGATGACTGCACCCAGCTCGCGCCCGAGTTCGGTGGCATCGCCCAATAATTCGGTGTGGGTTGGTTGGAGCAGGCGCACCCCTGATTGAATCAAGTATTCGGGGATGTCAATGGGGATAGCGATGTTTTGTGATGCCGTAAAGGCATACAACACAAAGCCACCTTGTTCATCGGCTCCAATCGAAATGTGAAACGGGGTGATTTGCATAACAACCGTATCTTATAGTGCCTGGCGATAGGCGTCCATGGTTTGTTGGGCGACCACCGGCCAATCAAAGTGGCGGCGGACAATCGTCGCACTCTGTGCGCCCCATTCGGCCCATTGTGATCGTGCGTGGAGCATTTGTTGTAATCCCACATACAGCGCCTGCATGTTGTTTGGTGTAACTAGTATACCATTGACACCATTAAACACCTTGTCTGGAATACCCCCGGCGGCGGTGGCGAGGACGGGGCGTTGGTGGATCATGGCTTCGAGGGTCACGAGTGATGAGCCTTCGTAGAGGGTGGGATGTACAAAAAAATCACAGGCCGCATACAGATTTTGTAGCTCGGCATCGCTCATACGCCCGGCAAAGGTGACATGGGCGGCGATGCCGAGTTGGTGCATTTGGGCGGTGAGGGCAGTGCGTTCTTTGCCTTCGCCGACGAGCACCCAGCGCCAGGTGGCGGGCAATTCGCCCCGTTGGTGAGCCTGGGCGAGGGCTTCGGCAAACAAATGATAGCCTTTGTTGCGTTCGAGGCGACTGACACTGAGCATCAACAATTCGTCGTGGGCGGCAAA
>DBCF01000249.1:2810-5696 GCA_002292925.1 Roseiflexaceae bacterium UBA965 | reverse complement strand
GCACTCGGTATCACCACCACCCGTTGCGGATCGACGCCGAGGTAATGGGGTAAATCGGGTGCGGTACAGGCGTCGGTGGCGATGGCATAGTCGGCCAAGCGATGCCCCGTGCTATACATCCAGCGGAACGGCACATAGGCCAGCCATTTGCGCCAATCGGGGGTGCGGTATTCTTCGAGACCATGGGGGTTGGCAAAAAAAGGCACTGCGCGCAATTGCGCATCATTGCGCCGCAACCAGCCATAGCCAAAGGCACACAGGCCTTGGCTATGCACTACGTCGAATTCCCCGGCGCGGACGGCAGTGGCGGCTTGATGGCCGAGTGCCATCGTATAGCGCGGGTAATTGATTTGGCGGCCGAGGATGGAATTGGGGCGCAGGTAGGGCGACGTATAGTCGTAGCGCAAGGTACGTACCTGCATGTGGGGCGTGAGTTGGGCTAGTTGACTAGGGTCGGGTGGGGTTTGCACATAGAGGGTGACGGCGGCGCCGAGCTTGGCTAAATAGGTGGTCAAGTGGTAGACGTGGCGCTCGATGCCACCATAGCCGTGGAGCGGCCAGACTACCCGGGCCAGCATCGCTACCCGTATCGGCGCCGTCATGATTGGCTCCCTACGTGGTCATAGAGTCTGAGCACATGCTTGATAACGACATTGGTGTCAAATAATTGTTGGGCGCGTAAGCGGGCACCTACTTGGATTTGTTGGCGCCAGCTGGCATCGTTGTGCAGGCGTTGGGCGGCAGCCACAAAGCTGGTGATATCGGGTGCGAGTACACCTGAGCGGCCATCGACGATGATTTCGGGGGTGCCACCGGTGGGCATGGCCACGATGGGGGCACCACAGGCGAGGGCTTCGAGGAGCACGCGGCTGAGGGGCTCATCCCACGACGACGGGAACCACAAGGCATCGCAGCGGGCCATTAGGCGCAATACGTCGTCGTGGTCGACCCAATCGAGTTGGAGGCAGGGGATGGCGGCGGCTTGGGCGGCAGCAGCCACGGCGTCGTTGAGGGGACCGTCGCCGGCTACGACGATAGCGGGTGGGCGGATGCGCAAAATTAATTCGGGCAACAATTCTGCCCCTTTGTTACGCGCTAATTTGCCCACAAACAAACTAAAATTAGCCGGCACATTGGCCACCGTGAGGGGTTGGGCAATCGTGGTAGCAATGCTGGCGCAATCGACCATATTGGGGATGGCGACGACGTTGGCGGTAGGGATGTGTTGCGAAATGCGGGCCCGCATATAGTGCGATACCCCGATTACCATATCGGCCTGCGCCAATAAATTTGCCCGTCTGCGCATTTGGTACACATAGGCGGGGGCCAGCAGGCGTTGGGTGAGGGGCGCCTTGCGGGTGGTCATGGTGTGGCGCATCCCCGCCAAGGTGCGTTGGTCACCCTGCATTTGCATGCCAGTGGCGCGGTAATCCCATGGCCAGTGATCGCGCACCGTCACGATGACTTTGGCGCCCAAGCGCCGCAACGGCATGGCAGCTTGGGCTGCCAGCAAGTGCTGGGCATGGATGATGGTATGGGCGGGGTCGATGATTGTGCGCTGGATGGCGGTGCGCAAGCGAGGGATGAGCAATTGTTGGCGCAAATAGGTTTGCAAAAACGGTAACGGCACGTGTGGTTCGGCTACATCAATGGTCTCAATGTCGAGTACTTCATGTTTGTAAAACATGGTTTTTTGATTGGGGCGGGGCACCACGGCGGTGACATGTTCGCCACGTTGGTGCAACGCCAATGCTAATGCGTGGGCGCTCCAGCCGGCCCCACCACATTTGGGAGGGAATACATCGCTGGGCATGATGATTTGACGGGGGGTAGTCATAATGCACCTCGGGCAGCGGCCACAAACCGCCGCACGCGCGCGACATCGACAGGGTCGGCAATCGCCCCACCCTGTTTGATGCTCGAGCCCACGATGACACCGTCTGCGACGGCCATAAAGGCGGCGATATTGTGTTCGTCGGCACCACTGCCGATAATCAGCGGGCGGTCACCGGCCAGTTGTTTGGCTTCACGGACCTTGGCGACATCGGGGGCATCACCGGTCATCCGGCCGGACACAATCAAGGCATCAGCCCCAAAAAAGCGCGTCCATTCGATGTGGGTGGCTAAATCAATGCCAGGGAAGCGCACTGAATGTTTTTTGTCGACGTCGGCGAGGATTTTGATATGTTCGGCGTGTAATTCTTTGCGGCGGCGCATCAAATCAGCGGCACACCCCTCGTCAAAACTGCCGGCATCCCATACGCCTGCGCCAGTAAACATGCAGACGCGGATGAAGTCGGCTTGAGCGGCAATGGCAATCGCCAGCAAGGCGACGCCACCGTTGTGCACTAGATTAATCCCCATCGGCAGTGGGCTGACACTGCGGATGGCGGCGGCGACGACGGCGTGGCTGGCGATGCTTTCGGGGGGGATGTGGGCGCCGGCACGGAACGGGATATCCCACATGTTTTCGACAATCAATCCATCACAACCACCGGCAATCAAGGCTTCGGCATCGGCTTTGGCCTGGTCGATGATGGTTTGCATGCCGTAGCCGGTATAGCCAGGGGCGCCGGGCAATGGCCAGCAATGCACCATGCCGATGATTGGTTTGGGGGTGCGGAAAATATCAGCGAGTGAGGATATTTGCAACGCATCGAGTCGCGTTTTCCATGCAGGAGTCATAGACATACCTCTGTCACAGCGCATACGCATAAAAATCTACTAATGCGGCTATTGTACCATTGTCGCCAGCCATGGCGGGATTGGGTGCTGGTGCTGTTGCAACAACGCACAGACTTCAAGATGGGTCGGCACAATATCGGCGGCACCGCGCCGGCTGGCGGTAATCGCCCCGGCCGCATTGGCCACCAGCACCGCATCGGC
>DBCF01000249.1:0-2722 GCA_002292925.1 Roseiflexaceae bacterium UBA965 | reverse complement strand
CACAAACGCCGGGTAGTGGGTCGTTTGTCCATGCACGGCGACGAGGGCACCATTGGCCCCTTGTTTGGTGATGCAGATGGGGGCAGCGCGGCTGTGTGACGAGGCAACGGCCTGCATTTCGGCCTGATTGCCGAGCAATACGCTGAGGGGCTGGGAGAGTTGGTTGATGATGTAATCAAAATGATGGGTCAATGGCTCACACAAATCAATCGAGGTCTGCCAGCCGTGCTGTTGGGCATAGTTGAGGGCCTGGATGGCGTTGGCTCGTTGCAGGTCGCTGAGCAGGGCGTGGCCACAGACATGCAACCAGCCGGGGGTGGTAGGCCACTCACTGGGGAACTGCCAGGCTTGATTGGCACCCCGATAACTCAAAAACGTCCGCTCGCCGCCGGTGGTCACCGGGATAACACACAATCCGGTAGGGATGTGGTCATCGGATTGGATGCCTTGCAAGTCGACGCCGGCGGCCTGGGCAATCGTCAGCGCCTGGGTGGCGGCGGGGTCGTTGCCGACCCGCCCCCACAAGCGCACCTGGCCACCCATGCGAGCGACGGCCACAGCGCTGTTGATACCGGTGCCGCCGCTACTCCAGGTGACGGTATGGGCGAGGGCATCGCCCCCTTCGTGGGGCCATTCGGCGAGGGCCATTAACAGATCGACGTTGATGTCACCAATGATATTGAGCATATATATCCATGGCAGTTGATGAAAGAATACTCTATTTTAGCCTGAGTTGATGGATGCACACGCATGAATTGCGAGCTGATGGTATTGACAGCAAAATCGCAAATTAGTATAATTTGTGAAATCCAACCGTGAAACAATCATCAATAGGCAAACTACCCACGTATCGGCAGCGCCGATTCGCGCAGTTGTCATATTTTATTTATGAAAGGAAGCGACGGGTTATTTCCTGATTTTGCACATAGGTAGGCAATTTATTTCATTCCTCCATCTTGGAAAATAGGTAGGCAATCCATTTTTGGCATCGGGCAATCTCCATTACGGTGTAGATTTCTTTGACACGAAGAGGACTGTTATGCGCATATTTTTGATTGGAATGCTCTGTGCGTTGCTCGTATACCCTGTACAAATTAGTTATGCAGGTACCCTTACTGCGTCACATACCAAAACTCAAACTACCACGCGTACGATTACCAATACCAAAACTGCGACTACGACAAAAACCACTACCCGCACCAAAACGAATACTGCCACCAAGACCAATACGAAAACCGCAACCACTACCCGTACCAAAACAAACACCAAAACGGCAAGCACTACCCGCACCAGCACCACTACCAAAACGGCAACGCGTACCAAAACGAATACGGCCACCAAAACGAATACAGCCACCAAAACGAATACCAAAACGGCAAGTGCGACTCGCACCAAAACAAACACCAAAACGGCTACAGTCACCAAAACAAATACTGCGACCAAAACAAATACTAAAACGGCAACGCCTACCCGTACTCGTACTGATACCAAAACCGCGACAGCCACCAAAACAAATACTGCGACACATACGGCGCTGGTGACGAACACCGCAACCCCCACGCCTACGGCCACCAACACGCCAACCTATACGGCCACCAATACGCCAACGTATACGGCCACCCACACGCCAACGTATACGGCCACCAACACGCCAACGTATACGGCCACCCACACGCCAACGTATACGGCCACCAATACGCCAACGTATACGGCCACCAATACGCCAACCTATACGGCCACCAATACGCCAACGTATACAGCCACCAATACGCCAACGTATACAGCCACCCACACGCCAACGTATACGGCAAGTCTAACGCCTACGGCGACGATTCGGGCGGTGGTGTTAGCGGCGGGGGCGTTCCATTCGCTAGCGTTGCGGAATGGTGTATTGCAGGGATGGGGAGGAAATATTTATCAACAAATATCATTACCGACATCTACAGCAGCTCCAATCGTAGCAATTGCTGCTGCTAATACGCATTCATTAGCATTGTTATCAAACGGAACAGTGATAGGTTGGGGAAGAAATAATAATGGGCAATTAACAATACCAATTAATACTATTGACGTAATGGAAATTGAAACGGGAGACGACCACACCCTTGCCGTCACCCGAAGTGGTCAAGTACTTGGGTGGGGATTCAACGGCTACGACCAACTCCTCATCCCCAGCGATTTAGGGCTCGTCGAGGCGGTAGCGGCCGGATTCAACCACTCTCTGGCGTTGCAACACGACGGCACGGTGGTAGGCTGGGGCGATGATTCGTTTGGGCAGAGCAGTGTGCCGGCGGGGTTGAGTGATGTAGTGGCGATTGCGGCCGGCGGCAATCTGTCGTTGGCTCTCAAGAGCGATGGGAGTGTGGTGGCTTGGGGAGCCAACAACGCCGGGCAGGCCACGGTGCCCAGTGGGCTGAGCGATGTGCGCGCCATCGCTGCCGGCGACAGCCACGGGCTGGCCCTCAAGGGCGATGGCAGTGTGGTGGCCTGGGGGAGCAACACCTCTGGCCAACGCACGGTGCCAGCGACTGCCGTGAATGTGGTAGCGATTGCGGCCGGTGGCCGACATTCGCTGGCCATGAAAAACGACGGCACCGTGCTGGCCTGGGGCCGGAGCAACGAAGGCCAGATAGCGGTGCCGTAGAGCCGTACGTAGAGCCGTAGCCTGCTACGGCTCGCCAAAGCCGCAGCGGGCTGCGTCTGTACGACATGGCGGAGGGAT
>DBCF01000031.1:728-5184 GCA_002292925.1 Roseiflexaceae bacterium UBA965 | reverse complement strand
GGTAGCCGGCGCTTGTGGGTAATCATTGCGACATTAATGATTCTCTCCCCGCTCGGTTTACTCGCAGCCGGCACTGCGTGGGGTGAATGGGGCGTCGAAGATTTCATCAATGGCACGACCGAACCATCTGTTGCGCCGCTTACTGCGGTACCAGCCGGTCTCGAACGTTTTGCAAGTTTGTGGCAAGCACCATTACCTGATTACGTATTACCCTTCGTATCCAACGAACAATTCAGCTATATTTTGTCTGCATTCATTGGAACTGGCTTAGTGATTTTGACATTTGTGTTGCTGGGTTACATCAACGAGTTACTACGTAAACGAAGTAACGTCACACAATAAACGATTGGATCGAGGTTTACTATGGGTGGTGAGGCACATCACGGCAAAAAGCGTGGTAATTTTGTGCAACGGACGATTGATTCCCTCGCCGAAGCCATGGAGCGGTCACTCTATGCGGAACAGCTTGCGAGTAGCCGCGGTATATTACAAAACCTTGATCCTCGTATCAAGCTCATCGGCACCTTGCTCCTCATTACCACCGCCGCATCAGCCCACACGATTACAGTCGTGATTGCGCTGGCGGTGGTGGCCTTTGGGCTGGCACTGCTGTCGCGTATTTCGTTGCGCACCTTAAGCCCGATTTGGATCGGGATGTTTGTCTTTAGCGGCATGATCGGATTGCCGGCCTTGTTTTTAGTCCCCGGGCCCATCCTCGCCACCATTCCGTGGCTGGGCTGGCAGATTAGTGCAACTGGGCTCCGCAGCGCAGCGTTTTTGATTTTGCGCTCCGAAATCAGCATCACCTTGTCATTCATCTTGATTACTACCACTCAATGGACGCACGTCCTTAAATCATTGCGCATCTTTGGGATACCGACGCTGATTGTGGTGATTTTGAGCATGACCTATCGCTATATTTTTTTGATGTTGCAATCTGCCAGCGACATGTTTGAGGCACGCCAAAGCCGGGTCATAGGCAAACTCCCCGACCACGAAGCGCGCCGCCTCGCCGCCGCCACCGTTGGTGTGTTGCTCAGCAAAAGCTTCCAGCTGAGCAATGATGTGTTTATGGCCATGCAATCACGGGGATTTCGGGGCGAAGTCTATATTCTCGATGAATTTTCGTTGCACACGCGTGATTATCTTGCGATGCCAGTGATTGCAGTGATTTGTGGATTGGGTATTTGGTTTGGCATTATTCCCGCATAGGAGCCACATGGACGCAATTTTTACCGTACAAAACGTCAGCTACGCCTATTCCACCACCAGTGATTTGGCGCTCAATGATATCTCAATGACCATCACCCAAGGGTCACGAGTGGCGATTATGGGCGCCAACGGGTCAGGCAAGTCGACGTTGTTGCGCATCCTCGACGGCTTGTACTTCCCCCAATCAGGGAGTGTCACGGCGTTTGATCATCCGCTCGACGAGGCGCATTTGATGGACGAAGCCTACGCCCATGCCTTCCGGCGCCGCGTCGCGTTTGTGTTCCAAAACCCCGACGTGCAATTGTTTAATCCGACGGTGTTTGACGAAGTGGCGTTCGGTCCGTTGCAACTACGTTGGGACAAGCCGACCATCCTCAAAAAAGTCGCCGAAACCCTCGATTTACTCGAAATAAGTCACTTGCGTGACCGTGCCCCTCACCGCTTGTCGGGTGGCGAAAAAAAGCGCGTGGCGATTGCGTCGGTGCTCGTTCTCGACCCCGAAGTGATTTTGCTCGACGAGCCCACCGCCGCTCTCGACCCCAAAAGCCAAAGTCGTGTGGTTGATTTCTTGGTTGATTGGGGCGCCGGCAAAAAAACCGTCGTGGTGGCCACCCACGACCTCGACACCGTGCCCGACATCGCCGACGACGCCTATATTTTCAAACAAGGCAAAATCGTAGCACATGATACCCCACGTAATTTGTTGGCCAACCATCAGCTCTTGCTCGATGCCAATCTCGTGCATGCCCATCATCATTATCATGATGACGACAAGCCACATTCGCATCCGCACTTGCATTTTGGGCATGACCACGACCATCAGTAGAATCATCAGTGTCTCGCACAGAGGGCGCAGAGGATGCGGCGCTTTCCCCCCACTGCGTCATTGCATGGCGCCAAAGGCGCTGTGCAAACTCCTACTGTACGGTACATTCCTCGGGGTTGCCCGAACGATTTTCCTAAGGCAAGCCACGGAGATTCCACGCTACGGGTGCGCGCACCCGGCATGTAATCACGCTATGGGCAGGTGTCACGCAATTTCATAGGGATACGTACACGTAGCGCCGCAGCATGCTGCAGCTCTACGATTGCCATGGTGCATTTTCAATTTTTCATTCTCCATTTTTAATTCCTCCTTCCAGCTTCAAACTTCCAACTTCATTATGGTATGATGATACGAAATTAGTTATGTCCATGGAACGGAGTCTCATGGCAATTCGTCGCATTTCGTGGGCGTGGGTGATTGGTGTTATCCTCACCGGCGTCGTTATATCACTTGCCTACAATAATCAGAGCGAAATCAGCGAGGCGTGGCATTTACTCCAGACTGCAGAACCCTCGTACGTGATTGCCGCCTTCGGCATGATTGTGGTGGGGTTTATTTGTGCAGGATTCATTTATGGGGCTGTGCTTACCGCCCTTGGTCAACACGAAAAATCACCGTGGCTCATTGCCACTGCCCTCGTAGCCATCATGCTCAACCAAACAGTGCCGATGGGGAGCGTGGCGGCCTATGCGTTTTTGGTGACTGCCTTGCGCAAACGCGGCTTCCCTCCTAGTAGCGTAGCTGTCGTAGCTGGCACCGAATTACTCAGTTGGAATGGAGCAGCGCTACTCATGTTTAGTGGCGGACTACTCTATTTAACGGTCACCGCCAACTTTACTGCCTCACTCCCGATTGTTTCAGCATTATTAACGGCGCTCATCACCATATCCGTTGTGGTATTGATTGTGACCCGCCCTGCCAGCACCGTCAATCGCTGGCTCCTCAAAATCCACCACGCCTTACGGCGCATCCGTATCGACTGGAATATCCGCCCTGCGGAATTGTTGGTCGAAGAAATCGCCAAGAGCCGGGCAATATTTGCAGCCAAACCGTGGCGTTTTGGGCGGATTATTTTTTTGCAGATGATTATTTTTTCATGTCACGCCTTAGCGCTGACGTTTTTGTTGCATAGTATGCGTCTCGCTGTGCCATACCCAGATGTACTCGCAGCCTACGGCATGTCTTTGATTGCCAGTTTGTTTACCGTGTTACCTGGCGGTGGTGGTGCCGTCGAAGCCGCCTTGTCGTTTACGTTACATCTCCAAGGTGTCCCACTCAAAGGCGCGTTAGGAGCAGCGATTTTATTTCGCTTGTTGAGTTTTTGGTTGATTTTGCCCATCGGGGGGATTTTGTATCGCGTGCTTACCCGCAGTACGCCCAAGGAGCGCACAACATGAATATCATTGGAGGATTGATCTCCCTTGGGGCGGCCGTCGCGTTTGCCGCCATAAGCATCATCGTAATTCTTGGCGTACAACACACCTTGCGTACCCGTGTCATCCCGCGCTTTACCGTCATGCAGACACCACCCACCATCCGGATTGCCAGCCTCATATACGTGATTGTCGTGGCGGCATTACCGACCATTTTAGGGTTGTTGACGGCATGGCAACTCGTCAAAATGGTGATGCGCGTGTGGAGCTAAACTCAGCGCCAGCTACGATCGATCCACAACAGCGTTTCATCTAAATCGATTTGTTGAGCAAATTCATTGATATAACTTACCTGGTCCACGTCGTCGAGGTTGATTTCGATGCCTGGAGGGAATGCCGGATTGATGCGCCAATAGCGATCGCGCAAAAATTGTCGGCATTGATAATCAGCCACCCCCATTACCCCATGAATCAAAATATTGACCAACGGGCGCGCCCATTGGGCATAGCCCCAATCGAGGCGATCGCCAGTTAAGTGACGCAACGAATGCCCTACCCCCAACGAACACAATGCGATGTCTTCGAGGTGAGGGGCAGCCGGGTTTTTGCGGGTATCGAGGGCATGGGCAATCGCCGCCACACTAGGATTGTTGGCTACGACCCCACCATCGATATACCCCTCGTATACGGGGAAGTAGGTGGGAGCAGCACTGGTGTACATCGCCACTTTGTACGCTGGCACTTCTTGGTCACCAAAGGCCCCACCCATATTCGAAAAAAACTTGGCTTCCCAGCTGCGTAATTTGGGGTCGGGTGATACGTTGTCGAGGTCAAATGCCGGCACCAACACCCGTTTGGGGAGTTGGCCGAGCGTGGTGTCACCAAAAATGCGTTTGAGTTCTTGTTCGAGACCACGATTATCGTAATTGGCACCTATCATGTTGCCAAAGTCGAGGGCATCGTCAACCCACGAATCACGAAAAATCGTCGCGCCTTTGCCTTCGTACAAGGCCCGAATATCACGTGGGTGCATCCCTTTGGCCAA
>DBCF01000031.1:0-660 GCA_002292925.1 Roseiflexaceae bacterium UBA965 | reverse complement strand
AAATCAGGGAACTCGCGCATGATGCGCTCGAGTACCACCAATGTCAATACGCCGAGGATCCCGCCACCATCAAACGACAAAATTCGGTACCGCCGCATCCTTACTCCCCATCCAGCGGTGCAATGCACCGCTTACATCTGTGCCTGCTTAAGACAATCGCCGCCAGCTCCGCCCCGAAGCACCAATGAATTCGTGCGAGGCATCGGGACCCCAACTTCCCCCCACGTATTCATGCACCGGCGACCCCAATAATTCCCAGCCCTGCAAAATCGGATTCATCAAGGCCCACGACGTTTCGACTTCGTCGCTACGCGTAAACAACGTCGAGTCACCAATCATGGCATCGAGCAACAACCGCTCGTAGGCTTCGGGTGATTCACTGCCAAAGGCCTCAACATAGTTAAAATTCATCGTCACCGGTCGAATATCGCCCGCTTGACCAGGTACTTTCGAATTAAACCGCAACGAAATCCCTTCGTTGGGTTGAATGCGAATTACTAGTTCGTTGGGGGCGGTGCGTGACATGATGCTATCTTGAAACAGCATCAACGGCGCGCTCCGAAACGTCACCGAAATCTCGCTGGCACGCACCGGCAACCGTTTGCCCGTCCGCAAATAAAACGGTACTCCGGCCCAGCGCCAACTTTCGATTTCGAGGCG
>DBCF01000042.1:4987-15814 GCA_002292925.1 Roseiflexaceae bacterium UBA965 | reverse complement strand
GCTAATTCAACGACACTCACAAAGCCATCTTGCTTGGCTAATTTCACAATCTGTTCACGACGCTCTTTGGTGCGGGCACTCATTGTCACTCCATTGTGCAATCACAAAACATTACGTTTATCCTATGTTTGATGCTTAAAAATGTCAAATCTTATGATTTCACAATATTTATTCACCTCTGATGCGGTGTGTGCCATGAGTAGCCGGGCAATCTGATTGTGGTAAACCGAGGAGATTCCACGCTACGGGTGCGCGCACCCGGCATGGAATGACGCAGAGCGGGGAGCATAGAATGACGGGTGGGATACGCACATACCCAAATCGGGCTACAATAGACTATATCCACTACAAAGGAATACCACACTATGCCCAAGCAATCAGGTGAAGAGCGGCGCAGTGCGATACTCTATGCACTTGAACAACACAACGAATTACCCATCGAAACCTTCGTCCAGCAATTCGCTGTTTCAGCGGCCACGATTCGCAATGACTTGCAACACCTCGCCCAACATCGCTTGATTACCCGCACACATGGTGGGGCACGGGCAATCCGCAACCGCGAATTTGAATTATCACTGGTCGCACGCACCCAACAACAACCCGACACCAAAATCGCAATTGCCCGTTATGCATCGCGCCTCATCAACGACGGCGATACTATTTTTATTGATTCGAGTAGTACCACCTTTGCCTTGATTCCGTTTTTGGGACGCCGCCGCAATCTCACCGTGGTCACCAACAGCCTCTCGGTCAGTCAAGCCTTAATCGAATACCCAGCTATCAATATCGTCATGTGTGGCGGGCGCATCAGACATATTTCGCAGTCGGTCGTAGACATCCACAGTATTGGCGTCATTCAACAATTGCGTATCACTACTGGTTTTTTTGGGGCCCATGGGATTAATGTGCGTACCGGGTTAACTGACATCAGCAACGAAGAAGCCAACACCAAACAAATCATTCACCAACAATGCCGACGGACGGTAGCCTTGCTCGATGCCAGCAAAATTAATCGAATCGGCCAATACCCCTTTGTTCCCACCAACCAGATCCATACATTGATTAGCGATTTCGCCGCCGACAACACCGTCATTGAAGCGCTCCGCAATCATGGCGTGCATTGTTTTTTGGCAAATTAACTTCGCGGCATCATTGTCACCCACCAAAAATCGACACGCACGCTACTGCAAAAAAAACCAAATCGTGTGTCACCCCTCATATTTGACGATAAAGAATGAACATACTATAGTAGTGAGTATCATACCGGGTAAATCAGACAACAATCGTTCATTGGTCGTGAGATTGTATTACACCACTAGATACTATTATGCCAACACGACGATCAGCAACAATCCCTACGATTCGCGATGTGGCGCAACGTGCCAATGTCTCGCCGATGACCGTATCGCGGGTCATCAATGGCTCGGTATCGGTCCATCCCGACACGCGGGCCCGAATTTTGGTGGCAATTCGCGAACTCGGCTATACCCCACCAGAGCAACCGCGTGAAGGTACGCGGCGCAACGCCCACACGATTGGGTTGATTTTGCCCAATATCGGTGACCCTTTTTTCACCAAAATCGCCCTAGGGGTTGAACAAGCCGCCAATAATCATGATTATCGAGTTATCATCTGCAATAGCCGCAATGATATCGCCCTCGAAAAACGCTATTTATCGGACCTAATTGCCCGGCGTGTCGATGGGATTATCATCGCCCCTAGCAACGATGCCTCGTGTAGCGCATTACACGCATTTTCTAAAGAAAATTATCCGATTGTCCTTATCGACCGCGAAATCCCCAATATGACACTCGATGTGGTACAGAGCGACAATCAACACGATGCCGTACTGATTACCCAACATTTGATTAGTCTTGGTCATCGCCAAATTGCCTTTATTAGTGGTGACAATCGCATTTCTACGTCACGTGACCGCTTATATGGCTACCGTTTGGCACTTGATACCGCTGGTATTCCGTTTGATTCGTCACTCGTCTTTGAAGAACACCCTTCGCAAACGTTACCCGGTTATGAATCAGCCCACACATTGCTTCAGCGTAACATTCGTCCCGATGCGATTATGGCGATTAACGCCATGACGGCGATGGGTGTTGTGCAGGCCTGCAACGAACGCCAATTACGCATCCCCCACGACATCGCCTTGATATCGTTTGATGATTTAGAATACGCCAGTGTCTTGTTTCCTTTTTTTACGGTGATGGAACAACCCACCACCCTGATGGGCGAAACTGCGGTGAATCGCTTGCTGTTACGCATCCACAAGCCCGAACAAGCCATTTCCAACATCAAACTCCCTAGTACCTTCATTGAACGGCGTTCTTGTGGGTCACACAAAAACGAAGAATTTTTCCGTGATTACTTTGCCTTCCGCTAACAAAACCACTGCCAATCTCCACGCGAGCTGTCACCACCTCTGCAAAACTATGCCATAATCGGGGCACAATCTTTATTTGCACCACAAAGGAACACGATGCGACAGCTCGTATTACATGACATTGGCGATATGCGCCTCGGCGAAGCCGAACGCCCCGCCCCACCAGCCGCCGGCGAAGTGCAAGTGCGGGTGCGCCGGGTCGGCATTTGTGGCACCGATTTACACGCCTTTGCCGGCAAACAGCCATTTTTTAGTTATCCCCGTATCCTTGGCCACGAATTAGCCGTTGAAGTGGTGGCCTGTGGGGCTGGGGTACACAATGTTGCCGTCGGTGATACCGTAGCGGTACGCCCCTACCTCGAATGTGGTCACTGCCGAGCCTGTCAACGAGGGTTAACCAATTGTTGTGCCTCACTGCGGGTGCTGGGTGTGCATACCGACGGCGGCATGCGTGAATACCTGAACCTGCCTGCCGACCACCTGCACCACGCCCACGGCGTCGGCGTCGATGGCTTGGCATTGGTCGAAATGCTGTCGATTGGCTTCCATGCCGTCCGCCGGGCTGCCCCGCAAGCCGACGATCGCATCGTCGTCGTCGGGCTCGGCCCCATCGGCCTCGGCGTGGCCTTGGCAGCTCGGGCTCGTGGGTTGCAAGTAAGTGCCCTCGACCCTAGTCCCATCCGGCGTGAGTTTGCGTTGACCCACCGCTTGGTACAGGCTGCCATCGACCCGGCCACTGACGCCAGCGCTGCCGCCCAAACCGTATCTGACGGGCATGCGCCCGACATCGTGGTTGATGCGACGGGTCACCCTGCCGCCATGGAAGCTTCGTTTGCCATCCCTGGCCATGGGGGCAAGCTGGTGTTGCTTGGCATCGTCCAAGGGATGTTGCAATTTAGCGATCCCGATTTGCACCGCCGCGAAATCAGCGTGTTGGCCAGTCGCAACGCCACAGCTATTGATTTCGACGCCGTCATCGCCGCCTTGCCCAGTATTGATGTGGCAGCCTGGGCCACCCACCAAGCCACGCCCGATCAACTCCCAGGGGTGATGAATGCTTGGCGTAATCCGGCCAGCGGCGTCATCAAAGGCATGCTCAATTTCGATTAAACCGCGGCGCCATACTGATTTTGGCACAAAAAAAGGAACAGCATGTTTGCTCGCCAATACCCTGCCTTGCGACACCGCCCATATCGTTTGTTGTGGAGCGGTTTGCTCGTTTCAAATATGGGCACCTGGATGCAAAATGTGGCCCAAAATTGGCTCATCTACAAAATGACCAACAACGACCCACGCTACCTTGGCTGGATGGGGCTAGCTTTTGCCATCCCGATGATTGTTTTGCCTCCCATTGGGGGCTATTTGGCCGACCGCCTGCCCCGCAACAAAATTTTGCAGGTTACCCAATGGAGCATGGTCACTCTTGCGTTGCTCCAAGCAGGATTAACCTTGGCCGGCCGCAATACGCCGTGGCTGATTTTGATTGCCACCTTCCTCAACGCCACCCTGTTGGCCGTCGATAACCCCACCCGCCAAGCGCTCATCCCCACCTTGATCCCCCGTGAAGATCTCCTCAATGCCCTGGCACTCAATTCGGCCACCTACAATGGCGCCGCCCTCATCGGCCCCGCCCTAGCAGGATTTTTGTTGGGGGTAATGGGACCCGGCTGGTTGTTTTTTGGCAATGCCATCAGCTATTTTGCCGTCATCTATGCGATTACCCATATGCCCGCCGAAGCTCCCCACCCCCCCAGCACTGCCACCCTCGGTGAAGCGTTGCTGGGTGGGGTGCGCTTTGCCATCAGTCATCGTTTGACGGGGGTGCTGTTGTTGACGTCGACGATTATGTCTATCTTTGGGCGCTCGTATCAACAACTCTTGCCGATTTTTGCTGATGATATTTGGCATATTAGTGCGCAAGGCTACGGAATTTTGTTGTCGGCGGCGGGGACCGGGGCATTGATTGGCGCATTGGGACTCGCCTCTATCCCCAAAATCACCCCCAATGCCACCAACCTGCGTATCGCAGGGTTGACATTCGCCGTATTGCTAGCGGGGTTTGCCTTGAGTCCGTGGTGGACGTTGGGTGCCGTGTTGTTGGTATTGGTGGGGATTATCAGTACCGCCGCCACCACCATGATTGCCACCATGCTCCAACTCGAAGTGCCGGGGCACTTGCGCGGGCGGGTCATGAGCTTGCATGCGGTGACGTTGATTGGCGTGCCGTCGTTGGGGGGATTACTAGTAACCAATCTGACCACCTGGCTGGGGCATGGCGCCAATCTCGCAGAGATTAGTGCCACCGGTGCCCCCTTGGCCTTGGTGGTGGGGGCGGTATGTGTGGCGATTTTGTTTATCCTCATCCGCTTCCCTGCCCGCACCGCCCACCGCTAACCGCACACCATACGCAGAATCGACGTTTTATGATACTCACCGTGGCTATTTTGGCTGATCAACTGCTGGCTGACCACCCTGCGATTGCGTATGCCCAATCCATCATGCCGGCCGACCAGATCCGGATTATGTTGGTCGAAAGTCAGGCCCGCATTACATTACGTCAATACCAACGCCACAAATTGATTTTGGTTATTAGTGCCATGCGTCATTATGCGGCCATGCTCCAGCAACGCGGATTCGCCGTCGACTATTACCAGACCCCCCGCTGGCGTACCGCCCTGCAACAACAGGCAGATCGCTACCCAGACACCCAGATCATTACCATGGCAGGCAGTGAATACGCGGCCCGCCAGGCTCAACAACAGTGGCAGGATTGGGTATCAAGCCCAGTCACCGTCCTAGCCAACCAACAGTTTTTGGTGAGTCAACACAATCCCCTCGCCCACACAGCCACCAGCAAACGCACCGTGATGGAGCCCTTTTATCGGGCCATGCGCCAGCATTTTGGAGTACTGATTGAGGCAGATGGTACGCCTACTGGTGGCCAATGGAACTTCGACAGCGCCAATCGCAAAAAACTTCCTGCCACCCGGCCCCTCCCCAACTACCCCCACTTCCCTCCCGACACCATTACCCAACAGGTCAGCCGTGAAGTCGCTGACATGCCCCATGCTCGTGGTGACAGTGCCGATTTTGACTTGGCCGTAGATCATGCGGGAGCCCAAGCTGCACTTGATGATTTTATCCAACACCGCCTGCCGTGGTTTGGTGATTACGAAGACGCCATGAGTCAACGCCACCACCAACTCTTTCATGCGGTGCTGTCACCCTACCTCAACCTCGGGCTACTCACCCCGCTCCAATGCGTGCGAGCGGCAGAGCAGGCCTACCGGCAAGGGTTGGCGCCACTCAACGCCGTCGAAGGTTTTGTGCGCCAAATCATCGGCTGGCGCGAGTATATGTATGTGCAGTACTGGCGCCACATGCCTGCGTTACAAACCCAAAATCATTGGCAGGCCACGCGGGAATTACCCAGCTGGTTTTGGCAGGGGCAGAGTGGCATGCACTGCCTCGATACCACCATTGCCCGGGTATGGCGCTACGGCTATACCCACCATATCGAGCGCCTCATGTTGATTAGTAATTTTTGTATGCTGACGGGGATTGACCCGGTGGCGGTCAATCATTGGTTTTTGGCGGGGTATATCGATGCCTACGACTGGGTGATGTGGCCAAATGTGAGTGGGATGGGGCTCAATGCCGATGGTGGCATCATTGCCACAAAACCATATATTGCCTCGGCTACGTATATCAATAAGATGAGTGATTATTGTGGTGGTTGTCGCTACAATCCGACGGTCAGACATGGCGCAGACGCCTGCCCGTTCAACTTCCTCTATTGGAATTTTTTGTTGACCCACGAACAAACCCTGCGTGCCAACCCGCGCATGGGGCCGGCCGTCCTCGGACTGCGCTACCTCGCCGATGACGAACGAGATAGCATCCGCCAGCAAGCCACCATTTGGCTTACGCAGATGTAGTAGTACCCCAACAGCAAAGGAATCTCGCCGATGCGTGGTGTCAAAAAACAAGACCTGCCGTCAAAACCATGTGTCACCTGTGGGCGTCCATTTACCTGGCGCAAAAGCCTCGCCAAGACCTGGGATGATGTCAAATATTGTAGCGACGCCTGTCGCCGCTACAAACAAAGTGGTGGCAAACCACCCAGCACGAAACGGAACGACGCATGAACACCCCCCTCCAACGCGATTTTGCCTCCCGTGAAGACTTAATCGCCTACCTGCACCTCGAATTCGCAGACATCGTGGGGGATGACACCACCGCCTCCCCCACACTTGGCGGACGGCAGGCGGCTGTACGCCAACTGGCCACCATCGACCCAGCCCGCTACACCACCACCCGCAATGCCCTCAATGGTGCCGTGACCCGCCTCAGTGCCTATATCAGACACGGCGTACTCAGCCTCGCCGAGGTACGCGATATGGTATGGCAACGCGTCAAATACCGCCATGACGCCGAAAAACTGATTACCGAGCTGGCATGGCGCGACTACTGGCAACGGGTCTATGCCCAGATTGGTGATGGTATCTGGCAAGACCGTGAGCCCTACAAAACTGGCTATGCGGCATCGCACTATAGCAAAGTACTCCCCGATGATATCGCGATAGGGCAGACATCGCTGGCATGCATGGATGCCTTTGTGGCCGAATTACACACCACAGGGTATCTGCACAATCATGCCCGGATGTGGCTGGCCGCCTATCTCATCCATTGGCGTCATGTGGCCTGGCAAGCGGGGGCGCGCTGGTTTTTGCAACACCTACTCGACGGCGACCCAGCCAGCAATAATTTGTCGTGGCAGTGGGTGGCCAGCACGTTTAGCCACAAGCCATACTTTTTTAACAAAGAAAATCTCGCCCGGTTTACCAATCAACGCTTTTGTCGTGACTGCCCGCTGGCACGGAAGTGTCCCCTCGATGCACCGTACGACACGCTCAGCCAACAACTCTTTCCGCATATGCCACCACAATAACGACAAGGAATCGCAATGCCACCAATACTCTGGATTCACGGCGATTGCCTACGCCCCACCAATCCTGCGTTGCTCGCCCATCCCGACGCACCAGCGATTTTTGTCTGGGATGACGCACTGCTCCAGCAGTACCACATCAGCCTAAAACGCATCGTGTTTATGTACGAGGCGCTACTCGAGTTGCCGGTGACCATTTATCGTGGAGATGTGGTCGCACAAATCACCCAATTTGCCCAACTCCACCAGGCAGACACGATTGTGACCACGGCGACGCCGGCACCCCGATTCAAGACGATTTGCAATCAACTCCGCCGTGACTACACCGTGCAAGTGTTGTCAGAGCCAGTATTTGTCGACATTCCAGCCAATACCGACACCAAGCGATTTTCACGCTATTGGCAAGTCGCTAAATCACGCCTGATTCCATAACCACACCAAAAAACCGTCCGATTCAAGGTGAATCGGACGGCAGGCCATATAAGACAATGTATGCTTAGGCGACTTGACGGCGTTCATTGATGGCATCGATAATCCGCAACATGACGAAAAACACGACGACGACGGCACTCCCAACATATGCCCAATACAAGACCAACTTGTCGGTACCTGCCAAAATCGCATGCACCATCACCAGTATATATGCAACAAAACTGAGGTAATGGATGGCGCGCCAGACGTTTTGGCCGGTCCAACTCCGCACCCAAAAACTCACTGTCACAAAAATCAACAGATAACAGCCAATTTGACCGAGTGTGGCAGCCAACGGACGATAGGCATCGGGGTGAAACGGCACAAATACCAGTGCCACCGTATATGGCACCACGGTATCAAGTAACAACACCAGCATGTGGGTCAGACTAAACACCACGGACAACCACGAAATATGGCGGTGCAAATCGACAATTTGGGCGACTTTACCTAGTTGTTTGCCGATATTGGTGGTCAATAGTAAGCCCCACACAATACTCAACCAAATCAGGCCATACGCCACAATCCCGGCCGCCCGACAAATATACCAATACGCGGTAGGATTATCCCCTTGCAGGCTAGCCACAATCCCCGAAACATACGTGGGGATGACCACCCATGCCACGGTTAACCCGACGACGAGTCCCAGAAAGACCGCACCGATTACATTGCTCCACGAAAAACGATCCAACATGGCATCGAGTACCGCTGCCGGGTCTTCGACCACGCGTGGTGGTTTGGGCGATTGTTGCGCCATCACACACTCCATGATAATTATTGATCACCGTATACGCATCAGTGTACCTGAAAAACAGCGGAGACTTGCACTATCGTGCAAATCTCCGCATAGGTCACCCAATTATTAACCGTGACATTTTCTGGTTATTTCGATCCACCTGTTGATCCACCACCGCCACCACCAGGGGCCGGGGCTGGAGCTGGTTTGCCCGGCCGCGGTGCCGCCACCACCGGCGCAACGGTTGGTTGTACGATGACGCGCAATGCGGGCATGGCATCTACCGCCACCGGTGGGGCGGTATCGGGAGCAGTTGTGGGCACAGGCTGGTCGACAGATTGCACCGGAGCTGGATTCCCTGCCGCCACTGCTGGTTTTTTGTAGACTCGTAATGTGGGGACCGGTGGTTGCGTCGGCAAGGATTGCAACGTGGGAATCGGCGCATAATCAAGCGCCACCACGGCCGCCGTTGGTTGAAGCACCACTGTGGGCAAAACGTCAGTAGGCGCCAACGTCGGTTCCTCTGCAGCCACGGCAGTTTGTGGTGCAAGTGGAGTCGGGTTGGCCAACAGCATCCAGCCCACAATGGTGCCACAGGTCGCTAATGCCGTAAAAATAGTCCGCCCCATCAAACGTTCATTCTGTTCGGTTTGCGCTTTGACTTTTTGGACTAATTTACGGTCAGTTGGTGCGTTAGTCATCGTCGCCATCCTCATGATGATCTTCTTGATGATCTTCTTGATGATCTTCTTGGTGATCTTCATCGTCATCATCACGATAACCTGGCCTATCGTTTGGTGGGGGCACGGTATCGTTTGATTGCGGAGGCGCAGTACGCGCCGCAGCTACAGCCGCCGCATTCACGGCGATACCGTTATAGACCACCGCCCCATCTTTGGCGGCCATATAAATCGTCCCCGTATCAAACACAAATTCATAGGCGACGATATTTTCATACATGACCATTTCTGGTTTTTGCAGTAATTTGGCGTTAGGGTCAATTGCTTGGGCACTCGTCAACGCCACATCAAGTGGGATGTTGGCTGGTGCTGCCGTAGGCGCAATCACCACTGCCGTTGCGGGCACAGGAATCGCTGTAGGCACAGCGGGCATCATCGTTGGTTGATTCAACACACCAACCAACGCATTATATTTATTCGCCAAGGCGGCTTCTTCGGCCCGTGCTTTGGCCAAATCAGCAGCCGATTGGGCAATAATCTGATTGGCTTCGGCGAGACGAGCCTGATAGGTGGCCTCACGTTGTTGTACTGTTTGGGCATCGACCACCGGACGTGGCGTGGCGATTTCGGTGGCGGCAGCAATGAATTCAACAGTTACACTCGGAGCCGGCAGTGACGCAGCAGCCTTGATCGTAACCGTATCAGGCGTCATCACTTGACTCACCACCGCACCAACCACCACACTCACAAACACCGTAGCACTCGCCGCTAACAGTAATTTCATCCGCATCGCAATCACCTAATATCCACTACTCAAACTATTGTGTACAAATTCGTCTCGCCTACATACCCGACAATTATGGACGCGCAGGACGGCGCCGTTGCCGATCTTGTTCGGGAACTAATGTTGGTACCGGTACCGGTTGGGTTGCCACATATACCGTCGGGATGATTTCTGGCTGGATCACTGGTTGCGCCACCACTTGCACCACGGGGGCGGGCTGTGTCCGCACAAACGGCGGCTCTTGGGCACCGGTCTGCGCCATCAACATCCAAGCCACAATCAGGCTACAGGTCGCAAGAGCAGTCACGATGGCCCGCGCGATTTGGCGTTCTTGTTGTTCGACCTCGGCTTTGACCTTTTGGACAAACTTGCGATCAACGCCGGCACTTGGGGCAGCTGATTTGGCGGCTTTGCGTTCGTTATTGGCGACTACCGGCGCTGATTCACTCATCACTTCGGTTAATTTTTGGGTAATGACACCGTTGCTCATGACACTATGCTCCCTATCAATTATGGTTGGTTGCGGTTACGACGAGGGCGGTCGGGGCGATCACCACGCGGGGGGCGATTTGTGTCATTGCCTACGGTAGGCGGAACAATCGTATTTGACAGTACATCACCATTAGCCGCCGCCACATAAACCGTGCCACGGTCAAAAACAAATTCGTAGGCATCAACGTTTTGATAGGGCACAATAGTCGCATCTTGGAGCAAACGCACATTGGGGTCAAGGCTCTGGGCAATCGCAAGTGCCGCAGCGGGCACGATTCGAGCAGGTACGGCAGTAGCCGCCGGTGGAGCGGTGACAACGTC
>DBCF01000042.1:0-4848 GCA_002292925.1 Roseiflexaceae bacterium UBA965 | reverse complement strand
GCGACCGGAACGGGGGTTTGGGCCGTGGTGACCGCTGGCTGACTGGCCGCACTGGCAGACGTCAACGTCAATTGGGTTACCACTGCGCTAATAATCACTGCAATAAACACTGTGGCACTTGCCGCTACCAATAGTTTCATCCGCATAACAGTCATCCTTCAAATTGCATTTCACTCGTTGCAAAAATGACGGTAGGCTGCGGCCAAAAGTTCCCTCTACAACCCAAAACAGCACCTATGCATCGACCGTTGCAACGGTTTTTGTCGTTAGCGCCGTAATAATTCGCAACATCGTCAAAAACAGCACCACAATCGCACTCACTAGATACGCCCAAAAGAGTGTTGGGCTATCAGTACCGGCTAAATAGGCATGCGCCACCACCAATCCATACGCCACAAAGCTCAGATAATGTAGGGCCCGCCACGATTTTTGACCAATCCACCGCCGCACCCAAAAGCTGACTGTAACCAGTACGACTGCATAGTACCCAATCTGCCCCAAGGCCACCGCAAATGGGCGATAGGCCGTATCAGCATAGGGAATAAACAGTGTGACCACGGTGTAGGTAATGTATTTATCACCAAGCAACACAAAAATATGCACCAACACAAATATGACCGTCAGCCACGACAAATGGCGGTGAATATCGACGACCGATGCCACTTGACCAATCATTTTGCCGATGGTCGTAGTCAACAACAAGCCCCAGACCACACTCAGCCATACCAGTACAAGCGCAATCACCCCCGCCGAGCGGGACAGATACCAATAGGCTTTGGGGGCATTCCCGACAGCACTTTGCACCATCCCAGGGAGATAGGTGGGAAGGATGAACCAGGCAAATGCCACACCCACTGCCACCCCGAGCAAGAGCGATACCAAGACATTGCGCCACGAATAGCGCGCCAGCATGGCATCCATCAAGGCGGCGGTTTCGGCGTCACTGCGTTGCTCTTTGGCGGGCAGACGGCGTGGCGCGGGCGGTGGGGGCGATGGTGGTGATGGAGGGATATCGAGCGGTGCGGTAATCCGTGATGATGGTGGTGGGGGTAAATCAGACATTAGTAGACACTCCTTCGGGCCAGATGAATGGCACCCAGGCATCATTGGTATGCACATTTCCTGACTGATCAATCACGAGGGCTGGCAAGCCGTAGCGACTCACCCATGCGAGTCCGGCAGTGAGGCCCAGCAACACAATAATTTTGGCGGCAGCCTCGGCATAAATCGCCTGAGTAGCAATCACCGATGCCGTCAGCACATCACTTTGGGCAGGCAGACCACTGCGGGGGTCAATAATGTGGTGAATGGTTTGCCCAGCCCGTTGCCAGCGCCGCTCATAGGTACTCGACGTTGCCACAGTCCCCTCAAACAGTGCGATATGGCCACACGGCGTCACCTGCAGGGGATGGTCGACCGCAATGCACCACGGCGCACGATTACTCGGCGCCGATACCGCCACATCACCACCGATTTGGGCGAGGAACGCCCCACCCGGGGGAGTAAATAGCGCCACCAATTGTTCGGCGATCCAGCCTTTGGCCACGCCGGCCAGATCGAGTTGTAATTGGGGGGGTAATGTGACATCACGACCACGCACCACGATGCCGCGCCAATCAGGGACGATACTCGCATCTATCGGGGTGTCATCCACCGGCACTATCGTCGCAAATGAGCGATCATAGCCGATGTCGGCGATATGTTGCCCCAGACTCGGTACCACCAACCCTTGGCTCCATTGCGCGACTTCAAGGGCCGCCAACAATACTTGCTGGAGGGGGGCTGATACATGGGCACGACGTTGGCGATTGAGCTGCGCTAAATCACTATTGGGGCGGAAGCGGCTCAAGGCCTGTTCCCATTCCGCAACCCGGGCTTCAATCGCAACCGTGTCGCGTGGTGAATTACTCACCACGCGACACAACACCCCTAACGCGCGCCATTCATGTACAAACGGCATCGTCACTTCGACCCTCCTGTGGTGGCGGCTGGTACCACTGGAGCCGCAGGGCGTGATACGACCCGCACGACGGGTTGGGCTACAACGATGGGGGCAACGGCAACCACACTCACCGGAGCGACTGGGGCGACGGGTATCACATTACTGACGGTGATGGGGGCTACCACTGGCTGACGTTGCTGGGCTAACGGTGGCAACGGTGCCAGATTTGGCAAAGCATATACTGTCGGAATCGGCGCATAATCCAAGCTCACTTCTATGGGGGCAAGCGGCGCAGATTGTGCAACAGGTGCGGCGTTTGTGGGGGGAACCAGCACCGTATTGGCAAATAGCATCCAGCCGATTACGGTAGCACTGGTGGCAACGGTCGTGATAATGGTGCGGCCAATCACGCGGTCGTTTTGTTCAGTTTCGGTTTTGACCCGTTGAAACGCTTTGCGATCGATAGAGATATTAGTCATCGTGTTCACCTTGTTCCTGATTATCATCTGATTCTGATTCTGATTCTGATTCATGATTATCATCTGATTCATGGTTTGACGATGGCTGACTCGCGGCGGCTTGTTGGGCCGCTTGCATGACTGCAATCCCATTGTAGACCAATGCACCATCACCGGCAGCGACATAGACCGTCCCTTTGTCGAACACAAACTCGTAGGCCATGGTGTTTTCATACATCACCAACTCGGGGGTACGTAACAACACGGCACTCGGCGCAAGTGATTGGGCGATCCCTTGGGCGACATCCAACGACACTTGGGCGACGGGTGCGGCGGCAACTGGATCAGCTACGACCACTGGAGCGACTGGAGCGACTGGAGCAACTGGAGCGACGGGAGCGACGGGAGCAGCGATATTACTTACCACCGCATTATATTGACCAACTAACGCTTGCTGATCGGCCCGTGATTGTTGTAAATCGGTAGCAGCTTGGGCGATGACGCGATTTGCTTCAGCCAAGCGGGCCTGATAATCGGCTTCACGTTGGGCCACAGTCGCCGCATCAACGACAGTACGTGCGGTGGGGACAACATCCACCACGACCACTTCAGTCGCCACTGGAGTCGGTACAACAGCCTCTACAGGCGCACTCACCCGGCTAAATACGGCCACTGCCACGATACTCACAAATATGGTGGCGCCAGCGGCAATCATCATTTTGACATTCATTTGCATCTCAGACTCCTTTGTGTGGTGTTGACGTTATTTACTATTGGTCAACTACTCATACTATAGAGTGTGAAGATTGTAATTTCCCCAATAAAATCCACTAGTTTTCCAATCTTTTTCCAATCTTTGTCAGGCATGATATCGCTATCATGGTGGCACTAATCACCCGATTTACCCCCACGCAAGGCAGGGTGCAGGTCTACGCCACTTCAGTCATAATAGGGTAAGCGACAACAACGATAGTCGGTCACTCCACCCAAAGGAGCTCCCATGCGGATTTTGCTCATCGAAGATGATCTTAAATTGGCAAAATTAATCAGCACCTATTTGACAAGGCACCATCACCTTGTCGAACAAACTACCGACGGCGATCAAGGACTCGATTGGTTGCTCCATCGCATGTACGACGTGGCAATCATCGATTGGATGTTGCCCCATCGTAGTGGACCAGACATCTGCGCCATTGCCCGCGCAGCCGATGTCAAAGCGGGATTACTGTTGTTGACGGCCCGGGGCGACATCGATGATCGCATTACGGGGTTGCGCCGTGGGGCCGATGACTACCTCACCAAACCATTTGACCTCGGTGAATTGCTGGCTCGTGTCGAAGCCATTGCCCGCCGCACGCACGGCGTCAATGACCATCGTATCATCAGTCACAACGTGCAACTCGATTTGCGCAGTCATAGTGTGCTGGTTGCCAATACTGAAGTCCAATTAACCAGCACCGAATTTGCATTGCTGGAACTATTTATCCGCAACCAAGGGCACGTGCTCAGCCGCGAACAGATTTTGCAGGCGGTCTGGCCCGACGATGCCAACGTCCTCAATACCGCCGTCGACGTCTATGTGTCGTATGTACGCCGTAAATTACACCCTGTTGCCCATCAATACATCGAAACCGTGCGCGGGCTCGGGTATCGTTGGCTGGCATAAAAGGAACCATGCGCATGTTTCAAGCCTTACGCCGCCGACTTACCCTGCTCTATGCCGGGGCGACCCTCGTATTATTAGCGCTCCTTGGCATCGGAATGGTGGCTTGGCTCAACAATCAATTTACCCAAGCCGCAGATGCGGCACTCTACCAACGCCTCATCCACGAAATCAGCGACCGCCAATTGCCCATGCCGTTGATGCTCGGTGACTATCGCATTACTGCAACTGATGACGAAGAAGACTACGATATTAGCGTAGACCAATTAAGTCCGTTTTTGCCGACCACCATGCCCTCATTTGCGGCAGCGTTTTTGCGCAATCCAGGCAGCGCCAGCACCTATGCAATTACCGCTACCCCTCAACAAATTGCGAATAGAGACGGCGTAAGTATCCCCCCCGTCCCACTCGATACCGACAGCCTCACTGCGGCCAGCCAAACCGAGACGAATATTGATATCCGGACGATTCATGATCGCACGGGGGCCGATGTCAGGGTATTATCGTATTACCTACCGCAAAACCGTATCGCCTATATCCAAGTTGGCCGCCCACTCAGTGATTACCAATTACTCCAACAACAGTTACTCATGAGTCTTGCGGTAATTGCCATCCTAGCCGTAATCGGCGTAAGCCTCTTGTCGTGGCTATTGTCGGGCTACCTTGTCGCTCCCACCGCCCGCGCCTACGACCAACAACGACGCTTTATTACCCACGCTAGCCACGAACTCCGCACCCCACTCAGTATTGTGCGGGCGTCGGCCGAAATGGCCCAGCTCGATATC
>DBCF01000217.1 GCA_002292925.1 Roseiflexaceae bacterium UBA965 | reverse complement strand
TCATGCCGACGCGTACGGGCGAATTCGCCCCTATGCGCCCTATGCGCGTGGTAGCGCCAACGTCACCCGCGCCCCTCGCCCAAGCCCATCACTTTGCAACACTAATGAGCCACTGTGGGCTTCGACAATCGCACGGGCAATGGTCAATCCAACCCCGGCACCACCCGTTGCCCGTGTACGTGAAGGATCGACGCGGTAAAAGCGTTCGAACAAATGGGGTAAATGCGTGGCATCGATGCCAATCCCATCATCACTCACCACACAACAGACCATTTGTTGCTGATGCATGGTCGTCACCTGAATATTGCCGTGCATGTTAACCGCACGGATGGCGTTTACCAAGAGATTGACAATCACTTGACTAATCCGGTCATTATCACAATTAACCGGCTCCTTGTCATGTTGATGGGTAACTGTCAGCGTAATTTCTTTTTCTTTGAGTTGACTTTGGAGCAAGTCTGCCACCCGTTCGACGATGGCATTCAAGTCATGGGGTGCCATATGCATTACCAACGAACCTGATTCGGCCCGTGACAACGACTGCAAATCGTCGACCAAACGACTAAGCCGGGCCGCCTCGGTACGAATGATGGTATAGGTTTTGTCGTGGGGCAAGACCACGCCATCCATTAAACCCTCGGCATAGCCTTGGATCGAAGCGAGGGGGGTGCGTAACTCGTGTGCCACATCGCCAATCAAAGCCGCCCGGCGTTGCTCGGCATCTTTGAGGGCTGCCGCCATGTGGTTAAATTGCAACGCCAATTCGCGGATTTCATGGGCACCGTTGGGCACATCGATTTGGCGGAAGTCACCAGCTGCCACACGTCGACTTGCCGAAATCACACTATGCAACGGACGCACAATCACCCGTGCCGATACCAAGCTCACCACCAAGGCTACGACACTTGCGACCACTGTGGCAATCACGGTAGATTGCATCACCGCCGCATCATAGACTCGTTGGGGTAGTAGTTTGGGGGGTGGCGTCGGGCGACCATTACCTGGTCGCTGATTGCCGGGTTGGCCAGTTTGTTCTTGGCGCACCAAACGATCACGAATCCGCGGTGTCACCAAATAAACGGTAGCCATAAACACTACCATGGTTACTACAATCACAATTAAATGCGCCCACAACAGTTGCATCCGTAACGTGTTCACGATTGCCGCCAACGATACCCAGCACCCCGCACCGTTTCGATAAACGGTTGGCTGGTGGAGTTTTCTTGGATTTTGCGGCGGGCATTGGCGATGTGTACATCAACCACCCGATCATCGCCATAATAGGTCGAACCCCACACGTGCTCCAACAATTGGGCTCTGCTATACATGCGGCCAGGAGTGCTGGCCAGCAAGGCAATCAAACGGTATTCGGTGGCGGTCAAGGTGATGATTTCGTTGCCTACCCGCACTTCATGGCCATCGACATCAATCGTCAAATCACCAAAGCGCAACACCCGCACCGCGACGACCTGTGTACGGGGGCGGCGTAACAACGCCCGCACCCGCGCCACTAATTCGCGTGGTGAAAATGGCTTGGTGAGATAATCGTCAGCACCTACCTCTAGCCCTACCACCCGGTCGACTTCGTCAGCCTTGGCCGTCAACATGATGATATAGACGTCAGAACTGGTGCGGATTCGCCGGCATACTTCAGTGCCGTCGATTTCGGGGATCATCAAATCGAGCACGATGATGTCAGGATTATGCAAGGCTGCAGCAGACAACGCTTCTTTGCCGGTGCTGGCTTCGACCACCGTATAACCGTCCCGTTCGAGGTAGGCGCGAATCAAATCACGTAGCGGGGTTTCGTCATCGACGACCAATACCGTTGGCATTTGTTACTCCTGTCGTACGGGCATGGCAAGCCATTGCTGATATTGTTGGGCTTGCCCACCACTCGGCGTGGCCACACTCAACAACGTCACCGCCGTCGGCTGCGTGGCCACGAGTGTCACTTGACATTGCCGGAGCTCATCACGGCGGAAGTACGTTACGTCAATCACACTGTCAGGTGCTGCCTCGATTAAGCGCGCCTTGAGTCGACTCGCATCGACACGGTTGTGATTGACGGCAACAATCTGGTCAAATGGAGCGAGACCAGCCCGTTGGGCAGGACCATCGGGAGTGAGTGCCGCTATCACGAGGCGCGTATCGTCTTGCCGGAGTTTGGCGCCCATCGTCACGGCGGGCTCTTCGCCTAGATGCCAACGGGGGTGCAAACCAACAGTGGCACAGATCGCATCCCAATCAAGCTCACGTGTACCAAATATATAATCTGCAAAAAATTCCGCCACTACCGCCACATCCACCCCTGCCACGTCGCTTATCAGCCGCACCATGGTGTCGTCTTCGGGGATGCCCGGCAGGTGCAACGGGTAGCGGGATTCAAGCAGGCGCAATACATCATCAAAACTCCGCGTGCCGGTGCTCCATTGCCTAATCGCCATGTCAAGTGCAAACGCCACCACCGCCCCTTTGATGTAGTACGACACACTCACGTTGGGGCTGTTTTCGTCGGGGCGATAATAGCGAATCCAGGCATCAAAACTCGCCTCGGCCAGGCTTTGCAAGTGACGACCTGGCGTGCGTTGCACGCTGGTGATGTCTTCCGCCAATACATCGAGGTAGCGCTGGGGCGTCAGCAAACCGGCCCGGCACATAATCAGGTTGTCGTAGTACGACGTCACCCCTTCAGCCAACCACAGCTGGCGGGTGTAGTTTTCGTGGGCATAATCAAACGGACCGAGGGGCGCTGGACGGATGCGTTTGACATTCCAAGTATGGAAAAACTCGTGGGTAATCAACCCCAAAACCCGTTCGTAATCACGCGGCTTGGCAAAGCCCCAACGATCGCACAAACAGACGGTGCTGTTGCAGTGTTCGAGGCCGCCGTACATGCCATCGGCCAGATGCAAAATAAATAGATAGCGTTGGTAGGGCAATTGGGCAAAGTGCTGGCGCGTCGCCACCACAATCCGTTCTATATCGCGCATCAACAAGGCGAGTTGCTCGTTACCTTGCCCCCAAATTGCCACATCATGCGGGATTTCGTCGACAAAAAACCGCACTAAACGGTGGGTGCCACATTCAAATGGCGAATCGTAGAGTTGATCGTAATCACTGGCGTGATATGACCACACAGTGGTGTCACCATGGAATTGCGGGTCGGCGTGCCACTCAAGCTGAGTGGCCACTTGCCATTCAACCGGGGTAATCACCTGCACCGGCAATCCGCCGGTATACCCAACCAGTTGCATACAGACTGCTGCCGGATTAAAAAAAGCATGGCTCTCATCGACATGGTTGGTGCGCACCGTGAGTTCGTAGCCATACACCTGATAGTGCACCGTTACCGGGACATCATGATGTGGCGGGTGAATCTGCCAAGTCGTTTTGTCGATTTTGGACCACGCACAGGGGTGCCCTGCTTGACTGACGACAAATGATTGCACGTGGCGGGCGTATTCACGCACGAGGTACGAGCCTGGCGTCCAGACGGGCATTTGCAAATCGATGGGGGAACCAGTAGCGGCAATGGTAATCGTCACATCGATGAGGTGGGCGCGGCGCTGTGGCAAGGCGATTTGGTAGTTGATGGTGTTCATGCGGTATATGGTGCAAATAAATGAACCACCAAAGCGGTGAGTTCGTGCGGATATTGTTGGATACGCATCAGCAGCGCCAGTACCTGTTCGGCTTGGGACCGACAGGCATACATCGCGTCGGCAACGCGTAGGGCGCGGTTGTCACCGGTGGTGGCTAGGTGTTGATAAAATTCGCGCAACGTGCTAATCAAGGTGCGTACGCTCCGGGCAGAACGGTTGGTGTGATGACGAGGATAATGAAAAAACAGATACTCGTCGTACATGGCATAGGTCACTTCGGCGAGGGATTTGGTGTAATAGCGTGCCAAAAATTGCGCCAATCCAGATAATACGACGATTTTGCGACGAATGGTACTTTGGCTTAATCCGGTGGCGTGCAGGTGTGCTTCAAAGCGGGTGATTTGTGCGCTACTTTCACGCAAGGAGAGTTCAACGGCAAATATCGCCTCGCCTCCCGACCCAAAAATATCATCGTCGCTGTTATGGTCATCTTCACTACGGGCCTGAATGGTTTGGGCTGCGATATATTCAACAGCTTCAAACGTCGCATACGTTTTACCGCCGGCAGTGACATCTTCGCGGGGCGGGGTTGGTTCGGGGCGCAACGTAGCCATAAATTGCGGATGCAGTGGCATGATACGTTGTAGCACCATCGTCAAAATTGCATTGTAGTCTTCATCGGTCTCGGCACGGATCATCCGCCGCCGTTCTGCCGGCAACATGTTTTTGAGTAAACGCTCCGACCACGCTTCAAGGGCCGGGTGACGATTGGCAAACAACATCGTAAAGGTGTCGTCGTCGAGGTCTTCGTCGGCAGAAGGCAATCGATATTCGTATTCGCTATCGTCGTCGTCATCATCATCTTCATCGTCATCACTATACAACGCCGCAGCATAGTCGTCGTCTGAGTCACTATCATCCATTGGCATTTCGGGTATACCAAACGAAATTATCTCGCCGTCGACACTCGGATCATCGTCGTACTGCACGTCATATAAGCCTCGTGCAATTGCATCATTGATGCGCTGTGTATAATCAAGCCGCGCATCGATGGGCTCGACCCGCCCCCGTTGTGGGGTATCACTACTCGTATCAATAAACAAACGCACTGCCGAATAGCGCAACACGACGCCATTCCACACCTCTTTATCGCTATCGGCACTCCGGCGTGCTCGTAATTCCTGTTGCAACGCTGCAATTTCTTGGTGCAACAGCATCAACCGCGACGGTACCGGCAACGGGTCAGTATGGCTCGCGTATGCCTCATTGACGAGTACCTGCCATGGGCGGCCTGGGTAGGCGCTCCGCCATTGGGCCCGAGCATAGGTCAACAATACGGCGTGGGCGAGGGTATGATACGACGGACTACTATATTTTTGATAAAAAAGCGCGTCAATCAACTGACGCTCGGCCTCGCGCGCATCGGCGAGGTGCTGGGTGTTGGCGTCATCGAGACTCAAGTGGATGTGATGGCGGCGTTGCACATCAATCCGCACAATCAAATGATCGCCGATTTGAGCACCGTGGCGGGCATACCAGCCATTGAGGGCAATCACATCGGGGCCGAGTTGTTGCAACGGTTGCCCATCACCAATCACATAAATCGGCTCATCAGCAAACACAAATGGCTCGAGCCATTCACGCAACAAATAGTCACCGTTGATAGCCGCCAAATCAGGAATCACCCGAAAGGTAACGCCGTTGACAGCCTGATGCGCCGCCAAAAAAGTATGGTCAGGTAACGCCACCCAGCCCACGGCCAAGGGGTTATCGTGCAACAAACTATGAATTTGCACTTGCGGATTGCGGGTACCAAGCGCATGATGCGCCCGAATCTTGGTCACAATGGTGTCAATGCTTAATGCTTCTGACGTGACATTGGCTAATTCGCGGAGCAACACGGCAATTGATGGTTTTGTACGCGGCATGATATCCCCCCGAATCAGCATACGAGTGTCATCACTCGTATGCTGGATTATACCATGCTACACACGTCAATTACATCTATTCATCGATGGCACAAAAGGCCGCATCAGCAATACTTGCCACATCAAGATGGAAGTGCCGATACAAATCGTGACGGTTGCCTGATTGGCCAAATTCATCGACCCCCAGACTCGTCACCGGCGCACCATAGACACTCCCCAACCACGCCATGGCATGTGAGGCAGCATCGTGGATGGTCACCATGGGAGTGCGCCGCTCACTGTCTGGGTAGAGCCATGCAAAGGGATCGCGCTCGCCTTGCTGGCGCGCCTCCACAAAACGCTCATACATGGCGCGCACACTCACCACATTAATCACATCAGCGGCCACACCTTCGCGCCACAACAGTTCAGCTGCCTGCAAGACTTCGGGGATGACGGCGCCACTCGCACACAACATCACCCGCGGTGCCCCAGCCAAATCAGGATGATTGGTCTGCCATGTCGCCAAACGATACGCGCCAGTCAACGCCTGCTGTTGCAACGTGTCGATACCCAAACGCTCACGCGCCGCCACAAACGGTGCTTGGTCGATGGTACGCGTGCTCAACCGCAAGTACAACGGGCGACCATGGTCACGGTCGAAACAATTACGCACCCCTTCGAGCAAATACCACTCGAGCTCACCGGCGTAACACGGCTCCGCCATCATTAATTTGGGCAATTCAATCCCCACCGATGCGGTAATCGTCGATTGGTGCGCCCCACCCTCGGGAGCCAATGTCACCCCCGATGGCGTACCGGCCACGATGAATTTGGCACCCGAATACACCGCATAAATGAATGAATCAAGCCCGCGCAACACAAATGGGTCATAGACGGTACCAATTGGCACCAACGGGGCACCGAGTAATTCATACGACAACCCAGCCATCCCCAACATCATGAACAAATTCATTTCAGAGATGCCCAGCTCGATGTGACGCCCATTGGTTGAGCGTTGCCAACGCAACAAGCGTTGTGCTTCGCTTTCGTAATCAGTTACCTCGGGATGGTGCGTATAGACGCCATTGCGATTAATCCAAGCCCCCAAATTGGTCGACACCGACACGTCGGGTGACGTCGTCACCATATGTGGCGCGACCTCGGGAATGTCTGCGAAGCGCACCAACAATCGCCCAAACGCATCTTGGGTACTCACGATATCGGGCATACTCAAGTCGACCCGACTCGGTACGGTCACTACAGGTAACGGTGGCGTTTCGACTTCGGCCAAGCGTTGAGCCACGTCATGACAGATTTGACCTTCGGGGCTGTCACTTTCAAAGTCGGGCCACAAATCATCGCTGGCAATCCCCATCGAAGCGCGCAACGTTTCGATTTGTTCTGAGTTCAACAACATCGAGTGGTTCAAGGGGTGACCGGCAATCGGCAACCCCCACCCTTTGACGGTATAGGCAAACACCACCGTCGGCCGCGTCATGTCACGATCGACTTCGTCGAAAATCTCACACATGGTGTCGAGGTCGTGCCCACCCAGGTTCGAAATCACACTTTGTAATTCGTCATCGGGGACTTTGGCCAATACCACCGCCAAAGTACTACGATCGGCGTCGTTGCTATTGAGCAAACGTTCACGCAATTCGGCGCCGTGTAAGCGGATGCACGACTGGTATTCTTCGTTGCTCATGTCATCAATGCGCCGGCGCAAGGTTTCGCCACCGGGCAAGGCATACAACGCTTGTAATTTGTGGCCATACTTGGCTTCGAGCACGCGCCAACCGTTTTGGGCAAAGAGTTTCTTGAGGCGGGCAGCCCGAATCCCTGGCACCACGCGGTCAAGGCTTTGACGATTGAGGTCAACCACCCATACCACTTGGCCGATGCCATCAAGGGCTTCGTCGAGCAATGCCTCCCAGACGTTGCCTTCATCAAGCTCGGCATCACCTACCACCGCCACAAACCGGCGCTCGGGGATGGCAGCACCATGGTCACGCAAAAAACGTTGCGTCAGCGAGGTGAATAATGGTGCAACGACGCCTAATCCCACTGACCCTGTCGAAAAATCAACTTGCTCGGGGTCTTTGGTGCGGCTCGGGTATGATTGCAACCCACCGAATTCACGCAAAGTGGTCATGTAACGCTTGGGCAAATTCCCCAACAAATATTGAATTGAATGGAAAATCGGTGAAGAATGGGGTTTGACCGCAACCCGGTCACCTTTTTTGAGGAAGTGAAAATATAACGCCGTCATCAAGGTCACCGTCGAGGCAGATGATGCCTGGTGACCACCCACTTTTGTGCCATCAGTATTGGGGCGGACATTATTTGCATGGTGAATCATCATCGTCGCCAACCACAATACCCGTTGCTGAATCGATTCAAGCACACGCAGTTTGTGACTATCCATATGGGGTTTAATCAGTGTGGTATTCGCAACAGTTGCAGTTTTTGTCTTCATAAAATAACTCCCTGATATCACTGCCGTCAGACAATGATGTTATTGGTGCATAATATCTCCATCATACGCTATTTCATCGCTACTGCATATCATCCAAAGTTTTGATTTCGTAACACTATCACAAAAAAATCAACGGAACCGCAATAATTACGTCACGACACAGCTACACATATCCGCATAACGATGCAAGATGATACATGTCATACGGTAATTTTGGTAGAATATATTTAGTAACAAAATACGGAACGAGAACACTCATGCAACGTGAAAAACTCCTCTCTAGCGTCACGAGCACGCAACTCTGGGATATTGTGATTATTGGTGGCGGCGCCACCGGACTTGGCATCGCTGTCGACGCTGCCAGTCGTGGCCACAAAACCTTGCTCCTCGAAGCCTACGACTTTGCCAAAGGCACCTCGAGTCGTGCCACCAAATTAGTCCATGGTGGCGTGCGCTATTTGGCTCAAGGCAATTTGTCGTTGGTCTATGAAGCATTGCACGAACGTGGGCGCCTGCGCAACAACGCCCCCCACCTTGTCCGAGTCATGCCCCATGTCGTCCCCGCCTACAATTTCATCGACATGCCTTTTTATGGGGCTGGGTTATTGTTGTATAGCGTAATGGCAGGGAAGTTAGGCTTTGGGTTCTCGCGACTGATTAGTCGCAATGAAGCGCTCACGCTCGCCCCCACCTTGACTCCCAAGGGGCTCAAAGGGGGTATCGTTTATTACGACGGGCAATTCGATGATTCACGCTTGGCCATTACCTTGTTGCGCACCGCCAGCAATCTTGGTGCCACGTTACTCAACCACATGCCCGTTGACGGCTTGTTGCACGATACCAATGGCAAAATCTGTGGGGTTACCGCTCGTGACAGCGAAAGCGGGCTCCCCTTTACCATCAACGCCAAATCGGTGATTAACGCTACGGGGATTTTTGTCGACCAGATTCGCCGCCTCGACAATGCTACCGTCAAACCGATATTGGCCCAGAGCCAAGGCATCCATATCGTGGTCGATCGGTCGTTTTTGCCCGGCGATCATGCCGTGATGATCCCCAAAACCGCCGATGGGCGGGTGTTGTTTGCCTTGCCGTGGCATGATTGTGTGGTGATTGGCACCACCGATACCCCCGTACCTGAATCACAAATCGAGCCGCGCCCACTTGCCGACGAAATCGAGTTTGTGCTCAGTCATACCGCCAAATATCTCAGCCGCCGCCCCACCGCCACCGATGTCTTGAGTGTATTTGCCGGCCAACGCCCATTGGTCAAAGCAAGTAGTAGCGACGGCAACACCAAATCGTTGTCGCGCGACCATACCATCGTCTTTGCCGACAGTGGCATGATGACTATTACCGGCGGCAAATGGACCACCTACCGGCATATGGGCGAAGACGCCGTCAATCGCATCGAACAATCGGCCAATCTCGCCGTGCGGCCATCCGTCACCAAAACCCTGCACCTGCACGGCTACAGCACCACCCCTGATAGCGACGACATGCAGGTCTATGGTAGTGATGCCGCCGCGATTCGTACCCTGATGCACGAAAACCCCGCCTGGGCCACTCCCATCCACCCCGATTTGCCCTATACCGGCGCCGAAGTCATCTGGGCAGTGCGGATGGAGCAAGCCCGCACCGTCGAAGATGTGTTGGCACGGCGCACACGGGCGCTCCTGCTCAACGCCAAAGCCAGCATCGCCATGGCACCGGCAGTGGCTCGATTCATGGCCGACGAACTCGGCCGTGACGACGCGTGGGTCGCCAACCAAATCGCTGAATACACCACCCTGGCCACTGGCTATATGTTGCCGTAAACCGACCCGCCCGTCACCTACACACACAAAACCGGCGTCCCACTGTACGTGGGACGCCGGTTTGTCGTACACCGATTTAGCCGCGGCGGCGCGCGACTTCGGCAATCAAGGCTGGGACGACTTCGAGGGCGTCACCCACGATACCATAGCTGGCGATACGGAAGATGGGGGCATCGGCATCTTTGTTGATGGCAACAATGGTCCGGGCCGAGCGCATCCCTGCCAAATGCTGAATGGCACCCGAAATCCCCACGGCCACATATAACTTGGGGCTAACGGTTTTGCCCGTCTGGCCCACTTGATGATCGTAAGGCACCCAGCCGGCATCGACGATAGCACGTGAGGCACCATAGGCGCCACCCAACGTGGTGGCTAAGGCGGGAATCAAACGATGGTAGTTTTCGGCATTACCAAGCCCGCGCCCACCCGACACAATCACCGTGGCGTCAACCAAGTTGACCCCCGCTTGATTGCGGTCGTGACTCAGTACGCGAATCGCACTGGCAGGTACGGTGACCGCCAAGGCATTAATCGGTGCGGAAGTTGCTCCAGAGACAGCTTCAGCGTGGGTTTGTTTGCGCACCGACACCACTGCTAACGTCGCACCAAATTGCAACGTGGTAATCACATTGCCACCGTGCGAACCGCGCACGGCCTGGACCCCGGCAGATGCAATCCGGACGTCACTGGCGTCGACGGCCAAAGCGCCACCACACTCGGCAGCCACTGCCGCACTCACATCGCGTATACGCAAGGTGCTAGTGGTCAACAGCAATTGGACATCGGCAGATTTGATGGCAGCGACGATGGCGCTGGTGAGGGCATCGGCGGCACCATCTGCCAGATTGGCATCGTCGATTACGGCCACCTGTTGTACGCCATAACTGGCAGTAGATTGGGCAAGCGCACCGACGTTGGCACCGACCACCAGGGCGGTGACGTGTGAAGACAGCGCCGTAGCCCGGGCGATAAGCTCGCGTTGAGCAGCACTAGGCGTTGATTCAGTATTGATTTGGTCAATAAGGACCCAAATTTGTTGTGACATGGTGGCCCCTTACAATGCTTGATCGGCGATTAAACGGTCAACCAATGCGGCAACCTTGGCGGCCACATCGGCGCCAGCGATAATCTCGCCACCTTTGCGGGCCGCCGGCGGCACACGGTCGATGATTTGGACTGCCGGCGCGCTGGGGGCACCGATATCGGCAATCGTCACCGTGGGGATGACTTGTTTGGCAAATTTACGCACCCGCAATAGCGATGGGAAGCGCGGCTCTTGTTCGCCTTTGGCGATACTCAGCACAGCCGGTAACGTGACTTGCACCGTTTCGCGTTCGTCTTCGAGTTGGCGCACTGCCGTCAGTGACGTGGCGTCGCTGGCAGTGATTGCCGTCACATAGGTCACTTGGGGCCAGCCCAGCAGGCGGGCCAGCATGGGAGCCAAGGCGGCGCTTTCGTCGTCGGTAGCATTGCGGCCACACATCACCACATCGGGCATACCGAGATGGCGAATGGCATTGGCGATGATTTGGGCAGCAGAAAAGAGGTCGTATTGGGCATCGGCTTGCACCAACAAGGCATCAGTGGCCCCCATCGCCATGGCGCGGCGCATTTGGTCTTGCCATTCGTCATCACCCAGCGACAGTACGGTCACCGTACCGCCATGAGTGTCGTTGAGTTGCAAGGCGGCTTCGAGGGCGTATTCATCAAACAAATTGATGATTGGCTCAATCCCACTGGCATCAATGGCGTGATTGGCGGTAATCGCCACGGTATTGTCACGTGGCACCTGTTTGAGACAGACAACAATGTTCATTTTGTGCTCTTTCACCCATTATCAAAAAGACACTGGGGAGGTGAATACGCATATTCACCTCCCCAGGCGTGATTATTATTCGGCTTCCCATTCGGCGCGATTGTAGGCGGGGAGTTCACAGCGGATGGGGGGATTACCACGGATGTCCATGGCAAAATCGGCTTGGAGCAATTCTTGGAGTTCGCGGGTACCTTCGTAGATTACGCCACCACGCGAGTTACGCAAAAAGCGCTCGACGGGGTATTCGTCAGAGAAACCGTAGGCACCGTGGATCTGTACTGCATCGTCGGCAGCTTCCCAGCTACTGACGGTGGCATGCCATTTGGCGAGGGTCGTTTCGCGGCTGTTACGACGACCAGCGTTTTTCATCCAGCCAGCGCGATAAACCAACAAGCGGCCGGTGTCCATTTTGCGTACCATGTGGCTCATCATGCGTTTGACCAATTGGTGATCACCAATCGGCACCCCAAAGGTGTGGCGCTCTTTGGCGTATTTCACTGATGCTTCGAGTGCAGCTTGGATCAAGCCGACTGCGCCAGCAGCGACGGTGTAGCGACCATTGTCGAGGGCGCCCATGGCGATTTTGAAGCCTTCACCCTCTTCGCCGATGCGGTTTTCGACAGGAACACGCACATCTTGCATGACGATGCCGCCGGTGTTGCCGGCCCGCACGCCCAATTTGCCGTGGAGCGGGTATGACGAGAAGCCGGGCATGTTGCGTTCAACGATAAAACATGAAATACCGCGATTGCCTTTGGAGGGGTCGGTTTTGGCAAACACCACAAAGGTATCGGCCACGTCTGACAAACTAATCCAGATTTTTTCGCCATTGAGGATGTAATGGTCACCATCGCGGCGAGCAGTTGATTCCATGGCGCCGGCGTCAGTGCCGCTATTGGGCTCGGTCAAACCATAGGCGCCGATGAGTTTGCCTTCAGCTTGGGGCTTGAGATATTTTTGCTTTTGGGCTTCGTTACCCCATTGAAAGATGGTCATGGAGTTGAGGCCGATGTGGACACTGGCAACCACGCGCAAAAAGCTGTCGATGCGTTCGAGTTCTTCGCACAACACGGCAAGCGCCAGGTAATCCATGCCAGCACCGCCGTAGCGTACGGGCAAACAAATCCCGAGGAAGCCCAATTTGCCCATTTTTTCTATAAGTGGGCGGATGTGGGTGCGGGTCTCGGGGCCTTCACCATGCAAGGCGCCGCTCCGATCCCATTCACGGATGTGAGGTGATACTTCGCGGGTGGCAAAATCACGTACGGTCTGGCGAAGCATGTCGTGTTCCTCGTTGAGGAACATATCGTAATCGGCAGTGAAGTCCATTAGTGACTCCTTTTTCTGTGCACAAAAAACTCAAAAACCGGTTATATTATAGCCGATTTTTGGGGTGAAAAATAGCCCGCTGGGCAATTTGGCAAAGTCAGACATAGACAGCCACGTAATCAAGTGCGCATGGTACACTACACAGGTATTTCGATTGCCACAGGTGAAGCGCATGCGTTCAGCAATTAGTATTATCCCGGTGCATGGTATTGGCGAAATTCCGCTTGGTGCTGACCTCGGCGCATTGATTTTGGAGGCACTCGCTGCCAACCAAATCACCCTGCAGCCCCACGACATCGTTGTCATCACCCAAAAAATCGTTTCAAAAGCCGAAGGGCGAATCGTCGACCCCCGCGACGTCGAGCCATCACATATGGCGCATATGGCTGCTGCTCAAGGGCACAAAGACGCTAATTATTACGAAGTGGTTTTGCGCGAAAGTAAACGCATCATCAAAATGGATCGGGGCGTGCTCATTTGCGAAACGCACCATGGGTTTATCTGTGCCAATGCAGGGGTCGACGAATCAAACGTCGATGGCGGGCACCATATCACCCTGCTCCCCGTTGATTCAGATGCCTCATCCCGCGTCATCCGTGATACGCTGTGTGCGGCCACCAATCTGCCCATTGCCGTAATTATTTCTGATACGTTTGGGCGGGCCTGGCGCGAAGGGCAAGTCAATATTGCCATCGGTGTGGCGGGTATCGACCCCATCGAAAGTTATGCGGGGGTCGATGACCCCTACGGCTATCACATGCAAGCAAGCATCCTCGCCATTGGCGATGAAATTGCGGCTGCGGCGGAATTAGTCATGGGCAAGATTGACCGCATCCCGGTGGCTATCGTGCGGGGCATGCATTACCGCGCCGTCGAAGCGAGTGCTCAAGCGTTGATTCGCCCCGCCAATCGTGACTTGTTCCGGTAATCTTCATGGACACAACCCTCCACGACGCCATTTATACCCGCCAGAGCGTGCGCCGCTTCCGCGATACGCCAGTACCCGAGGCGGTCTGCGAAGCACTCCTCGCAGCGGCGGCTCAAGCACCGTCGCCCCACGGCCGCCAACCGTGGCGGTTCGTGGTAATTGGCGCTGGTACTCCGCGCGTGCGCCTGTGCGATGCCATGAGCGCCGAATGGCAAGCACAGCTTGGTAGTGATGGTAGCGATGCCGCAGTCATCGCCACCCGGGTGGCGGCGTCACGCGCGCGTATCACCACGGCGCCCCTCCTTTTTTTGCCCTGTGTTGACCTGAGTGTACTTGACTCTTACCCTGATGCCCCGCGTCAGCAAGCCGAATACTTGATGGCCGTGCAAAGTATCGGCTGTGCCATCCAAAACCTGTTGTTGACGGCGGTGGCGCATGGGCTTGATGGTGGCTGGATGTGTGCGCCGTTGTTTTGTCGTGATGTGGTCACAAGTGTGTTTGCACTCGACCCACAATGGGTACCGCAAGCGCTCATCCCCGTGGGCTATATGGCACAGGCGCCAGTACGCCGCCCCAAACGCACTGGTACAGATTTACGCTGGAATATAAACGATTAACCGTTGACAAATTGGTGCTACGCTATAATCCATTAAAAAACACCCTGCATATACGTGAGATTTTCCCTGTGCCGTTCTGTTTTTTTTGGTAGAATGATTAAATGGAAACACAACTTTCACACAATGACATTACCCACAAAACAGTCGTGCTTTCGGGCGGTGTAGGTGCTGCCCGGTTTTTGGCAGGGCTCAATCAAATCGTTGACCCGACCAGCATTTGTGCCATCATCAATACCGGTGACGATATCGAATTCCATGGCTTAGTTATCAGCCCCGATATCGACATCGTCATGTGTACGCTAGCTGGCATCATTCACCCCGGTCAAGGCTGGGGGATTATCGACGACAGCGACCATTGCATGTCGATGCTCCGTACCCTTGGGGCCCCCGATTGGTTTATGTTGGGTGACAAAGATTTGGCGTTGCACATCCAACGCACGGCACTACGCAAACAAGGCCTCAATGAAACCCAAATCACTGATCGCTTCCGGCGCGCATTTGGAGTCAATGTCACCTTGCTCCCAATGACGCATGACTCGGTACAGACACATATCAATACACCCGCAGGCGAGGTTCACTTCCAAGAATATTTAGTGCGTGATCGTGCCAAATCCCAGATTACGGGCATCCACTATCACGGGATTACGGGTGCACACGCCACGCCCGATGTGTTGCATAGTCTGCGCTCGGCCACGGGGATTATCATCGCCCCGAGCAATCCGCTGGTCAGTGTGGGGACGATTCTGGCGCTACCCAATGTGCGCCAATTGATTGCACAACGCCACGTCCCAGCGATTGCGATTAGTCCGATTGTGGGTGGTGCCGCAATTAAAGGACCTGCGGTGGCGATGCTCAACTATGCCGGTATCGAAGTATCGGCGTTGGGGATAGCCCGCCACTACCAAGGGCTGATTGATGGTATGGTAATCGACAATGTCGATGCCGCCTTGGCACCGGCCATCGAGGCGCTCGGGATGGCAGTATGTGTCACTGATACCATCATGAGTGATGATATGCGTAAAGCTCATTTGGCGCGCACATGCATGGAATTTATGGCGACCTTGCCATGACAACCGCAATTGTACCCTTCAAAACCTTGAGTGAAGCCAAAAGTCGGCTCGCCTCGGTACTCTCACCGGCCGACCGACGCGCATTGGCGCTGGCTATGCTCGACGATGTATTGACGGCCTTGGCCCAAAGCCATACCGTCGATAATATCATCGTCACGGCTAGTGATGGCGCCGCCCAGGCATTGGTAACGTCACGCAATATTACGTTGATTAGTGATGTAGGCACCAATCTCAATCATTCGCTCCAGTTAGCCATTGCCCAACTCCCCCCTGCCACCGCAATTTTGATTATTCATGCAGATTTACCCCTCGTCGAAGCCGATGACATTGATGAATTTGTCAATAGTATGCCGAGTGGTGGTGTGGCACTGGCCGGATCACACGATGGTGGCACCACTGCGCTCGCCTGCGATGCGGTGATGCGCATGCATTGGTCGTTTGGAGCCGGCAGTCTACAGCGCCATATGGCTGCAGCCAAAGCCGCCAATTTACCCATCATTACCATCCGTGACGGCCCGATTACCTTTGACATCGACCGCCCGATTGACCTCTTTCGTTTGCGCAATGACCCAGGCGGGCGCCAAACCGGACGCTTGCTGTCGCGCTTGGCCTTACGCCCCGAGCATACTGACGAAGACTGATTTTTAGACAAAAGAGGCATAATTATGGGAATCATCGGCTACGCCGCTGCCCTCGAACAATTTCACCCTACGGAATTGCTCAACTATTCGATTCTGGCAGCCCAACGCGGCTTCAAAGCGGTCATGGCTGCCGATCACTTCCAACCATGGGTCCCCCAACAAGGGCACAATGCCTTTGTGTGGAGCTGGATGGCGGCTCTCGGCGCCACTACCACCGAAATGACCTTTGGGCCAGGCGTGACCTGCCCAAGCTTCCGTTATCACCCCGCCGTCGTCGCCCAAGCCGCCGCCACTCAAGCTGCCATGACCCCGGGTCGGTTTTGGTTGGGACTCGGCAGTGGTGAAGCCCTCAACGAGCGCGTAGTGGGCGGCGAATGGCCCGAAGCGCATGTGCGCCTAGCCATGATGCAAGAAGCCATTGGTATCATCAAACAATTGTTGAGTGGCAAAGTGGTCAAACACGACAACGGTAAATACTTCAGCATCGAACGCGTCAAACTCTGGACATTACCCGATAGCCCGCCGCCCATCTATGTCGCCACCGCCGGCCCGGTTACCGCAGCCTGGACAGGGCGTGAATGTGATGGCATAATCACGCCAGGTGCTGCCCCCGAAAAACTCAAAATGCTCCTCGGCAAATTCGCCGATGGCGCCAAATCCGTCGGCAAAGACCCTAGCACCATGCCCAAACTGTTGCAGCTCCACATGTCGTGGGCCGAAACACACGAAGAAGCCGTCCAAAACGCTATGACCGAATGGCCAAACGGCGGTATGCCATTCCCCAAACAAGACATCCGCAGCCCCGAAGATTTCGCCGAAATCGCCAAACTCGTCCGCCCCGAAAACTTCACCAACCGCATGCTGATTTCGGCCAATATCGACGAACACCGTGCCCACATCCAGCGCTTTGTCGACCTCGGCTTTGACGAAATCCACGTGCATAATGTGGGTCGCAATCAAACTGCGTTTATCAACGCATTTGGTGAGCATGTCATCCCCAATTTGAAATGGAACAACGCATGAGCCAGATCCCCGCATCGTTTATGGATTTAATCGAACGCCCACTCGTCGCATCACTTGCCACCACGATGAGCGATGGCACACCACAAGTCACACCGGTGTGGTTTAGTTATGCCGACGGCTTGTTTTATGTCAATGCCGCCACAGGTCGCATCAAAGACCGCAACATGCAGGCTCGTCCTTATGTAGCGTTGATGATTGTTGACACGGCATCGGCTTATCGCTACGTTGCGGTTCGCGGTCCGATTATTGACTTTTCTAATCCCGAAATTGGCCGGGCCCACATCAACGAATTATCGTTGCGCTATTTCAATAGAGCGATATACCAAGGTCCTGCCGACGAAGTGCGGGTACGCTACACCATCCGCCCAGACCATATCAGCACGATGGGGTAATACGAGTGAACAACGAGCGCATCCGCCAATACCGCACCATCCTCAATGGCCAAACCCGTTTGTTACGGCGTTCGCGTCGGCAGCGGGCAGCGGTTGCCTTGGCCCGCGATGCCTCGTTGACCGCACTCGACACCTTGCTCGAAGTCATCATGAATGGTAACGATAACGATGCCACCAATGCCGCGGTGGCAGCATTATCACAACACGCCGATTGGCGCCACATCAATGTGATTTGCAGTGTGTGGGCGTTGACCCGTCACCCGACGCTTGGGCGCTTGATTGCCCAACATGGCTGGATTGCCAACGCACCTCCTGATGCACGGGTACTCAGTGCGCTCCATATCGGCCAACTCGAGTTGCTCATCAATGCCCGCCCTGGACTATTGCCAGCGCTGATTATTGCCTGTGGCGACCACAACCAATCAATTGCTCAACGGGCGCGCCGGACGTTGTTGTCGCTCCAACGCAGTGACACCCGCCAAGCGTTGTGCATACTCGCAATTGAGCAAAATATCCCTATCGCCCTCGAAATCGCCCGGCGCGCCAATTACCTCCCCGAAGAAATGACCTGGCGGGCGGTGTATTTATTGCTGACTAGTCAAGTTGAGGCATTCCGTGCCTGTGACCCCGATTGCCAGCTCGTGCTCAAAGCCTATAGCCAGTGCACACCCCACCTACGTGAACGCATCGCTACGGCGCTACAAGAAGAACCCAACGCACCACCTTTATTGCCACCATCACTCATCTATGTGGCAGACCTCAATGATGCCCAATGGCAAGAGGCGGTACAACAACTGCGCCGGCCGTTGATGCACAACGTGGCAGCCGTGGTCGCCCGCTATGCGCCAGCCCGCTGGGCGGCCCGCCTCATCGTTCATCTCAACGAAGACGCCGAACCTGCAGTCAGAAATCAAACCATGCCGTTGGGGGTATTGCGCAATATTGCCGAAACCTGTCTCGCGGGCAAAGAACCGCAACCACAGCTCCGCCTGACCCTCAGTGGTGGCAGACGTGGTATCCACCACATCGCGATTAGCCCTGACACCAACACACTGGCAGCGACTGACGGCGATGGGGCAGTGTTGCTCTGGCAACTCAGTGATGGAAATCCCCTGCCTGACCCAGAGCCGCATCAATGGCCCGCACATTCGTTGGTTTTTTCGCGAGATAGTCGCTTCCTCTGTAGTGCCGCCAGTGTCGGGCCAATCCACGTCTGGGATTTACACCAGCGCACTATACAAGGCAAATACGCCGGACGAAGCCCCATTCAGCTCATCCCCGATAGCGACACCTTGATTAGTAGTGGCGAAGAAGCCTTTCATTTTTGGTCATTACAAGGGGTACATCTGAGTAGCATCCGGACGCCATCTGCCCGGGTGGCACACATTGCCCTAAGCGCTGACGGTCAGTACTATGCCGTAGCTGGTTCTGCACCGGCGTTGGCACTCGTCAATCAGAGCGTACCACGCGACCATGCCATCACCATTTGGCGTATGCCGAGTGGTGAGCTCCTCGCCGGTGATGCCTTGTCGCGCTGGCTTGACCGTGGTGACCCGATTGCCCGCTTAGATATACCGAGCGTCGCTGAGCAGGTCGTTTTTAGCCCAAATGGCCAACTGGTTGCGGCGGTGTGTGGCGATGACGTGGTACGAATTTGGCGCCTGCTCGATGGCGTATTACAACAACAATACGCTGGGACGGCGCCAATCGTCTTTTTGCATGGGGGCGCACAGTTACTCTCGGGGGCAGCCACCAGTGGGTTCCAGATTCGCCAAAGCTATAGTGGTGAATTGATTGCCAATGTTCCATTACCCCACGGCATCCCCAGTGTGATGACCAGTATCCCCCATCGTGGCATCGTGATTGGGGGAAGTACGAATGGCACCATCACCCTGTGGCGGTTGCATGAATCGCTCGAACCAATCGAACTCAACAAACACAACCATCGCATCAGTGCCCTCACCCTCAGCGACGATGGGCGAACCCTGATAAGTGCCGACATCACCGGGACTATCCTGGTGTGGGATGTGGCGGTGAGCGACCTCATCCGGCGCATCCCGCTCAACATTCGCCCCAGCGATCGCACGTGGATTAGCGATGTAATTCGCCAGCGCCGCTACAAAAGCGACGAACGCCGCTGGCTTGAGTTTATGAATGCCCTCAACCGTACCCCACCAGGCAATCGACGGGGCTATGACCCTTCAATCCCGATTGACATCGGTTCATTTCGCTTGCGTTTGGAGTAGTGCACCTACTTTTGATATGGCATGCGTAATGTCTGGTATACTCGTCTGCACGCACTACTATTCAAAAGGAATCTATCTATGACGACGCCTGTACTCACATTGCCGTTGCCCGATTTAGCCAGTCAATTCAACCTGCGCCGCGACATTGTATTCCTCAATCACGGTAGCTTTGGTGCTTGCCCTCGCCCCGTCATCGCCGCCTATCGCAAATGGCAAGATGAGCTCGAATCAGAGCCGGTGCATTTCTTTGGACGCCGCCGGTTACCACTGCTCGCCGAAGCCCGGGCTGCCCTCGGCAAATTTGTTAATGCAGACGCCGATGATGTGGTGTTTGTGCCCAATATCACCTATGGCATGAATATCGTCATCAACTCGTTGCGCTTTGGCCCCGATGACGAAATCCTCACCACCGACCACGAATACGGTGCCATCAACAATACCTGGGAATATCACCTCAAACGCTACGGTGGCAAAATCGTCTACCGCGAAGTACCCATCCCCATGACCACCCCCGAAGCCTTCATCGAACACTTCTGGGCTGGTGTCACCCCCAACACCAAGGCCATCTCGATTAGTCACATCACCTCGGCTACCGCCCTCATCTTCCCGATTGCCGAAATCATCAAGCGCGCCCGCGCTGCCGGGATTTTGACCATCATCGACGGTGCCCACGTGCCCGGACATATCGACCTCGATTTGACCGCCCTCGATCCCGACTTTTATGCCGCCAACTGTCACAAATGGCTGTGTGCCCCCAAAGGTGCCGGCTTTTTGTATGCCCGTCGCGACAAACAAGATATGCTCGAACCCTTTGTGTGTAGCTGGAATTTGAGCCGCCACACCCAAACTGGTAGTCGTTTCACCAACTTATACGAAAATGTCGGTACCAACGACCCCGCCCCGTGGCTGGCTGTACCCGCCGCCATCGAATTCCAACACACGCACAACTGGCCGGCTGTACGTGCCGCTTGTCATGCGTTGGGCTCACAAATTCGCCAAGAATTTGCCGGCATTACTGGGCTCACCCCCGTTTCTGACGAATCCAATTTGTGGTGGAATCAAATGGCACTCTGCCCCGTCCCTACTGGCGAGCAATACCACTATCACCGCTTGTGGGAAGAATTCCAAATCGAAATCCCCGTTGTAAAATGGCATGATCACACCTTTTTGCGGGTGGCCATCCAAGCCTACAACACCCCCAACGATGGTGACCGACTCATCGAAGCCGTCAAAAAAATCATCAAACTTTGACACCAACATAAAGCGCCGTGTAGTGGGTTATTACGAACCCACTACACGGCGTTTTTTGTACCCCGATCCTACCGCCATACCAATCTGGCAGTCGCTGCCGCATCACGCACATATTGGGCAGCAGCAGTGTATTCGTGGGCTTCGGCGAGGTGTTCGAGCATCAAGGGAGTATCGACGTCCAACGTCGCCAAAATTCGCAAAATCGCCACATAATCGAGCATCCCCAGCCCTGGGGCTGTTTCACGCAGTGCCACTACGAACGGGCGGTCAATCCGCATATCTTTGATGTGGCAGCTTTTGATCATGGGTCCCAACAAATCCACACATTGTTGCACAAATTCCCGATGCTGATAAAACCGTGGCACACTGTTCATCATATTGATGGGGTCAAAATGCACTGCAAATTGAGGACGATCGATGGCTTTGATGAGTTCGACATAGACTTCGGGGGAATCAGGGTACATCCATGGCATTGTTTCGAGAGTATAAAAACTCTGCGTTGGCTTGACGGCATCGATAATCGTGCGCACACTATCGACAATCAACGCAAAGGTGTCAGCGGTGTAATTAGCCGCATCGGGGCCGTCCCATTCACTGCCCCGTGACCCGGCAATATTGACACAACAACGGGCACCAATCGCATCTGCGAGCGCTAACCGCTCTTGACAAAAAGTGATTGCGGCGCGGCGGGTCACATCGTCTGTGGCCAGTGGATTGCTCCACGCGCCCACCTCGGCAATCACCACGTCAGCGGCTGCTGCCGCCTGACGAAAGCGCGTCACGGTGGCCGCACTCGCTTTTTCATCAATCGGACAATAGGCAGCCCGATAACCTAATTGGGCTAATTCGGCTAACCATGCTTCGGGGGAATCATACTTCCCAAATAGTGGACCACCTAAACGCATCATAGCCTCCTTGGCATCGCCTACTCCACATATCCATCCATGACGAATGTTTACTATAATAGAGCAAGCTCTTGTTACATCAGATTGAGTCCGCTCTATGATACATGCAATTCGACAATTATGGCAACGCTATGTGTACCATATCACCCTCGGCATCATCATCATTGTCGCAACGGTGTTGCGCTGGCCGATGGTTTATTTTGCCTTGCCCTATACGCCCCAACCAGACGAGCCCTATGTCATCAACATGTTATTCGACATGTTGCGCAATCGTTCGTGGATTCCCAACAATTTTGACCGCCCTCATTTGTCCGTCTATGTCACCTTTGTAGGTGTCTGGATCGGCCAACTCTTTACCCCGATTGACCCTGCAGTTATGAGCCGTGCCACCGACCGCATCACCCTCGTGAGCTCCCCATTTGTGCATGGCCGCATCACCATGATACTCGTCGGGCTTGCAGGTATCATTGCCGCATATTGGCATACTCGCCAATATCAACTGGGGTGGGCCACCATCGTCGCAGCCGTTTGGTTAACGTTGCTCCCGTTCCACCAAGAACAAAGTGGCTTCATCACCCCTGACATTATGGTGGGACTTTTCACATTTCTCATTATGGGGAGTTGTTGGCAATATTCGCTTACACCTACTACCCGCCAACTCTGGATTGTAGCGCTGATGTGTGGGCTTGCGACAGGCACCAAATACAACCTTGCCGCAGCTGTCCTCATCCCCGCCCTCATGCAATGGCCACTCGTCACCCAACGTGACTGGCGCAACCTCATCCGCAACGGTGCCATTATTGGGGCGGGCACGTTAATTGGTTTTTTTGTCACCACACCAGGGATTTTTTGGTCAATCAACGAAATCCGCGCCAATCTTGATTCACAGATTTCGCACTATAGTCGCCCAGACCCCAACTTCAAACCGTGGGATTGGACGTATTATGTCTGGTTCTTCCAGCACGAAGGCTGGTTATTGACCGGCACCATCGCCACCCTGACTGGTATGGTTATTGTACTGCGCAAAAAACGCCTCGTTGACATCGGCATGGTTATTTTTATGCTCATCCAACTCGTGTTTTTCTTGTCACGCGAACGACACTATATGCGCAACCTGATGCCGCTCGTGGTCTATGCTGCGGTGTATATCGCCCATAGCACCCACTGGTCCGTTGATTACCTACGCCGTTGGATACCATCGCTCACACTGCGCATCGCCATCGTCTGTGCGTTCGTGTTTAGTCAGCCAGTCATGGCGAGTGTGGCCCAATTTCAATTCATGCAACGCCCATACAACCTCCTCACCATCGATAGCATCACCGCCGCCCAACCACAAGGGGCGGTACATATTTGTACCTATGAACCAATTACCGTCGCTAATACCCCAAGTTGTGATGCCACGATCAACAACACCGGCGATATTGCGATTTGGCAAACAGCAGGGTTGCAACAACTCGTCATCAATCGTAGCCAGTTTGCACAATTGCAAATTCCTGATACCCTCACCCTGTTGCAGTCAATCCCAAGTAGCTCGTACGGTGGCAATGGCGAAGCATTCGACATTTATACCCAAGACCCAACCAACTTGCTTGCTACCGCCGGGCAACCCACTACCACCAGTGATGGAGTGCAAATTCTGGGAGTGCGGCTTGGTCGTGGCGAACCACGCAATCAGATCTCACCACTCAGCCCCAATACCCAATTACCAATGCGCGGTAATACCCTCAATATGAACCTATACCTCAAGGTCAACACCCCTGTGAGTGAGCCCAATTGGTGGTTGTTTGTGCATTTGTTTGATGCCAATGGCACCAAAATCAGTGAACGGGCCAACCCACCACGGAGCGACTTCCCGATTGCCGATTGGCCAGCCGGTGAACTCGTTGTCATCAATACCGATTTGACGACATCGGCACTCCCCGCCGGTGACTATACGATCGTGTTGGGCTTTTTCCGACCAAGTGACGGTGCCCGCATGATTATCAGCGGCAGCGACAACGGCACGTGGCAACTTCCCATTACCATCAAAACCCCCTAACCGCACCACCCCCATCAAGCACGAAGCTTGGTAGGGGTGGTGTATACCAAAACAGATGATTCGTCAGACTGTGGGTATTAGTTGACGCTGAGGCGAGTCAATGTGGGCAACACCGCAATCCACATTTGCCCACGGACCATGCTCACTTCGGTCACGCCATCGAGATAAAAAAACCGCAAGGGCGATTCGGCAGTTTCTTTGCGCCATTCCACATCAAACACCAATCCATCTTGATAGATTACCGCAGGACCTTTACCGACGACTTCGACATCCATGCGGCCCTTGGGATCGCCCATGATGCGCTGGCTTGGCACTTCCATCACAATCACGTTTTTGACGGCGATTTGTGTTTTGGTGTTGGCATCACGGGCGATTTTGCCCTTCACCATGCGGCCATAACTATTACTGGTCGGATCATACACCCAGGTTGCCCCAGTAGCGCGATTCAAAAAATAATAACTAATCCGTTGACCTGTAGGGCGGACTGCCGCATCACCATCATCGCGATAGAGATAGCCCACATCGGGGTCTGAAACGGGTAACGGTGCACCATTGCCATCGACGCTCGCCGGTTGTATCGGGCCAACGCCTTTTTGGGCGATGTGCGCCAGCAACCCATTGGCACTCGTAAACAAATTATGCGGCGCCACATTGGTCGTTGTCCGATAAAACGGACCACCATTGCCACGGCGTAGGGCATCAACATCGATGGTTTGCGTACTATTTGCCAGCAAGGCGAGCCCTTGAGGTGAGCCACCAGCATGGACATGGACAGCTTTGAAGCCGAGTGCTAATTGCCCAAAATAAAGCCGGGTGCTCCGGACCGGACCAATGGCAGTAGGGGTAAATGCATCACCATTAAATACCATCATAAAACGGGTAATCCCACCCTCAGCGAGGGCTTCAAATACCACGGCCGCTTGTTGAAAACCACTTTGGGGTACTGCATCCACATGATTATCAATCATTACGGTAATTGGATGATTATAGACGCCACCACGTGGCAATGTCGCAACCACTTCCTCCGCACGTGCCGGTTGCCCCATCGATATCGCATATAAGCCAATGAGCACCAACAATCCCCACCAAAATCGCACACGAGTACGCATCTATTAGTCCTTTCGTACAATTATTGTCATTATAGCGACTACACAATGGCCATATACCCAAATTTCCAAAAGAGACGCATGCTTCCTATTAGACTTGCATTAGATTTAATGATTTTTCATTGACACCAGTATATACAGTTTGGATAATACCCAATGTAGTGCAGATACGGTACCACGTCCGGTTTTATAACACTACAGAAAGAGCACCTGAATATGAGTGATGATTTAACATTCATTCCCCCCGTAGATTTGCCAAAAACGCCTGTATCAGTACCAACCCACGAAGTACTTCCGCATACATTACCATTGATTAGCCTCAATGCAACGGTCGTACTGCCGTTTACGGTAATCAGCATCCCCCTCAGCGACGAATTTGTAGCGGCTGCCGAGGCCAGCAAACAATACGACCGTCGCGTCATCCTCGCCATCCGCACGACCAACAACGACGGTGACCAAACCGAATTAGTTTCGATTGGTACCATCGCGCGTATCGAACAAATCGGGCGCTTACCTGGACCTAGTGGCAATAACGGTATCGTGGTCCGTGGGCTGAGTCGCGCCGAAATCCACGAAGTCGAAGTCTTTGGCGATGTTGCCATTGCTCGTTATGTCGACATCGAAGAACCCTTCGAGGTCACCCCTGAGTTTACCCAACTCAAAATGGAAGTGCATGCGGCCATCGACGCAGTACTCGAATTACGTTCCGAAATCCCCCAAGAAATCCGCAACTTCGTGCGCAACATCGAAGACCCCCGTCAGCTTGCCGACAACACGGGCTACTCGCAAGAATACACCCTCGAAGAGCGTATCACACTGCTGACCACCATTGATGTCAGCGAGCGGTTACTGTTTGTGCGCGATGCCTATCGCAAGCTCCTCAACCTACTCCAAGTACAACAGCGAATTCGCCAAGAAGTCGAAGATGGCACTGCCAAACAACAACGTGAATTCTACTTGCGCCAACAGCTCCGCGCCATCCAGAAAGAACTTGGCGAAGATACCGAAGAGCTCGACGACATTGAGGCGCTCCGAACCCGTTTGAGCGAAGCCAATTTGCCCGAGGCTGCCCGCAAAGAAGCTGACCGTGAATTAGCGCGCTTACAACGCATTGGCAATTCATCACCCGAGCATCAAATCATCCGCACCTATCTCGAATGGGTGGCTGATTTGCCGTGGCACAAACTGAGTGGCAGTAGCATCGATGTGGCGCACACCCGAGCAGTCCTCGATGCCGATCACTACGGCCTCACCAAAGTCAAAGACCGCATCCTCGAATACTTAGCCGTGCGCCGGCGCCGGATGACCCAGCCCGCAGGTGCAGGTGAGCGAAGTCGCGAGCCGATTTTGGCGTTGATTGGGCCCCCAGGTGTCGGCAAAACCAGCCTCGGGCAGTCAATTGCCAAAGCCCTCGGTCGCAGCTTCGTGCGGATGAGCCTCGGTGGTGTACGCGACGAAGCCGAGCTTCGTGGCTTCCGTCGCACCTACATCGGCTCAGCGCCTGGCCGTATCATTCAAGAATTACGCCGCGCTGGGGCAGCCGACCCCGTCATGCTCCTCGACGAAATCGACAAGTTGGGCAACGACTATCGTGGCGACCCAGCCTCGGCCTTGCTCGAAGTGCTCGATCCCGAACAAAACAATACCTTCACCGATCACTACCTCAATGTACCGTTTGACTTGAGTAATGTCTTTTTTATTGCCACCGCCAATACCGCCGACACCATTCCGATGGCGTTGCGTGACCGCCTCGAAATCATCGAGTTGAGTAGCTATGTCGAAGACGAAAAAATCGCCATCGCCAATCAACACCTCATCATCAAACAATTGCACACCAACGCCTTGCAAGCCAGTGATGTCACCATCACTACCGAGGCCTTGCAAATGCTGGTACGCAGCTATACCCGCGAATCTGGTGTGCGTGGTCTCGAACGCCAAATCGGCAATGTGCTCCGCAAAGTGGCCCGTACCCTCGAAGAACACCCAGATACGGTGATACCCGTCGTCGTCGATACGGCTTGGCTTATCAACGCCCTCGGCCAACCACGTTTTTTCAACGAAGACCGCGAAAAAATCGCCCAACCCGGTATCGCCACCGGCTTGGTGTGGACGGCAGTAGGCGGCGATATCATCTATGTCGAAGCCAATATCATGACCGGTGGCAAAGAGCTCCGCATTACCGGGCAATTGGGTGATGTGATGCGCGAAAGCGCCGAAACTGCCTTGACCTGCATCAAAAGCCGCAGTCAAGCCCTCGGCATTCCAGACAACTTCTTCGAAGGCCGCGCCATCCACATCCATGTCCCAGGCGGTGCCGTCCCCAAAGATGGTCCTTCTGCAGGCATCACCCTCGCATCGGCTTTGGCTTCGGCAGCCACTGGGCGACTGGTGCGTGATGATATCGCCATGACCGGCGAAATCACGTTGCGTGGTCGTGTGCTCCCCGTTGGTGGCATCCGCGAAAAGCTCCTCGGCGCCTTCCGCACCGGCATCCGCACCATCGTATTGTCACGGCGCAACCTGATTGATGCCGATGAGCTCCCTGCCGATATCCGCGCCCAAATGACCATTATTCCCGTCGATACCCTCGACGAAGTGTTAGATTTGGTGTTGCTCCCCCTTGCGACAGTGACCCCACTTACCGCCCCATTTGTCACCGCCTAATCACCAACGCACACACGCACGGATAGTAATTATCCGTGCGTGTGTCGCAAATATTCTCGCTAGTGTTCAATCTCAGGAATTTTCGACTAATTCGTATACTTGGCCACCATTATAATCGGCAACATATACCCTGCCCGCACCATCACTCCCAAACGAAGAAATATACATATTTGTGTCAAGTACGGTGGTTTGCCCTTGCATGCGATCATAGCGATAAATCGTGCCCGCACAAAAATCAGCATAAATCAAGGCATCATCAAGTGACGGTAATGCTGGATTGGCCACATACAACCCACCCGTAATCGAGCACCGCCCCTCGGTGTGGGGGTACGTGATTACCGGGCCAGTCATCCCCAACGACGAACACCCCTCACCCATCAAACAGTCATTACCTTCACGCACGCTCCAGCCAAAATTCGCCCCGCCTAATTGTGACACAGCCAGCACATTGAGCTCTTCGACGCGATTTTGGCCGACATCGGCAATAAATAGCTGTGACTGTCCGTCAAAACCAAAGCGCCACGGATTGCGCAAGCCAATCGCCCATATCTCGGGTAACCAATCGGCCTGTACCGGTTGCCCAGCGGGAATTTTGTATGCCACCGTAGGATCGTTGACATCGATGCGGAGTATTTTGCCTAGCAATGTCTGCGGATTTTGACCATTTTGCTGTGGATCATTACCCGACCCACCATCACCAGTACCGATATAGAGCAACCCGTCAGGACCAAACGCAATATGCCCACCGTTATGGTTGGCAAATGGCTGCGGGATGGTGATGACTTCTTTGATTTGCGCGAGGTCAGGGATTCCCGCATTTAGTGGCATACGACTCACTACCGTCGCAAAATCGCTCGTCTGGGTATAACTCACAAATACCGCAGCCGCATCGGGGCTGATTGCCACACCCAGCAAGCCACGTTCAGAGCTGTTTTGGGCAACCAGTGACTGCATGTCGAGCCACACCCCGCCATCGGCCAACGCCACAATCCGCCCACGCTGTTCGATGACCGCCGCACTCCCGTCTGGTAACGCAAAAATCAACCCCGGTTTAGGAATTTGTGCGCGCACCAACTTGAGCCGCAAATGCGCCGGCGTCACGGTCGGCGATTGATAGTCG